>DLRK01000088.1 GCA_002501065.1 Akkermansiaceae bacterium UBA7890
GTCCCCTGCTATACTCCGGAGGCAGGAGAAAAGAACGTGGTGAAGGTAGCAAAGGCCGCTCTGAAGTGGGCGGAACGACAGTCAGGATCCTGCATTATCTTTGATACCGCAGGGCGACAGGAAGTCGATCAGGCCCTCGTCAAGGAACTGCAGAACCTCCACAAGTTTCTCAAGCCCAACGAGACCCTCCTCGTGGCGGATGCCGCCACCGGACAGCAGGCTGTCAAGGTGGCTCAAACCTTCGACGAGGCGGTCGTTCTCAGCGGAATCGTCCTCACCAAGCTCGACGGAGACGCCCGCGGTGGCGCAGCCCTTTCCATGCGTGCGGTCACTGGTCGACCTATCAAGTATGTGGGCGAAGGGGAAAAGCTCGACCAGTTCAATGAGTTTCATCCCGACCGCATGGCGGGCCGGGTCCTCGACATGGGAGACACCATCTCCATGGTCGAGCAGGTCGCTGAACACCTCGACGAGGAGAAGGCTGCCAAGGCCGCCAAACGACTGGAGAAGGGACGTTTCGATTTTAACGACTTTCTTGAGCAGATGAAGATGCTCCAGAATCTCGGCCCCCTTGAGGGACTGCTCGGCATGCTCCCCGGCTTCAACAAGATCAAGAAACAGCTTCCTTCCGGCGCCCTCGATTCAAACCGAATCAAGCACATGGAGGCCATCGTGCTTTCCATGACTCCCAGAGAGCGCACCCGCCCCGAGATCATCAAGGGCACACGCCGCAAACGCATTGCCAGCGGCTCCGGTCGCACTCTCCTTGAGGTCAATCAGCTCCTCAAGCAGTTCGGCATGATGCGCAAGATGATGAAGTCGAAGGGCAAGATGAAGAACATGATGAAGCAACTTGGCGCCCTCGGTGGGGGCGACATGGGAGGCATGGGCGGCATGGAGGACCTCATGGGCGGTATGGATGGAAAAGGAGGTCCCAAACTCCCCTTTTAGGCTGCAGGAGATCGTTCTCTGCAGATCAATCGCCGCAGCAACCCCTCTGGATTGACTCCTCCCCCTCCCGGGGCGCAGGCACCCCCTTTGGTTGACGGCATGCCTGGAAACCCGCCAGTCCTCTGCCTCACTCGTCCCCGTCCAACCGTCGGGCGGCCCGCGAAGCCGCTCCCTTGGCCTCTCCTTTTCTCGTATCAGCCGCGGTGAGACGCATGCCCACCGGCTTGGACACTCCGAACTCCTCCATGGTCACCCCGTAGATCACATCCGCACGGTTCATGGTCCGCTTGTTGTGAGTCACAATGATAAACTGGCTCTGGTCCACGAAGCGATCGAGCACCTTGAGAAAACGCCCGATATTGGATTCATCAAGAGGAGCATCCAGTTCATCCAGAACGCAGAACGGACTGGGTTTCACCATGTAGATAGAGAAGAGCAAAGCCACCGCTGTCATGGAGCGCTCACCCCCGGAGAGCAGGGTGATGGACTGCAACTTCTTGCCCGGAGGTTTGGCGATAACCTCGATTCCGCAATCGAGCGGATCCCCTTCATCCAACAGGATGAGATCGGCCTTGGCGCTGGATCCGAAGAGTTCCTTGAACATCTCCCGGAAGTTGGTCTGCACCTGTTCGAAGGTCTCCGCGAAGAGAATGGTTGTCTCGGTGTTGATCTTTTCGATCACATTAAGGAGCTCTTCCTTGCCGATAACGAGGTCGTCGTGCTGCCCCCTCACGAAGTTATGGCGCTCTTCCAATTCCTCGTATTCATCGATGGAATCGATATTGACCGGTCCCATCCTGTCCAGTCTGCCCCGGAGTTCGACCACCACAACCTCGATGAACTTCCAGTCCGGACCGTCCTCAAGCTCGATATTCTCAAGCTCTTCTTCCACGCGTTCCGTGATGGTGATCGACTCTTCGTCCTGTGGTTCGGACGCCTCAGCGTGATCGGACTCCTCACCATCACTCTGTCCCAGGGCATTGTCATCGGCCGAAATCCCCCCCTCTTCTTCATCCGCCTTCGCCGCCAGGGTGGCTCGCCGTTTCTCGAGGGCCCGCATGGCCTTGCGCTGCTCCATCATGCAGGCAAGGAGCGTGTGGGAATCGGGTTCAAAGGTCTGCAGATCCACCTGATAGCGCTCCATCACGCTCTCCAGGAGTTTTTCCAGGCGCATCTCGATCTTGGCCAGGGCAACCTCCTCCTTCCCCCGCTGCCCGCCCAATTGATCGATCCTGTGGCGCAAATCGGAAAGAGAGGCCTCAGCACCATTGATTGCCTGCTGAAGCTCGCCGCGGCGCGCTCCGGCGTCGTTCAGTTCCGCCTCCACCTTCTGCCCTTGGCGACCACGCTCCGCAATCTCCTCCCCCAGTCCCTCATCCTCCTGCTCCGCTGATCCGATCCGCCTTTCGAATTCCTCGATCTCGGATAGACGGCGACTGTTGATCTCGCGCAATTCTCCGATCCGCGTCTGGATGGGCACCTGCTGTTGCTCGGCTGCTTCCCGGGCCCGGCGCTCGACAGCCAGCGCGGTCTGCAGTTTCCCCTGCTCCTCGCGCTCCTCGGCTTCGCGGCGGCCCAGCTCCTCAAGCTGCATGCTCAGGCGGTTGATCTCGCTTTCCACTGTTTCCAACCGTTCCCGCGCTTCGCTCAAGTCCCTCTCCAGGACACCTCGTGCCTCATTTGCACTCTCCTCGCGGGCCTGAATCTCCTCCTGCTCGCGTGTCACGTTGGCCAACTTGCTCTCGAAAGAACTTACCTCCTGGCCGGCCAGTGAAGCCCGTCCGTGCAGGGTGGAAAGCTCCACCTGCTGACGCTGTAATCGATCCTTGGCCTGCTCTGCCGAGGCCTGCAATTCGTCCGCACGGTGCTCCTGTGAGAGCACCTTGTCGCTCTCCTCGTGCAGGATAACCCCGAGATGCTTCACCTCTTCCTCCAACTCGGCGACCTCCTTGTGTCGCTCCAGCATGGATTTTCCCGCTTCCCCGGAAGCCCGGCCGCCCCGAAAAATTCCCTCCGGACGCAGGATTTCACCCGCCAGGGTCACACAGGACCAGGCAGAATTCTGCGAGCGCAGGTCATGCGCTGCTGCCCGGTCTCGCACCACCAGGACGTTTTCCAGCAACTTTGCCACGATGGAACCGACTTCCTGCTCCGACTCCACACAGTCGGCGACCCAGCACTCCGCCCCTTCCGGCACAGTCATCAACTGTCGTTCATGCTCCGGATTCACCCAGTCCGGAGCGATGATGGAAACTTCTCCCTGCCCGCTCTGCGCCAGACGGTCGAGAATAGCATCGGCCAACTCCGCATCGCGCACCAGGATCGCCTCCAGATTCGATCCCAGGGCACCTTCCACGGCTCGTTCGAAACCGCTCCGCACCTGCAACTTGCTTCCCAGCACCCCCCGCAGGCCCGGTTTGACCAGGTGGGGATCATCCAATCCGGCCAGCACACTCTGGGTCCCTTCCCTGAGACCTTCTCCCCGGGCCTGAAGTTGCTGCAACAACTCCAACCGGGAACGCCGTGCGGTCAGGTTCCGGTCCAGTTCAAAGCGCCGCTCCCGGCAGGACTCCAGATCTCCACGGGCGTGCTGAAAGGAACGTTCGGTCGCCAGTTTCTGTTCTTCAATCTGCCTGGTCCGTTCTTCTTCCTCCGCAATCTTACCCTTCAGTTCTCCCTCGGTGGTCTGCAGTTCCACAATCTCTACCTGCAGCACTTCCTCCTCCTCCTTGAGACGGCGGAGTCGATCGCGACTCGCGGCAGACGAGACGTCCGCACTCTCAATACGGGCTTCCGCTGAAGCGACCGACGTCTCCAGGCGTTTCGCCTCCTCCCGTGCCTCGTAGAGCCGATTGGCACTCGACTCTCGCTGACTACCCAGTTCATCAACCAGGGCGGTCTTCTGCGAGAGAGCCTCGTCCCGCTCCTCAATGCACTTGAGCAACGCATCGAGCTCCTCCTTGGAGACATTGAAATCCAGTTCCTGCTGTGCGAGTTTCTCCTCGGCCACCTCCAGATCATCTCGATTGGTCTGGATTCGCTCGCGCAATTCCCTGCAACGTTCCTCGTTGAAGAGGATCCGGCTCTCGGCGGTGTGAGCCGCGTTGTGATGGCTGGAGAGACGTTGCCGCAGTTCCGAGAGTTCACTCTCCAGATTGGTGGCCTTGTCCCGTGCCCCCACCACTTCCATCTCAACTTCGGGCAGGCTTGCCTCAAATGACCCGCGCTGCTGTTCAATCGACTTCAGGGAATTCACCAGTTCCTCCCGCTCAGCCGCCTGTTCGCTGAAGCCCTTGTGGCAGAGATGGGTATCGAGAATCTTGACGTCGTTGGCGAGGGCCTGGTAACGCCGCGCCTTGGCAACCTGGCGCTTGAGGGAATTGATACGTCGCCCCTGCTCCACCAGCACATCGTTGACCCGCAGGAGATTCGCCTCGGTATACTCCAGTTTGCGCAGGGCCTCCTTTTTCTCCTTCTTGAACTTCGTGATCCCGGCAGCTTCCTCAAAGACCTGGCGCCGATCCTCCGGTTTGGCGCTCAGGAGAAGATCGATCTTGCCCTGCTCCATGATGGAGTAGGCCGCCCGCCCGATCCCTGTGTCCATGAAGAGCTCGTGAATGTCACGAAGACGACACAGCGTCTCGTTGATGCGGTACTCGGATTTGCCGTCCCGGAACACCCTGCGCGTAATAGCCACCTCGTTGAAGTCCGTCTTGAGGGCCTCCTCACAGTCGGTGAGATTGAGGGTCACCTCCGCCATGGGCAGCGCCTTGCGCTTGTCCGTGCCATTGAAGATGACATCCGCCATCTCTCCGCCCCGCAGGGCCTTTGCCGAGGTTTCCCCCAGCACCCACCGCACCGCGTCCACCACATTGGATTTTCCACATCCGTTGGGCCCCACAATCCCTGTGATTCCCTCATGAAATTCGAAGGTGGTGCGTTCAGGAAATGACTTGAAACCTTGGAGGACGAGCGATTTGAGATGCATTCGAACGTTGAATACTTACGGCGTGCCAAAAAGCTAGAGAGCCTCCCTGAAGTGAGCAAGTACAGAAGGGTGTTTTCACAATATATTGGGCCAATGTCCCAAAACCATACAATATCTTCTGATCACGGTAGATGAATTTTGGAAACCTTAATAATTACAGAGGACATTTCAACCTGGTTTTCCGTCCAGAATATTTCCGTCCTGACACCACGACCTTTCCATTCCTTCCCGGAAATAGAAGCCTCTCCACCGGGAGACGATCGACCGGCCCAATGTCCTTTCCTGCTCAAGGATCGGAGATCCCATGCGCCCCCTGCAGTTGACCTTGTCTCCCGCCCCCTCTAGAAGGCGCTCCCCATGTCCGAATTCCTCACCGAACTCTACTCCCTCGACGGCAAAATCGCTGTCGTGATCGGCGGCACCGGTGAACTCTGCGGTGCCATGGCCGAAGGGCTGGCGCAAGCGGGTGCCGAGGTTGTCCTGGTCGGCCGAAGCGAGAAAAAGGCCGCCTCCCGCGTGGCTTCTATCGCTGAAAAGGGCGGGAAATCCCGTTTTATTTCCGCCGATGTGGAAAGCCGGGCCGCCCTCGATACCCTGTGCAACGAAGTAGTCGCCCAATGCGGTCGGGTCGACATCCTCGTCAACGGAGCGGGGGTGAACTCCCCCACCCCCGTCCTCGACATCACGGAAGATGAATTCGCTCACATCATCAATGTCAATCTGGCGGGCGTTCTCCGTGGTTGTCAGAGCTTTGGGGCCTATTTTCTCGACAACAACGTGCCCGGCTCAATCATCAACCTGGGATCCATTTCCGGCCTCAATCCCCTTTCCCGGGTCTTCACCTACTCGGCCTCCAAGGGGGCGGTGCATAACCTCAGCCGTAATCTGGCTCGGGAATGGGCACCACACGGAATTCGGGTCAACACCCTGGTTCCTGGCTTTTTTCCGGCCGAACAAAACCGCAAGGTCCTCACTCCCGACCGCGTGGCACAGATCATGGATCACACCCCGATGGCTCGCTTCGGCAAAGCCCATGAACTGATCGGAGCCACCCTCCTGCTTGCCTCCAACAAGGCAGGCGGTTTCATCACCGGCACGGAGATGATTGTCGACGGCGGTTTCAATGCCGTAAGCATCTAGGGGCTTCCCACAGGCAGCAATCGCCTTCCGGATTCGAATAAAGCATATCTCAATCTCTAATATTCAAGTATCAGGCATCAGAATTCAATCCTTGCAGGTGGCCAGGGATGGGGGCTGGAAGTGGGAACTTTCCGGATTCTCCACCCGCAGCACCAGTCAATGGCATCTTGCAAATACGGATTCTGAACGCACAGTGCCTTGCCCTTGGCGGCCCCTCCGTGTATGGAAACCGCCGCTTTTCACAGCATTTTCAATGGCTCCCCTCCCCTCATGATCAAGTGGATCCTCCAGAAGATCGTCGGATCGAAACACCAGCGCGAAGTGAAGCGCATGTGGCCGGTGGTGGCCAAAGTCAACAAGATCGAAGAGACCCTTCAGAAGGAGTCCCTCGACACCATCCATGAGAAGGTCACGGGCTGGCAGAAACACCTCCACCGCTATCTGCCCCTGGAGACTGCCACCAAGCGTGAGATCGAGCAGATGGACTCCGGCCAACTCACCGAGATGGCTGACCGGATTGGGCAACGCCTCGGCTCCCTGCGCAAGGAGTTTCCAAGCCTTCCTGACCGGGTGGGAGCGGATCCGGAATCAATCGAGAACGCCAAGGAGGCCTTCCGCGAAATTGAGGATCGCTTTCCCGGTCTACGCAGCAAGTATCTCGACTCCATTCTCCCCGAGGCATTTGCGGTGGTGAAAAACGCCGCCCGGCGCCTCGTCGGGGAAACCATTGAGATCTGCGATCAAACCGTTGAGTGGGACATGGTGCACTTCGACGTGCAGCTTATCGGCGGAATTGCCCTCCACCGCAAGATGATCGCGGAGATGCGGACCGGGGAAGGCAAGACTCTGGTGGCAACCCTTCCCGTCTTTCTGAATGCCCTGACCGGACTCGGTGTACACGTGGTGACCGTCAACGATTACCTGGCCCGGCGCGATTCCGAGTGGATGGGCACGGTCTTCAAGTTCCTCGGTCTCACCGTGGGATGCATCCAGAACCAGCAACCCCCGCCCCTCCGCCGCGAGCAGTATCGCTGCGACATCACCTACGGCACCAATTCCGAGTTCGGTTTCGACTACCTGCGCGACAACGGGATGGCTTCCTCACAGGACGAGCAGGTGCAGCGCACGCACTACTTCGCCATCATTGACGAGGTCGACTCCATCCTCATCGACGAAGCGCGCACCCCTCTCATCATTTCGGGTCCGTCCGTCATGAGTTCCTCTACCGAACAGTATGTCCGGCACAAGCCGCTGGTGGAACAGCTTGTCAAACGGCAGAACGCCCTCTGCAACGAATTGGCGGCCCAGGCCAAGAAGCACCTCGAGAACGAGGAAGAGGACGAGGCAGGGCGCTGTCTCTTCAAGATCAAGCAGGGCCAACCCCGTAACCGCCAGCTCATGCGCCTGATGGAAGACCCTGACCTGCGTCGACTGGTGCAGAAGAGTGAGCTCTCCATGTACCAGGATGCGCAGAAGAAGGAACTCTTCGCGGTGAAGGAGGAACTCTACTTCACCATCGACGAGAAGGGCCACGACGCCGACCTGATGGAAATGGGCAGGGAATATCTCTCCCCTGACGACCCCGAGGCCTTCATCCTGCCCGATCTGGCCGAGGCCTTTGCCGAAATCGACGCCAATCCCGAGCTCGATGAGGAAGCCGCTCAGAAGGAAAAGAAGACAGTCGAGGAGAATCTCGACCGCCGGGGCGAAAAAATGCACTCCATCTCCCAGCTCTTGAAGGCCTATTGCCTCTTTGAGAAGGATGTCGAGTATGTCGTGCAGGACAACAAGGTTGTCATCGTCGACGAAAATACCGGTCGCGAAATGCCCGGGCGCCGCTGGTCCGACGGACTCCACCAGGCGGTGGAAGCCAAGGAAGGCGTCGAAATCGAGCGTGAAACACAGACCTACGCCACCATCACGATCCAGAACTACTTCCGTCTCTACGAGAAACTGGCGGGCATGACCGGAACAGCTGAGACCGAGGCCGCCGAGTTTTCCGACATCTACCGTCTCGACGTTCTCCCTATCCCTACCAATGAGCCGAATCAGCGTGACGATCTCAACGACCAGGTCTTCAAGACGCGCCGGGAAAAGTACAATGCCGTGGTTAACGCCATCCAGTCATGCCACCAGGCAGGACAGCCCGTCCTGGTGGGAACCGCCTCCGTGGAGGCTTCCGAGACCCTTTCGCGCATGCTCAAGCGCGCCAAGATTCCACACTCGGTACTCAACGCCAAATACCACCGGCAAGAGGCCGAAATCGTGACCCGGGCGGGACAAAAGGGCTCCGTCACGGTCTCCACCAACATGGCAGGCCGTGGAACCGACATCAAATTGGCGAATGGTGTTCCCGATCTCGGTGGTCTCATGGTGGTGGGTACCGAGCGCCACGAATCACGACGCATCGACCGTCAGCTGCGCGGACGTTGCGCCCGCCAGGGCGATCCCGGTGCCTCGCAGTTCTTTATCTCCTTCGAAGACGATCTCATGCGCAACTTTGCCGCAGCCGAGAGAATGACCAGCATGATGGAGCGCTTCGGCATGGAAGACGGCGAGGCCCTTGAGCACCGTTGGCTCAACCGCTCGGTGGAAACCGCCCAGAAGCGTGTGGAACAGCTCCACTACCGCCGCCGGAAGTACGTCCTGGACTTTGACGACGTCATGAACAACCAGCGCGAGGTCGTCTATGGCTACCGGAACGAGGTGCTTACCTCGGAAGATCCCCGCGAACTCATCTACGAGATCGTTGACAAGGTCATTCCTTCCCATGTTGAGGGCTACCTCATCGAGCGCGACGAGGGCTCGCCGGACTACAACGAACTCATCGGATGGGCCAACACCACCTTCCCCATTCACCTCGACCGTTCTCCCGAGGCCTTTGATGGAAAGGACCCCGGGGAAATCAGCGAGCTCCTCATCAAAAAAGTAAAGACAGCCTACGAGCTCAAGGTCCAGATGGAGGATCCTGCCCTCCTTGACCAACTCGAACGCCACATCATCATGGTGGCCATCGACCGACTCTGGCAGGAACACCTCTACAACATGGATGCCCTGCGAGATGGCGTACACCTGAGAGCCCAGGGCCAGAAGGATCCTCTCGTGGAATACAAGAACGAGGCCTACAACCTGTTCGTCACCCTCATGGACAACATCGAGGGCGAGGTGCTGAACAATCTCTTCCGGAGCACCACCAATCTTGAGAAGTTCGAACAATTCCTGCACAATCTTCCCTTCGAGATGAACGACCAGGAAGGCCAGGCGGGTGGAATTGGTTCCGGCCATCTGGCCACCTCCGGACCGGCCGCCACATCCGGTGGAACTCAAGGTGATGGCGGCGGGCTCAAGCTCAACATCCCAAAACGCCGTCCCAGCATAAAGGTGAGCCGCAACGAACCCTGCCCGTGCGGATCGGAAAAGAAATACAAGGTGTGCTGTGGGCGCCAAGCCTAGCATCCGGCAGGCGGGAGACGCAGGTTTTGCGACCTGAAATTCCCGCTGTTGCTACAAAATCTCCGCTTGACGGCCTCGTCGAGCCTTCCTAGTCTCCGCGCCCCCAGTGAAGGGGCTGAATTTATCTATTCCTCTATTCGTATGGCAAAAAGTTACGAGCGCGGCATCCAGGTAAAGAAGGGCGAGTCTGTCGACCGGGCCCTCAAGCGGTTGAAGCAAAAGCTCGACACGGAGGGAATCATTGAGGAAATGCGGCGCCGCCGGGCCTTTGAAACGCCTACCCAACGCAAGATCCGCAAGCACCGCACCGCCATCAAACGCAACCGTGTGCGCTGGCGCTATGTCTCGGAAGCGACCGAGAGGAAAATCGAAGAACGCAAGGCTGCTGCTGCCGCACACGCGTCCCAGGAAAATCCTTCCTGAGTGGACGGCAGCCTCTTCATGGGGCACGCCGTTAATTTCCATCGGGGAGAGTCGTCCCGTTTTCCCCCGGACCGGGTGGCTGCCACAGTGGCGCCAAGCCCCTCTCCTCATCAGCACCTCTTCCCGGGGACCAGAGGGAAAGCTGAAACCGCCCTACCCCTGGAAGGCTTTGACAATCAGGGTCGCGTTGTGTCCCCCGAAACCGAAGCCATTACTCGCTGCCACCTTGATCTTCGCCTCGCGGGCCTCATTCGGCACGTAGTCCAGATCGCATTGGGGATCCTGGTTCTCCAGGTTGATAGTGGGAGGAATGACCCCGTCCCGGATCGCCATGATACAGGCCGCCAACTCAATGGCACCGGCTGCCCCTAGAAGGTGGCCGGTCATCGACTTGGTGGAACTCACTGCCAGTCCACTGGTGGCATGATCCCCACAAGCCACCTTGATGGCCAGGGTTTCTGCGATGTCTCCAAGTGGCGTAGAAGTCCCGTGCGCATTCAGGTAGTCGATTTCCTCGGGATTCACCCCGGCATGCTTCATCGCCATCTTCATCGCGCGGGCGGGACCGGTTCCATCTGGCGAGGGCGCACTCAGGTGATGGGCATCGGCGCTCACACCGTAGCCCGCCAATTCTGCATGGATCCGCGCACCACGTTTCAGAGCGTGTTCCAACTCCTCCAGCATGACCACCCCGGCACCTTCCCCCATCACGAATCCGTCACGATCGGCGTCAAACGGACGCGAGGCGCGCTCCGGTTCATCGTTACGACAGCTCAGGGCCCGCATGTTGCTGAACCCGGCCAGTCCCATATCCCGGATCGAGGCCTCCGCTCCCCCCGCCAGGATGGCTTCCGCATCACCAAACTTGATAATACGCCACGCTTCACCCACGGAGTTGTTGGCGGTGGCACAGGCCGTGACAATGGACATGCTGGGTCCCCCGAAACCGTACTCCATCGAAATCATTCCAGTTGCGATATTCGCGATCATCATCGGAATCACGAACGGACTCACCCGGGCCGGCCCCTTTTCCATGAGAATGGTGTGCTGCTCCACCAGGGTGTGCAGACCACCGATCCCGCTCCCCACGATCACTCCCACCCGGGTCTTATCCACCGCCGAAGGATCCATTCCGCTATCGTCCAGAGCCATTCGGGCGGCCGGAAGAGCGAACTGGGTGTAGCGATCCGACCGGCGCACATCCTTCGGATTGGCATAGAAAGGCTTGGGATCAAACTCCTTCACCTCCCCGGCGATCTGGCAGGGAAAATCCGAAACCTCGCACTGCTCAATCTTCCCGATACCCGAACGACCTTCCTTGAGCCCTTCCCAAGTGGTGACCAGATCGTTCCCAAGGGGGCTGATCGCGCCAATGCCGGTCACTACAACTCTGCGTTCAGACATAAGATCATCAAGGCCCTGACAAGCTCAGAACTTCCCTAAACCGGTGAGCGCTGTTGCGCAAGTCTCATCCCAGTCGACGATCACGACCACAGGGGTTGAGGCTGGCACACTCAGGGCAGGATTGGACCGTATCCTGCCCCTCCTTCCGGTAAACCGTTCCACAGATGCGACATCGCAGGATATTCCGGCGCACCTCCCGGACCACGCGCCGCTCACGAAGTTCGTTCACAAGAATTCCCAATCCGGTCCCCACCGCCACAAGGGCCAGAATCATCACGAAAAACTGTGGCAAATCCAACTCGATCATGCTAGTCCGAATGTGGCATTTTCTCCTCTCCTGCTACCCCACGCACACGCACCCGGATCTCTCCCCAGGCCAATTCGTCTTCACCCGGCTTGAGACGCTGCCCGCGCAGCCACCGAGCAAGCAAATCATCCAGTTCCCGCTCGTCAGGGTCGAGCACCTGGCAGGTTTCAATCATCCCGTGCTGGTTCACACTTACGCGAAACCTGCGATCCAGACCGAGCAATTCCCGCAGTTGCACCCCTTCGGGTTGGTTCTGTCCTTCGGTCAGCAGGTCCCGCACCGGACTGGCGGGCGGAGGATTGCCCCAACGCTCCCGCAGAGCCTCGTCAGCCTCGGTGATGATGTGTCCTTCCACATCAATGCCAGTCTTCAGCCGTGCCATGTTTCGCTTCAACTGCGGAAGCCGGGGCCGGACCGGATCGAAAATCGGAGGCAAATCACTTCGTATCGGCCTCTCTGCCGACGGATGGAGCAGGGCCTCATGCCTTGTCTCGGCCAGCAGGACGGCTTCAAGCCGTTCCATCCTGACCTGCAGAGTTCCATTCCCTGTCGGTTCCCATCGATCAAGAAAGGGTGCCTCCTGACGTGCCCATGCCAACCAGCGCCGTGATGATTCACTTCCCGGCGTAAGCACTGTTATTCGAGCCGCCTCCCGGCGACCCCGACCCTCCTGCGAACCTTCCACCCGGACGAGCAGAGCCCCCACGACACAAAGCACTGTCGCCAGAACAATCGCCATCATGGTCCTCCGGGCGGATCCCCTGCCAATGCGCCAGCGAAACAGCAGTCCAGCCTCTTCGTCCCGCACCGTGCGGCGACACTTACTCCTCCGCTCCATCCTGGTCCTCCTCTGCTTCGGACTCGGACGAATCCTCTCTCAGGTTGCGAAAGCCCGTCTTCTCCATTTCAAATCTTCCGCCCAGAATCACTTCGATCCCCACCTGGTCCGCCACTTTTTCAAGTTCGCTCACCAGGCCAAACTTCATATCCTCGTCCAACACGGCCACCAGAACCTCGATCCCCCGCTCTTCCTTGAGTCGACTCAACTCACCCGCCAGGTTCTCGAATTCGATCTGATTCCTTCCCAGATGAAAACGCGGCTGCGGTCCACTCCGACCAAAGAGGCTCACACGTTTTCCAGGAGAAATGGTATCCATCCGCGAACTGAATTTCATCCTGTTCAGGGGCATCCCGGCCTGCTCCGCCACTGCCGGGATAAGTGCGAAGAAGATCAGGAGAACCGCGAGCAGGTCCAGAACCGCCAGGAGATACAGGGCGGAGGGCCTCTCCGGGAGTGAAATCTGGGCCTTCACGATTCTCCGCTCCGTGATTCCCGCTCCTTCTCCTGCTGTGCCTCAACCTCTTCTCTGAAGGAGACAATCTCGGAATTGGAACGCGCGTCGACTATGAGATTGACGACCTCGATTCCCGTACGCTGCAACCGATAGAGCAACCGTTTGGCCTTCCCCAGCATGGTCAGGTAGAAGACATAGGAGCAGGTTGCGATACAAAGCCCCGCCGCAGTCGTTACGAGACTCAGGAAGGTCCCCTCCGCCAGGTGGGCGAGGGCAACTTCCCCTTCGGCCTCGCGAATTTCAGTAAAGACGTCAAGCAAACCCAGTGAGGTTCCGAGCAATCCGGCCAGAGGCGCCACCAATGCGATCCCGAGAAGCGCACGCAAATTTTTCTCGATACGGGGCACTTCCATGCACACCGCCTCATCGGCGATCTCACGCAGATCCTTACGTTCCATGTGATGGCGGATCAGGACGCTATGCACGATCCGGCCTACCGGACCGGGCACCCTGTCCGCCTCGTGAATGGCCTCTGCAAAGGCCTTCCGGCGAATATGATTCGAGATTCCCAGCAGGAAATCGGCGGCATTAACACGAACACCGTGAAAGTAAAGGAGCCGTTCCAGAACGTAGACAATGGCAAGGAAGGCGAGGGCGGCCTGGAGCCAGAAAACCGGTCCGCCGTATTTCAGGAGCTCCGACATCGGACAACAGCATAACGTGAACCCTGCCGAATGACCAGCCGTTCTGCACCAATCGTGCAATTCCTCTTTCACCGGGACCCGGGCATTGACCTTGACCCCATTCTCAGCTGCCTCTACGTAGCGCCATGTCATTTGCGGAGCTTGGGCTCTCGGAAGGTGTCCTGAAGGCCATTGAAGAGTCCGGTTACACCAATCCCACCCCTATTCAGGAGCAAGGGATTCCACTCGTCCTCGAAGGGCGCGATGTTATTGGCGCCTCCCAGACAGGCACCGGAAAGACGGCCGCCTTCGCCCTGCCCATCCTCAGCAAGCTCAAGCCGATGGGAACCCCCCAGTGTCTGGTCCTTGAGCCCACCCGCGAACTGGCCCACCAGGTGTCCGAGTCCTTTGAGCACTACGGGAAGCACACCGACTTCGGGGTGGCTCTCCTCCACGGCGGGGTGGGCTACGGAAAACAGGTCGACCAGCTGGAACGGGGAGCCGACGTGGTGGTCGCCACTCCGGGGCGCCTGATTGATCTGTTCTATCGCGGCTCCATGCGTTTCGGCGAGATGAAGGTTCTCGTCCTCGATGAGGTCGATCGCATGCTGGACATGGGCTTCCTGCCCGACGTCCGCAAGATCGTGAACCTTTGTCCCTGGGAAGCACGCCAGACTCTCTTCTTCTCCGCCACCATGCCTCCGGCCATTCAGACCTTCGCACAGTGGTGTCTCAAGGACCCGGTGGAAGTTGAAATCGCCCGTCGCGAGGTGCCCTCTACCGTAACCCACGCTTTTTACCCTGTTTCCATGAATCAGCGGGATGAACTACTCCTCTCCCTCCTTGAGAAAACAGACTTCCACAGTGTCATGATCTTCACCCGTACCCGCAAGGAGGCCGACTCCGTCTCTGGTCTCCTCAAGCAGGAGGGTCACGGCAAGGTCGCGGTGATGCACTCGGATATCAAGCAGAGCGACCGCATGAAGGCCCTCAAGGGATTCAAGGAAGGATCCTACGAAGTCCTCGTCGCAACCGACGTGGCTGCCCGCGGAATCGATATTTCCAACGTCTCTCATGTCATCAACTACCGCGTCCCCGAGAACGCGGAAGACTACGTCCACCGTATCGGCCGGACCGGTCGGGCCGAGCAGGAGGGTGACGCCTTCACCCTCCTCACCGCCGATGAACTCGACTTCGCAACTTCGGTTGAGCGCTTTATCGACCGGAAAATCGAGCGGAAAAAGCTGGATGAGTTCGACTATGCCTACACTGCTCTCCTTGATGACAAGCCGGCCAAGCCAATCCGCCGGCCCCGCCGTTCGTCGGGTCGGCGCCGGAAGTAACCTCCCTCCTTCCCGGGGCTTTTAGGATTCTGGAATCAGCCCTCTGCCCCTAGGCTGTGGAGCCAGCCATGCGCATCCTCGCCATCGACCCAGCCATTCGCAACACCGGCTTTGCCGTGGTTGAAGGCGACCACAAATCGCAACGGGCCCTCGATTTCGACATTATCTCTCTCCCGCAAAAGCTCCCACAATCGGAAGCCCTGGCTGCAATACGGAGGGGCCTCAGCAATACCATCGCGAAATGGAAACCCGATGAAGTGGCGGTGGAGGGAATCATCTACGTGCAATCCCACCGCACCGCCATCTCCATGGGAGCGGCCCGCGCTGCGGCCCTGATTGCAGCTGCCGATCATGGACTGAACGTCTACGAGTATGCCCCTCGCAAGATCAAACAGGCTGTGGTGGGCAAGGGAGCTGCTGACAAGCAACAGGTGGCCTTCATGGTGCGGGCCCTCCTCGGCCTCGACGAAACGCCCCCTCACGACGCGGCAGACGCCCTCGCCATCGCCCTCGCCCACCTCTTCGCCTCCGATCCTCTCAGGCAGGCCGCCCTTCCTCGAACCCAGGTCTAGCAAAGAGCACCTGTTAACCCGACTGGCCCTTTCCCATGCCATGATCTCCCGCTGGCTCGGCACCAATGTCTCCTATCAGGACGCTCTTCAATTTCAGGAGGAACATGTCCGGCAACTCCAGTCGGGAGAGGCTGCCGAAACCGTTTTCCTGCTGGAGCACGCCCCGGTCTATACCATCGGACGAACGCGCGATCAGAGCAGCCTGGGCGACACCTCTCACCTTCCTCATCCTGTGTTCGAGATCAACCGTGGTGGCCAGGCCACCTGCCACGGTCCCGGACAACTGGTGGGCTATCCCATTCTCGACCTGCATAACTATGGGAAGGATCTGCACGCCTACCTGCGCCTCCTGGAGGAATCCCTTGTGACCACCCTCGCCGACTTCGGAGTCCTCGCCCGCCGCCGCGAAGGCCTCACCGGGGTATGGGTTGAAGACCGCAAGATCGCCAGTATCGGGGTCGGAGTGCGCAAGTGGATCACCATGCACGGCTTTGCCCTCAACATCAGCCCCGAATCACTCCCGCCCTTCCTCGCCATCACTCCCTGCGGCATCGATGGAGTAACCACGACCTGCCTTCATCACGAATCCAGTCAGCAACCCGATACGCAGGCAGTCGGCAAGGCCATCCTGCACCATCTCTCCATCAAGCTTGCCGAACTGGCGGCAAATTCAGCTCCTTGAACTGGCCAGCTTCCCTCCCCGGCACGATATGGCAGCTGGAAAGGCGAGAAAAACCCGGACCACCCGGGGCAGAAATCCAGACACCGGAAGTTGATTCCCGGGCCTACTTCGCCTTGGCGGCCTTCTCCTCCTCAATCTTCCTGATCACCTCATCCGCGATGCCATTTGGCGCAGCGGTGTAGTGGGAGAACTCCATTGAAAACTGGCCACGGCCCGAGGTCATGGTCCGCAAGTCCCCGATATATCCGAACATCTCGCCCAACGGGGCCTCCGCCTTGATCCGGTTGCCGGTAGGCGCACGTTCCTGAGCGTGAATCATTCCACGCCGACGGTTCAGGTCTCCGATCACGTCCCCCACATTGTCCTCTGGCGTGAAGACGTCCAGTTTCATGATAGGCTCCAGGAGCCGGGGGGAAGCCTTTGGTATGGACTGGCGATATGCCGCCTTGGCTGCCATTTCGAAGGCTACCGCCGAGGAATCCACCGAGTGGTGTCCGCCGTCCACCAGAGTCACCTTGAAGTCGAGGCAGGGGAACCCTGCCAGCACTCCCTTCTCCAGCGATTTCTTGAAGCCCTTCTGCACCGCCGGGATGAATTCCTTGGGCACGTTCCCGCCCACCACCGTGGCCTCAAACTCGAATCCGGATCCCGGCTCCAGCGGTTCCAGAATGTAATCGATCTTGGCATACTGCCCCGAACCTCCGCTCTGCTTCTTGTGCGTATAGGAGTCCTCGATCCGCTTTGTGATGGTTTCCCGGTAGGCCACCTGGGGAGCACCCACCGCCGTATCGACCCCATAGGTGCGCTTGAGGATGTCCACCTTGATATCGAGGTGGAGCTCACCCATGCCCTTGAGCACGGTCTCACCGCTATCCTGATCGGTTTCCACCCGGAAGGAGGGATCCTCCTTCATCATCTTGGCCAGCGCTCCACCCAGCTTGTCGGCCTGACCCACTTCAGTTGGCCGAACCGCCATCGAGATTACCGGATCCGGGAAGACCATCGGTTCAAGGGTGGCCGGGTTCTTCTCATCGCACAAGGTGTGGCCCGTCTGCACGTTCTTGAGCCCCAGAAGGGCCACAATATCACCGGCCTGGGCCTCTTCCAGTTCCTTCCGGTCATCGGCGTGCATCTCCACGATGCGGCCCACCCGCTCGGTCTTGCCCGTGAAAGTATTGAGAATCATCGTGCCCTTCTGCAGGCGACCGGAGTAAATCCGGGTGAAGGTGAGGGCGCCGTACTGATCATCCATGATCTTGAAGGCCAGGGCTCGCAGGGGCCGGTCGGGATCGACCACCGCCAATTCACCTGTCTCGTTGCCGTCAATATCAACCTCAGGCTGAGGCGGAACCTCGGTCGGGTCGGGAAGATAGTCGACTACTGCGTTCAGAACCAGTTGCACCCCCTTGTTCTTGAAGGCCGATCCGCAGAAGGTCGGGTAGAAGGACAGACCGATGGTTCCCTTACGGATGAGCCGCTTGAGCGTCTCCACATCCGGTTCCTCCCCTTCCAGATACTTCTCCATCGCCTCGTCGTCCTGCTCCACCGCTATTTCGATCAGTTCGTTGCGGTAGTGCTCCACCTTCTCCACCATGTCGGCCGGCGGGGCCTCGATCCGGAAACTGGTCGGGTCCCCCGATTCATCCCAGATCCATGCCTCCCTGGTGAGGAGATCAATCACTCCCGTGAACGTGTCCTCGATGCCAATAGGCAGAGTCATCACCATCGGCTTCGCTGCCAGCACATCCTTGATCTGCTCAACCACGCGGTAGAAATCGGCACCAACCCGGTCCAGCTTGTTCACCAGAATGAGACGCGCCACCGCCGATTCATTCGCATAACGCCAGTTGGTCTCGGACTGGGGCTCCACCCCACCAGATCCACAAAAAACCCCAACGCCCCCATCAAGCACCTTGAGCGAACGATAAACCTCAATGGTGAAGTCCACGTGCCCCGGAGTATCAATGATGTTAAGCTGATGGTCGTTCCAGAAACAGGTGGTGGCCGCCGACTGAATCGTGATCCCCCGCTCCTGTTCCTGCTCCATGAAATCCGTGGTGGCGGCACCATCGTGCACCTCCCCGATCTTGTGGATCTTCCCCGTGAGCTTGAGAATGCGCTCCGTGGTAGTCGTCTTTCCCGCATCGACGTGCGCAAAAATGCCTATATTTCGGTATTTCGAAAGGTCAGCCATGGTTGAAATTTGGGTTGGCTAAAGCTTTGCAGGCGCCGTGTCTGCCTCAACTTCCCTGAAAAGTCGAGACTTGAGACGCAGATTAGACCTGTTTTCGCGAGAAAACCGAAAGTTTTACAGTCTCTTGGTCCTTTATATAGGTTCAGATAGGCGAACTAAGCTGCAGTTCAAACCGGTGTTTGCCTCGTCTATCCAAGGAGATTCCTGCCCTCGCAAACCCTCCCCGCCCGCTCCTCAGCGTTTGTCTTCGGCAAACCTGAAGGACTTGCCACCCACCAGGTCATCGCTCGTGAAGGTGGGACACCAGTAACGCTCCACGTGCTTCACCACCAGATCGGTCCCTGAAAAGTGATCCACTCCCGGAGGCCGTTGAGGATTATACATCGTGTCCGTCATGTCACGCATCAGGGCCACGTTCTTCCCCACTTTCACCATTTGCCGAATCCCGAAGGGGCGCCCCAGCACACACATGTTGAGGTGCACACCACAGAGGATCACGTTGTCGATCTTCCTTGCCGCAAGGAGGTTATAGGTCTCCTGACCGTTGTCCGTAATAGCATCACCCTTCAGGATCTCGATACTCTTGATCTGCCTCGTCCACGCTTCACGGATCTCGCACTTTGGTTCCTCGCAACTGCATCCCATGTCCGAGTCGTCAATGGGCAGCACCCCCTCGAAAACCGGATCGGGCCAGCACCACTTGGTTCCCCATCGATCCTTGGCGCTCAACTTCACCGGGGCCTTCGTGAAGGGGGCCTTTCGTGCAAACTGACGCTGTGACGCGGTCCTGTAAAAGTCCACCACGCTGCTGGGTGCGTGAATGATGAAGACCCCCTTCGAGCGCGCTTTCTTCACCACCTCATTCATCGGCCCGGCCATCTCACCCACCCGGCGTGCCGCCGACTTGCACCAGTGATCGTCCCACATGTCACAGATGATCAGGGCCGTTCTGGACGCCTCCCACTCGACCTTATTGATCACCGCCGTCCCGGGGGCATCCTTCGTCCGCGATCGCATGGTGAGATTCAACTTCGGATCAGCCATAAGCGAAGTGGGAAGGAGCGCCAGAAGAAGAAATGCAGGGGTCCTGCTCATCGACGTTTCCATGATCCGACGCTAGGAAACCCGGATCGCAATCGCAACGTTGAATCCACTTAATCACCCGGACCATGTCTACGAAAGCGTTGCGTCTGCCCCTTCCGATCCTTACCTGGGACACTGTCCGGAGGGGAAGGACCGTTCTCCCGTTCCCGGCAGGACCGCCCACCGGCAGCAAGCCTCAGTCCTGGACCCAAATCCGGTCGTCTTTCGAATCGCAGATGATCGAGTTGCCCGGACCCGGAGGCCGTCTCCTCATCATGAAAAAGCTCTCCTCCCTGGCAGGCGTGAGAGATCCCGGCACCCCGCGAATTTCATTAACCCCCCGCTGGGATAGGAACCCCGTCACCTGAGCTCCCCCATCCCCCGCCCCCCGGCGTCTCGATCCGGAGGCGCTCTCCCGAGCACACCTCGAAGCTGTACACTGCGGGCAGAACCTCGCTTGATCCGTCCGGGCGGATGAGCACCTGCCGACCGCGAACTCCATCTCCTCCACCTCCCCCACCGCGGGGTGCCGTCTCGCGGCGCTGGGTCAAAACCGAGACCGTCATGGGCTCGATAAACTCGATATCGCGCACGAGACCGTCACCACCGGGCCACCTCCCCTGTCCACCCGATCCACGACGGAGCGAGAACTCCCGGAGTCGGACCGGGAAACGATGTTCGAGGATCTCAGGGTCGGTAATGGCGGTGTTGCTCATGTGCACATGCGTCCCGCTCAGGCCGTCCCAGCCCGGACCGGCGCCGGAACCTCCCCCGATGGTCTCGTAATACCCGAACTCCCGAGTCCCGAAGAGAAAGTTGTTCATGGTCCCCTGGCTGTTGGCCTGCAGGCCGAGGGCCTCTAACAAAACATCGACTACTCGCTGACTGGTTTCCACGTTACCGCCCACCACGGCCGGGCAGCGTGAGGGATCATCGGTGAATTCCGGATTCAGGATTCCGGACGGAATCTCAATCTGGACCGCCGCAAGGAGCCCTTCGTTCAACGGGAGATCGAGGCCCACCCAAACCCGCAACACGTAGAGAACCGCGCTGCGCACGATCGACGGGGTTGCATTCAGGTTTCCCGGATGCACCGGCCCAGACCCCGCGAAGTCGACACGAAGACAACCTGTCGTGTTCGCGATTTTCACCTCGATGGCCGTGCCATCGTCGAGGGAATCGGCGGCCCTCCAGACGCCCAACTCCTGCAACTTGTCCGTCATGACCGCCGCAGCACGTTCATAAAGGCGAGCCATGTTTCGAGCCACCGTCTCTTGGCCCGCATCTGCCAGGAGAGATTGCACGGCTTTCACACCGTGGCGATTGGCAGCGGCCTGCGCGGCAAGATCAGCGAGATTGTCGGATAACATGCGACTGGGATAGGTGGCGGACCGGAAGAGGACCTTCACCTCCGCGAAGCGGTCCCTGCCTCCCTCAAACAGGAGAAACGGCGCAATCACAACCCCCTCCTCCTCGAGCGAAGCAGCCTCGGCCGGCATGGACCCGGGAGTGCGACCTCCGATCTCGGCATGATGCGCCCGGTTGGCGACAAAGGCAACGAGGACGCCCTCCGAGAACACCGGGCTGATAAGCGTAACATCGGGAAGATGGGATCCGCCAAAGCCGGGATGATTCACCGCTACCATATCGCCCTCCTGCCAGGCATGGCCCCGGCTCACCTCCCGCACACACTCACCCAGCGCCCCGAGATGCACCGGGATGTGAGGCGCATTGACGACCAAGCGCCCCTCCCCGTCCAGCAGGGCACAGGAATAATCGAGACGCTCCTTCACATTGGTGGAGATCGCGGAACGTCGCAGGAGTTCTCCCATTTCCTCAACCACGCTCTCGAACCGGCAGCGAAACAGTTCAGCCTCCACCTCGGGAGCCCACCCCGTCGACCGCCGCGGACCGGTCACGCGAACCAGCTTCAAACTCCCCCGTGAGCCCTGCATGAATTGCCAGCCCAGCTCAACGACACAGGTGCGAAAGGAATCCTGTCGCACTCCCCGCCTCTTCACCACCTCGTCTGGTTCCGCAAATTCCTCGATTTCCAACTCCTCGAGCGACTCGGCCGCCACCACCCGCACCGCAACCATCTCCACCTCGCGATCCCGGGGAACCCGGTAACCGTAAAGCATCTCATACTTGGCGTGAAACGCAGCCAGAATCTCGTCGAGAGCCGGCGCCACCTCGTGTTCCAGCTCCAGCGAGGAGTCCTGTCCCCAAAGCCTCAACTCACACAGGTAGCGCGAAACCTGAGCAGTCTCTCCCACCTCGTCCCGGGCTTCCTGCGCTAGTTCGCAGAGCAAACCGGCCCACCCGTCCTCAAGATCACCGCACTTCCGCAGAATCTGTCGCTCCGCAATACTCTCCCGGACAGAACGATGCAGCCCCCAGGCACTCAGCAGACCGGCATCACCCGGCACCAGGATCTCACTGATCCCCAATTTTTCAGCCACCGCACAGGCGTGCTGGGGCCCCGCTCCCCCGAAGGCCACCAAGAGGTAATCGCCCGGATCATAACCCTCTCGCAGGGAAACCTTTCGAATTGCCTCCGCCATGCGCTCCACTGCGATCTCCCGGAGGCCTTCCAGCAAGTCTTGATCCGGGGCGGGCTTCACCCCGTCGCGCTGCATCTCCTTCTTCAACGCTTCAAGCCGGTCCTGCGAGGCTCCCACTTCCAGCGGGATTCCCGCCTTGCCGGTCTCCATGCACCCTAACAGAAGGTTGACATCGGTGATGGTGAGCGGGCCGCCCCGTCCATAGCAGGCTGGCCCCGGATCGGCCCCGGCGCTCTCCGGTCCAACCTCCATCCCTCCGTTGCGCCAACGACAGATTGACCCCCCTCCTGCCGCCACTGTTTCAATCCGAACAGCCGGGGCAACAACCCGCACCGGCCCGATGGCCTGCTCGTAGCGAAAGGAAGGCGCTCCCTCGAGTCGCGCCACATCTGTACTGGTTCCTCCCATGTCGAAAGCGAGAATCCGCTCATACCCGGCCACCCGGGACGCCGAAAGGGCGCCCATCACCCCCCCGGCCGGTCCACTCAGGAGGCTGTCGATCGGGCGGTAGTCTTCCGCTCCCTTGAGAAATCCGGCACTGGTCAGCAACTCCAGGGAACCCTCTCCCAAACGCGATCCCACTACCGTCACAAAACGATCCATGACCGGGGCAAGGTAAGCATTGGCGGCTGCGGTTTCCGCTCGCGGAAGGAGACGCATGCTGCTGGCAAGTTCGGTCGATACCGAAACAAAGCGAATCCCGGCCTCTCGCAGGAGTTTTCCCAGTCGCTTCTCATGCACGGGATTGGCGTAGCCATTCAAAAGGGCAACCGCCACCACCTCAACCGACTCGTGACGCAGGGACTCAATCAACATCGCGATCTCTTCCTCATCGAGAGATTCGATGACCTCTCCCGTCGCGCTGACGCGCTCCCGGATGCCGACGGCACGCTGGAAGACCGGCACGGGGAGTTCCTGATTGAGTTTAAAGAGATGAGGTCGTCGTTGATCACGGATGCGCAGAAGATCCTCGAACCCCCTGGTGACAATCAGGACCCCTTCACTTCCCCTCCGTTCAAGCAGAGCATTCGTTGCACGGGTGGTGGCGAGCCTGAAGTCGATGGCGGGGAAGGAACGGTCCAGGGGCGTGGAGGTCAGGAGCCTCGCAGCCAGAATCGGAGCTTCCTCGCCAGCGGAAAGCTCCAGCAACCCTCCCTCCGCAAAGGCTTGCCCCCCCTCAACTGTGAGGAGTCGTTCTTTACGCAACCAGTTGGCGACCACTCCCCCGCCCGGGGTTGCAAATTTCTGCAACAAGCCATCCTCGGCACCGAAGTCACCAGCGAGCCGATAGCATCCTGCGCCAACCAGTTCCTCCACCCGCGTCCGCAGGACCCCGCTGGAGAGCACCTTGCAACGTCGTTCCTCCCCCTCCGGACTCCGGGCCCACCCGTCGGTAAACGTTCCTCCCGTATCCACGCGTAACAACCAGGGCGGACCGGGGGCAGGCGGGGAGTTCATCGGACAAAAAGCGCAGCCTCCGACTCGGGAGCGGATCGCGGCGGCTCGACCCGATCATCGGAACATTTGCCAGGCACGCAATGATCCATTGCTTCTCCACCCTGGCAGCATCCCCCGAGAGCTCACCACGAAACCGCCCTACCGCCCTGAAGGGCACACCCCTGATCAGCCACCACCCTGACCAACCGGATCGCCGTTCCCGCTCCTCAAAGCTTGCCCAGCTCGCGGGCGCATATGATGAGGGTTTCACGCACCCCCGGGAGGTATTTACCCTTGCGCAGAACAGCCAGCGAAGTCCCCTCGTATTCAAGAAAATCAACCGAGCCCTGAGAACAACTCATCACGATCGGCTCTCCCTCCCGCAGGCCCAGCTTGGAACTGCAATCCTGCAGAATCCCGAGAGCCTCCACCTCCTTGGAATTAACCTTGGCAACGTTGATAATACCCGGCAATCCGCGCACCCGCTGCATGATCTCCTGGTAGCTCAAATCGTGATCCACCCCGAAAATTGCCCGCAGCTCCAGCTGCTTGGTTTCGCTCGTTATCGATTCCTCCGTCTCCGGTTGCTCCGGAAGGGAAGATTCCTCTTTCTCCCGCTGCTGTGGCGGCTCCGGATCCGGGTCGGTCTCCGGCCCGGGAGCCGGCTTGCTCTCTGTCGTGGCCGGGGCGGAAAAATCCCCGGCCGGAGCGTCCTCCGCAGAGGAAGCAGCGCCCGCGTCAACCTTCTCCGGATTCTCACTGACCTGCGGCAGGTCCATCCCCACGAAGGGATCCGCCACGGGCGACGGAGCTGCCTCCTGCTGCCCCGGAGACTCGGGTTGGGAATTGGCCTGGATGGGAGCCACCTCCAATTGCTGCACCGGCGCCGAGCCTGGCGGAAACCCTTTCATCGGGAATCCTCCTCCCGTCTGCTTCTGCTGCTGGAGAATCTGCCCTTCGACAATCTCGAAGGGATTGGCAGGAACAGGATGTTGCTCGCGATAAGGCTGGATTTGCTCCCGTGCCTGGTGACCAACTGCCTCAAATGGAGAAGGCGAAGAAGGCTGGCCTTCCCCGGGCCCCCCTGCGATTTGAAAAGGATTCTGCAGATCCGGCAATCCCTCGGCCGGACTGCTCACGGGGCCGGAACCAAAGGGATTCAGAGGAGGATTGGAGTGCGGCATGATTCGATTATGTTAAAGTTCAAATTAAGTGAGCTCTTTCCTGTTGTAAACCTAAATCCGCCCGGATTCCCCTGAGCATCCGGACAGCGAAAACTCTCACCCCACGGGTCCGGAGAACAGGACGAGATGCAGGAGGGGACCTCCTAGCCTTTGAGCCTCTTGAGTTCACGACGCAACATGAGCTTGGTGGCGGCGCTCACCCGATCGATGAAGAGAACCCCATTGAGATGATCGGTCTCGTGCTGGATGACCCGGGCGAGAAGCCCGTCGGTCTCCAATTCCAACTCACTACCGTCGAGCTGTGGAAACGTTCCCTTCACCATCTCCGGCCGCTGAACCTCGGCCCGGATCTCCTGAATGCTGAGACAGCCCTCCTCCATCCGCTCCCGTGCGCCCCCCTTCTCGAAGCGGGGATTGATGAAGACCAAAGGCATGATATCCATCACTTCAGCCTCCTCGCCGTTCACCTTGAGGACACTCACACAATCCGGGTCGTGCGAAACGTCCACCACCGCCAGTCGCAGATCCTGTCCAATCTGCGGCGCTGCCAGGCCCACCCCCTGCGCCTCGTGCATGGTCTCAACCATATCCTCTGCCAGTGTCCTGATCTCCTCGGTCACCTCGCTTACCGTCCGGCAGCGCTTGCGTAGAATGGGGTCACCGAACTGAATGATGGGCAGGATCATGGTTGGAGCGGATCTACGAAATCGACGGGCTGGGGTCGGCGAATGCGGGCGGGGACGTCCTTGATGTCATATTGCGCCACGGTGAGCGCATCCAGCACCAGGAAAAGCTGGGCAAGGGTCGCACCCCGGTCGGCGGCAAGTTCAAGTTTCCGGCGGGGATTTTCCTTTCGAAAGACAATGAGCGCATCGGCAAGCAGGTCCGGACTGGCCAGTTCATAGTTGTCCAGGGTGATAGTCCCCTCCGCCGTAACCGCCAGCACTGCCCGACGCTCCACCACTTCGGTGGTTTCCATCTCCTTCACCACCGGCAGGGTCACCTTTACGACCGGTCGGGGCTCCGGGGGCGGGTTGTTGAGTTGCTCCTCCTTGGGAACCCCCCGGGTCACGATGAAGAAAATCAGAAGGATGGTGAGAATATCGATGAGCGGCACGATGGGCACCCGCTCCTTCCTCTTCCTGGGCTGGTAAAAGTTCATGACCCGCCTACCGGGGAAACTCGGAGAGTTGAGGAGATGTCACGGAGGGACTCTCTGGCATCATCCCATCGTCTGCACCTTTCCGTCCCGGCCTCCGTTGACAGGCGCTGATGAGAATTCCCAGCAATACTTCCAGCCGTGCGGACATGGTCTCTATCTTTCTGGTGAAATAACTGTGGGCCACCACCGACGGCACAGCCACCACCATGCCCGCGATGGTGGTGCCCAGCGCCCGCGCGATGCCCGAACCAATCTTGGCATTGTTCACCCCGGAGGTCAGATCTTCCGTGTTACCAAAGATGAGAACCAGGCCGCTCGCCGTGCCCAGCAACCCCAGCAGGGGCGCAACCGTAATGACCACATCCAGCACCGACAGGCCGGCATGCATGCGAACGACCTCCTCCTTTGCGCTGGCCTGCACCGCCTCCTGCGCTTCCGCTGCGGGACGGTCCCCATGCTTCATGGCCATGTCGCAAAGTCGTGCCAGGGAGGATTCCCCCGCCCTGAACTCTTCCTGCAAAGCCTCCAGACGACCCTCCTCCACGTGCACTTCGATCAATTCGAGGTCGCCGGCCAGTCGATCGGGAACCACCACCCTCCTTGTCAGGGTGATCATCTTGTAGAGGATGACGATCAGGGCTACCAGCGAGCACAGCACGATGAGCAGCATGAAAAAGCCCCCATCGGCAAAAAACTTCCAGGTTCTCTGGAGAGCCTCGGGCGCGACATCCGCCGCCAGGGTGTAAGAGACCTCCCGCAACATGTTAGAAACGGAAGTTGAGGTGAAACTCCAGCGGTTCACCCTCAAGCTCCTTGATCACCTCCTCGGGCATGGCCGGTAACCGGGGCTGCTGCACAGCCTTCATGGTGAAGCCCTTCTGCATGGCACTGGCTTGGAAGACGTCGAGGTAGCGCAACCCGGACACCCTGCCGTTCTTATCGACATAAAACCGGAGGGTGAGAATCCCTGGCAGCACGTGATCCCGGTGCATCACGCAGCGCCGCTGCCACTCGGTCTCGATCATACGATTCACGCGGGCCTTGTATTTCCCGAGCGCAGTGGCTTCAACCTTAAGGGAACTCCGTCCCCGGCGACTGATCGTCCCCTCCATTCTCGTCTTCCTGGACTCCGTCCGAAAACCACCATTTTTCATCTTCTCTCTGATCGGGTCCTGACTTTGACCGTTCTCCCCTTTCCTGGCTGCCTCGGCCTCGCGCTCGTTCTCCTTTCTCCTCGGGAGCGCCTCTTCCTTCTCCTCCTGCACACCCTCCTTGACCGGCACCTCCACCGTATTTCTGCTCTCCAGCAAGTCTTCCTTCGCCCGGCCCTGCTCCTCCACGGGTTGACCGGTCTCAACCGGAGCGGTGGGATTTCCGGCCGCAGCGTCGGGATCGCCTGCCACCTTCTGCGGGGCCACATTCTCCGGAGCCGCCCTGCCCTCCTCCTCGCCCGGAGAAAAATCTGAGTTGAACAGGTCGCGCTCGTTGCGCAGGGGATCTTCCCCCTTCTGGGTTGGCAACTCGGGTCCATCCTCCTTGACGGGCGCCAACTCGGCAGCCGCCAGGGTGTCCCGTTCACCGATCAGAATCGCCCCCTCCG
Organism: Akkermansiaceae bacterium UBA7890; assembly: GCA_002501065.1. Taxonomy (GTDB): domain Bacteria; phylum Verrucomicrobiota; class Verrucomicrobiia; order Verrucomicrobiales; family Akkermansiaceae; genus Roseibacillus_B. The sequence goes on from DLRK01000088.1 coordinate 27,466, forward strand.
GGGTCTCTTCAGATTCCTGGTCCGGACTGGTCTTGGCATAACCGATGGGATCATTCGCGGTCGGCTCGGCCGTGACAGGTTCCCCGGTTTCGGTCGACTCCTCCTCCGGTCCCGGCGCTTCGCGCAGGGCGAGCAGGGCCGCCGCATCCAGTTCGACCACAACATCCTCAAACTCGTCCGGATCATCCGGGCGCGACAGGTCGGGAAGTTTGGGCTTTTCCTCCTCCGCAATCAAAATATCGACCATGGTAGTACCCACCATCGCACCGAAGGCCACGAAGTGCATTACCAACGCGACGACCACCGCGATAGCAAAGCTTCTTTCTCTGGCTGGTCTGACTGAAATCACCGCGAGCACAGTCTCGCCTCCCTTTCCCCCGCTGGCAACTACGGAACCGCGCTCCAAGCTTTCCAACACTCCAGAAATCCGCTCGCAAAGTCCTGCGGTCGCCTCGCAATCCAGCGATTTACCTCATCTGGGGACAACCACAGGCCCGCATCCACCTCCGAGCAGGGGAAACGAATGGGATTCGTCTGCCGGAGCTCGAAGAGATGGACAAACTCCCACCCGGTTTCCACCGTGGGCGGCAGGGTTGCCACCAGTTTGAGCTCGGCCCCCTTCTGCCCCGCCTCTTCCTCCAGCTCACGCACCGCGCAGGCTTCGTAATCTTCCCCGGCATCGAGGTGCCCCGCCACGCTTGAATCCCAGACTCCGGGATGAACATCCTTCAATCGCGACCGCTTCTGGAGGAACACCTCCCCGCCTTTATTGAAGATAAAAGCGTGAACGGCACGGTGGAGCAGGTCGCGCTGATGCACCACCTCCCGCTGCTCCTGCCTGACCACCTCGTCGTTTTCATTCACCACGTCAAACACCTCATCGCCACGCTGCGGAATCCCGCTCAAGGGGTGAAGATCGTAGTGCCGGCACAGATCCACCCACTGCCTGAGGCTCAACTCTTCCGCCCGGGCTGTCTCCGCCACCCCCAGCGCCGCTGCCACCGCAGTCCAATCCGGTTCCGGTGGCAGGGCCTTGCGCAGCTGCTTGCGCCGCTGCGCAAATCCCCGCCGCACCAGTTCGTCGAAGAGTCGTGCATCGTAGACCGGCAGATCCTCACCCCGGGGCTCCACCGCCATCACGGTGGAATTGACGGTCGGACGTGGATAGAAAACCTCCGGACCGATGGTCTTCAGCGGCGTGCTCAACCACTCACTCTGCATGCGCAGGGCCAGCACCCCATAGTTCTTGGTCCGTGGCACCGCCAGAATACGGTCGATCACCTCCTTCTGCAGCATGAGCACAGCCCGCGAGATCGGGGAAGGCCGCTGCAGGAAATTGCGGAGGATCGCCCCACCCGCCGAGTAAGGCAGGTTGCCCAGAAACTTGACCGGGCGCTCCTTGAAGAGCGGTCGCAGGTCAAAACGTGCCCCGTCGGCATGCACCACCTCCACCGTATCCTCATCCGCAAACCGTTCCTTCAGCCACGCCGCAAGCCGCCAGTCGTATTCCACCAGAAGCAGGCGGCGCACCCGCCCGATCAGAGCCTCGCTCAAAGCTCCCGTGCCGGGTCCCACCTCTACTACGAAGTCTCCCGGCTCGGGTTGCAATTGATCCACGATCCAGCGGGCCGTGTTAGGATCTGTTAGAAAGTTCTGGCCCAGTTTCTTCGACGGTATCACCTCGGCCTCCGCCAAAGCCACCCTGACATCAGTCCCGCTCACACCAGAAGAGTGGATCAGGGGACCGCAAGGAGCAAGGAGCGAGGGACCGTCCTGCAATCAATCGCCACTCGCCACTTGCCGTTCCTGCCTCTACGGTCGAGTCTACCGTGACCCCGGCCACCTATCTGACCCTCCTCCGGACCCTTCTCGTTCCGGTCTTTGCGGTCCTCGCGATCTACTACGGGGTGAGCGTGGAAGACAGCGCCCCGGTCGAGACCTACCGCTGGTGGGCAGTCACGGTTTTCGTGGTAGCGGCCCTCACCGACCTGGCCGACGGCATCATCGCCCGCCGCTGCAACCAGCACACCCATCTGGGCGCGGTCCTCGACCCCATCGCCGACAAACTCCTCATCCTCACCGCCATCCTCATCCTCTCCATTTTACCCTGGGGAGACGACTGGGGCATCCCTATTTGGTTCGTCGGACTTGTCATCGCCCGCGATGCTGTCGTATGGGGCGGCATCGCCGTGCTGCGCTTCCTCGACCACCGGATGGAGATCCAACCCCACTGGACCGGGAAGATCTGCACTGCTCTTCTCATGGTTACAGTGGCCTGGACCGGACTCAAGATCATCCCCCTCAACCCGATTTATCCCACCACCGTGACCTCCTTCTTCCTCGTCCTCGCCACCTCCGTCAATATCCGCCAGGGCATCGAACAACTCCACCAGAGTGAATTGAAACGCGCAACCGAACAGGAACATGGTCAGCCCGACTCGTAAACCCGTGGTCGCCCTCGTGGGACGTCCCAACGTGGGCAAGTCCGCTCTCTTCAATCGCCTGGCAGGCCGCACCATCTCCATCGTGCACGATCAGCCAGGCGTCACACGCGACCGCATCTCCGCTCCGTGCTCCCTCACTGACGTACCCTGTGATCTGGTCGATACCGGTGGCATCGGGGCCCTGGCCGACGCGGACTTCGCTGAGGTGGTCAGCACCGAGGCACAGATCGCCATGGACACCGCAGAAATCATTCTATTCCTCGTCGATGCCCGCGAGGGACTGACTCCGGTCGACGAATCCATCGCTCAGCAACTTCGCAAGGCCGCCGAGAAGGTCTGCCTCGTCATCAACAAGGCTGACCACGAGAAACTCGATCACATTGCTGGCGACTTTGCCCGACTCGGTCTGGGTGCGGGTCTTTCCGTCTCGGCAGCGCACGGCCGCAACTTCAGGGCTCTTCTGAACGAACTGGATACCCGCCTCACCCCCTTCACTGAATCCGCCCATGAAGCCGAGAAATCCGCCCGCGTCACGGGTCTCAAGATCGTGGTGATCGGCAAACCCAACGCCGGCAAGTCCTCGCTCGTCAACGCCATCCTCGATGACGAGCGAACGATCGTCTCGGAAGTGGCCGGCACTACCCGGGACGCGGTGGACATTCCCTACGACCGTGCCGGAGAACGCCACACCCTCATTGATACTGCTGGTCTGCGCCAGCGCTCCCGGATGGACACTTCCGTGGAGGTTTTCTCCGCCATGCGCGCGGAACGCTCTATCCGCCGGTCAGACCTCTGTCTTCTGGTGGTCGATCTCTCTGCTGGCATCTCGGCCCAGGATCGCAAGATTGCCCGCCTCGTACAACGCGAGCAGAAACCCTGCATCATCATCGCCAACAAATGGGATCTCTACCACCCGGACGCTCCCAAACGAGCACGCATGGAAGAAGCCGAAGAGGCCATTCGAACGGAACTCTTCTTTCTCCATTACGCTCCCTTCATCTGCGTCTCCGCCCGGGAAAAACAGGAACTTGACCGGATATTCGGATCTATCCGCAAGGTCCGCGAGGACGCACAGGACATTATCGGAACGGGTGAACTGAACCGCCTCCTTGCCGATGCTCTCCGACGCAATCCTCCTCCCGCCAGCAAGCGCCATCGCAGGCGCCTTAAGATTCTCTACGCCACCGCTGCCGTGAACGAGCGCTACTCTGCCATTCCGGTGCCCCGTTATATTCTCTTCGTCAACGACAAGCGCCTCCTCACCGACTCCTACCAGTCCTACCTCGAGAATACGCTGCGCAAGAAGACCTCTTCCCTCGGCCTGCCTGTCAACTTCTCGGCACGATCACGCCGCAAGCCCGAAATGTAACCCCTCGACGTATTTTCAGGGCTTCGCCCTGATTCCTTCAGGACCTCCAGCGATCACCCTCCCACCGCACCTTGATCGTTGATCCTCCAACGATCAAGGTGCAGGCTTCCCTCATGCCGCTTCTCGACGTCCGCAATCTCACCACCCGGTTTCATACGCGCACGGGAGTCGTGCACGCGGTGGAAGGCGTCTCCTTCTCCCTGGAGGCCGGACAGACCATCGGAATCGTGGGTGAATCCGGCTCAGGCAAGAGCGTGACCTGCTACTCGCTCCTTGGACTCATTCCGCAGCCACCAGGCAAGATTCATTCCGGGGAAGCCATCTTTGACAAAACCGATCTCCTCAAGGGCTCTGAGAGAGAATTGCGTGGCATTCGTGGCAAACGGATCTCCATGATCTTTCAGGATCCCATGACCTCCCTCAATCCCTACCTCAAGATCTCGAAGCAACTCACCGAACCACTCGAGATCCACGAGGGGCTGAATGGAGCGGAATCGCTCAAGCGTGCCATCGAATCGCTGGAGGAAGTAGGAATCCCCGAAGCCTCCAAGCGCATCCACTCCTACCCTCATGAGTTCTCCGGCGGCATGCGTCAACGCGTCATGATCGCGATGGCTCTCATCACCCGGCCCGAAATCCTCATCGCCGACGAACCCTCCACCGCCCTCGACGTCACTGTCCAGAAGCAGGTTCTCGATCTCCTGCGCGAGCGACAGAAGGCACTCGGACTCTCCATCATCCTGATCACTCACGATCTCGCGGTGGTTTCAGAGAGCTGCGAGGTGGTCAATGTCATGTATGCCGGACGCATCGTAGAGCAGGCGCACACCGCCGAACTCTTCACAAATCCGCTGCACGCCTACACTCGCGCCCTCCTCAAGAGCATCCCCGCCACCCACCAGCGTGGAGAATCCCTCTATACCATCCCCGGTATCCCGCCCGATCTTTCCCGGGAACCCACCCACTGTTCCTTCAACCCACGCAACACGATCGGTGATGCCACCCGCTGCCTGACCGATCGGCGCCCGGAACTGATCGAGATCGCGAAGGGACATTTTGCCCAGGACTGCCCTGGCTGCCTCGCAAAATAGCAGCTCCGTCGTGACCGCGGCAGGAGCAGCTCAAGGAGCGAGCCAACCGACCCCCAGTTCCGGGGGGCCTCTGCCTCCCTACGCCTCAATCTCTTCCCCACCAACGTAGAAGCCGATCTTGCGCCTCTTCTCCGGTTCTACCTTCTTGGTATAGCAGAGAATCTGGAAACCCGCCTGGTGCGAAACAAACATGCAGGGTGTTCCGTCGAGAACTCCCTCCACCACCACGCTGGAGTGCCCGTCTTCGCCAACTGAGCGCACTTCGATGGCGTTTCCGTTCGAGAGCAGGGCCAGGATCACGGGCTGTTCATCCTCCCCCAGACGCTCACGCCACTTCTGGACACGGTGCGCCAGGCGTTTCACGAACTCTCCCGCCGATTCGAACCGATGCTGCTGCTCATCCGGCATATGCGCGAGAATCTCTCCGATATCGGGCATGCCGGTCGCTCCCGGAAGGCTGAGATACGGACGGCGCAGGGACTCCTTGTTTTCAGCTTTCTCGCTCATGGGTTCTCGCGCTTCTCGATTATCGCATAGGCATTGTGATTATGGATGGATTCGAAATTTTCCGCCTCTATCCGGTACCAGGTGATCATTCCGTGCGCCTCGGAGCGCAATGCCACATTCCGCACCAGATCTTCCACAAATACCGGATGATCGTAGGCACGCTCCGTCACCTCTTTTTCATCGGGTCTCTTGAGCAGACTGTAAAGTTCCGAACTGGCCGAACGTTCCACCAGATCCACCGCATCCTCGATCCACACCGGCTCTGAGAACCGGATCGCAAAGGTTACCATCCCTCGCTGGTTGTGAGCACCACGTCTACTGATTGCCTTGGAGCACGGACAGAGCGTAGTCACCGGCACCATTACGGTCAGAACGAAGTCCACCCCACCTTCCTTCTCTGCCTCCACTTCAAAGCGCACCTCGTAGTCCAGAAGCCCCTCCTTCTTCGTCACCGGTGCGGGTTTGGACCGGAAGAACGGAAACTGAAAGCTCACGTGGGCGCGCCGCGCGTCAAGACGCTCCAATAACTCCTGCGGCAGGGACGCCATGCTGCGCACATCAAGACAGTTGCCGTGCGAATTCAGAATCTCCACGAAACGGCTCATGTGAGTGCCCTTGTAGTGGTGCGGCAGATCCACTGCCAGAGCAACCGTCGCAACCGTCCGCTGCACCTCCCCGCTCTTCTCACGCACTTCCACCGGAAAACGCAGGGACTTCACACCCACCCTGTCGATCGGAAGATTGCGATCGTCCCTCTCGTTCTGCATGTCCGTCAGTTCGTGCATAGGTCCCCTAGGTCCTGCAACTCCGAGACAAGACCCAAATACCGCTCAAGAACCGAACGCTCCAGGACCGGTTCAGGGCAGCAGGCTCACCGCCCGGGCCCGCTTGATCTCACGCGTGATCTTGCGGTGCATCTTGGCGGAAACACCGGTCACCCGGCGTGGAAGGATCTTTCCAGTTTCCGTGGTGAACTTGGAAAGAACCTCAGGGTTCTGATAGCTGATGCGGTCCATCTCGAGGTCGAGACGCTTAGTTGGCATCTGCTTATTAGCCTTGCGAAAGGCAATCCGCCGCTCCTTGGTTTTGGGCTCGCTCATGATCAGTCGTTAGCGGAGTTCGCGGTGAAGCGTCCGGCGCTTGAGATAGTGGTTGAACTTCACCTTCTCCAAACGGCCAGGCGTCCGCAGGCTCTTCTTGTTGCGGGTGGTCACGTAGCGGGATGGCTGCTTGCCCTCCGCTTTCGCTTCGGTGCACTCAAGGATGATGATGTCGCGCGGCATGACTTGCGAAAAGGGCCGAAAACCTAGCCAATCAGGCGCGGGCGTCAAGCGAAACTGCTGGCGTGCTGGCCGCCCCGGCAGCAAACCCGGTTGCGTCTGAACTACGGAATTTACGGTGCGGATTCTCCTGCTCCCACTGGGACTGGCACTCCACCGTGAGGCGAGCAAAGGGAATTGCCTCCAGGCGTGCCTGCGGAATCTTTTTCCCTGAAATTCCACAAATCCCGTAAACGCCCGCCACAATACGCTCCAAAGCCGCCTGGATCTCCTGCAAAGCATCCTGTTCCTTGGAGAGAAGATTGAGGGCGAAATCACGATCGTAGGCGTCACTACCGGCATCCCCCTGGTGCATTCCGCTCCCCGAGGCCTCGTTCCCGGAGGGCCCATTACGCAACGCCTCCTGCTGCACACCATACATCGCGTCCATCAGTTGGTCCTGCAGGTCAAGGAGGCGTTGGCGCTGCTTCTTGACAAAGTTGGTGAGCTTCACCCGCTTCCTGGGGGCGGCCTTCTTGGCGGGCACCTTCTTCGCTGCCTTCTTGGCGG
>DLRK01000204.1 GCA_002501065.1 Akkermansiaceae bacterium UBA7890
GCCGCGTTGATTCGAAGGGGCTGAGTCATCGGCACCAGGGCATCCGGCCAAAAACCGCGTTTGCCATGACGACCGGAAGGGGCGTAGATCTTCGCCAGGTGTTCGTAGAAGAACCTGACCCGCCCCGCCGCCAGGACGTTATCACCGTCGCGAAGTTCCGAGGCCCGAAGGGTCACATCGCGGCAGTCCTCGTTTTCGACCGTCAGAACCACATGAAACGCAACGCGTTCGCCCCGTACTCCATCGATCGAAATGGTTCCCGATTGAGCATTCCAGACAGCATCGTGAGGGAGTTGGGATCGATTCCGATCCTGGATTTTCTCCGTACTGCCAGCAGCCCACACGGAAACTCCAGCAGAGGTCTCGAGTGGTGGGGACAACAGGAAGATAACGGTCAGAATCGCACCGCCTCGAATCGTTGTTTTGCACATCCTGTGGCTCGCAAAGGATCCCTTGATCATCACTAACCTCAGCATAGTTTATGCAGTTTGGGCACACAATGGTTTTCCGGGTGTCAAAAGCGGGAATAAGAATAACAACCGAATTCCGGCCCGGCCATTGACGTCATCTCTCCCAAAGAGAGCAGAACGCTCAAACCCCGCACCTCTGCATCCCCGCCCATCCCGCCTCCCGGGACGCCATCCATCCCGGTCCCGGAGCTACGCGTGAGCTCAGGTTGCAGGCCGGTTCAAGGGAATCACCGCTTCACAGGCTTGAACTTGAACTCAATGCCCTTGAGGCCGTCGGCTTTGACGGTGATTTCCTGTTCCTGCTCCCCAAAGGCCTCGTGCCAGATGGCCAGCGTGTAGTTGCCGGCAACCAGGCCATTGATGGCGAACCGGCCCTCGGCATCAGTCACCGCAAAGCAGGGGTGTTCCATCACGAAGAGGTAGGCGCGCATCCAGGGATGAAAATCGCAGCGCAGTTCTATCGGGCCTTCCTTGTCCTTGAACACCTTCCTGCGGTCGGGGGTCCCGGCGGGCTGGCCGATATTAAAGGGCCGGTTTTCCGAGGACAGGGAGCGCACATTATGGATCACCGGGTCACTGTTGCGCATGGAGACTTCCTGTCCGATCAGGATGCCCTGCACGCGCGGGCGGAACATGGACTTCTTTTGGTTTACCAGGGCTCCTTTTTGGGGTGCCGGGAAGGATTTTCCCACGGGCAATCCCTTCTTCACGTAGACAAATACGTTTTGCACCTCGCCCCTGGCACTGACGAGTTTCACTTCGCTCAAGGGGTGTTTGTCGTAGAGCTTCCGACTCTCGGGCGTGAGGGCAATGGGGGTGCGCTTGGGGCGGGGGCCCTCAAGATACACTACTCCCGAAACCGGCTGCCCTGCCGCCGGCAGGGCGATCACCGAAAAAAGCAGGGGGACAAAGAGTCGTTTAATCATTTCTCGTTTTGAGCCACGTGTTCCATGATCCGCACGAATGAATGGCCGGCATTGGGCGTGTCGGGTCGAACTTGCATTTTTCCTGCCGGAGGACGTGGAGGCGGTGTTTCTGCTGCCCGGTGAGTTTTTTCATGCGCGCATCGACACAGGATTGATGCTTGGTGTTGTCCCAATCCAGGAGCCTCCCTTATTTGCCCTCTCCCTTGAGTTCCGGTTCGAGGATCTCCAGCTTGATGATGGATCCGTATCCGCGCTCGGTGGGCGGGCGGGACCGTTTGAGTTGCACGTCCACACGTTGCCGGCATCATCAAACTCGATCTCGCGCGTATAGGTCACCCGCGTGGGCAGGCGGAACTCAACGCGCTGTTCGGTCTTCGGATCAAACCGGTGAAGTGAATCGCTGTTGGTGCCGCAGATCCACACCATGCCGTCGGGCGCGACGTTCAGCGCGTAGGGAATCTGATTGTCCGCATTGGGCAGCTTGTAGACTTTCCACTTTTCCGTCTTCGGGTTGAAGCTGCCGAATACACCTGAGCCGAACCCGGGCACCCACACCATGCCATCAGGGGCAATGTGCAGACGTCGTGGCCCGCGGAAGGGCGGGTTCCATTCCTTGATGTTTCCGTCCTTGGCCTTGGGATCAATCCGGCCGATGCGGTTGCCGTTGAGTTTACTGTACCAGATGGTGCCATCGACCGGGGAGAAATCGATGCCGTAGGGCGTGATGCCGCGGCTTTCGCCTTTGCCCGCACCCACGGCCTGGGATTTACTGAGCAGGTGATATTCCTTCACCTTGAGCGTTTCCGGGTGAATGGAGAAGCAGGAGTTGCGACCCGCGTCGGTGTACCAGATCAACCCCTCGGGATCCTTGGGGTTGATGCGCAGGGTATGGGGGTAGGAACCGCGTCTTCCGTTTTCCGCCCCCGGGGCGAGGGTGTATTTCTTTGTTTTCAGATCGAGCCTGGCCATCTCCCCTGAACTGCAAAGGGTGAACCACATGTTGTTGTCGTTGCCCAGCTCGATGGAGTGCGGGCCCCGGTATTTACCCGGGAAACGGTAGACCTCGCGCTTGCCGGTCCTTGGATCCAGTGACACGGTGGCGTTCCGGGCCATGTCCACCGCGTAGACCAGGCCGTCGGGTCCCAGTTCAATATCATGGATCATGACCTTGTACTGGTTTCCCATGTCCCACTCGGTGATCCGGGCCCTTGTCTCAACGCCCTTGGGGGCGGGAGGTGGCACGAACGCCGGCCACTTCTTGACCGCTTCATCCGAGTAGGTCTTGACCAGGCGTTTGACGAGTGTCTCCTGCGTGTGTTTGTAGAGGCCGCCAAACCCGTCCATGCGCCGGATCATCGTTTCCCAGTCGACCGGCAGTTCGGGGCTTCGCCAACCCCTGGAACCAGTCTGGTGGCAGTAGCTGCACATCATCTTGTAGTTGTCCTTGTCCTTCATGCTGTCCCACTTGAGCATGCTGAATCCGCTGTCGGCGGTGCGCTGGTTTTCAAGCTTTTCACCGGTGGCAGGCTTCATGGTGAAACCAAGACCGCCTGTGCCCGCGTCCACGCCCTTCTGCCACTCATCGAGTTCTCCCAGGAGACGCGCGCGCACATGGTATTTCCTGTCGCGCAGACCATCGATAGCGAAGGACCCATCAGCCTGGCTGAACACTGAAATGGTCTTGATCTGCTCAAACTCCTTGGTGAAAGCTGAGAGCATCACCCCTTCCATGGCCTTGCCTCTGGCATTGGTCACCTTGCCGCTGATTGTTTTTGCGTCGACGAGGGTCATGGTCACGAAAACGGTCAGGACCATTGCTGCAATCCGCGCGGATCCAGTCATCACGATTTCTGTTGTGGATTTGTTTTTCATGGTTTGTCTGTGCTATGGTTTATCTGTTCTGGATGGGTGGGTTGATCCGCTACTCGATGTCCCCGGATGTATCCAATAGTCTGGCGTTGAGAATAAGGCCTCGAAAATCCTTGTCCGGAACATCGTCGAGCAATCCGAGAAATGCCACGAGCCCCGGAACATCCTTCTTGCTGATGTTCATTTGTGCGTAGGCCTCCGCGATCCCGCCTGATTTGCCCGATCGTTTCTGCCGGCTTGCGGCAATCTTGCCCATGATGACCTTGCGGATATCGATCTTCCGTTTTTTCAGGTTACGCAAGGAGGGTGTTGGCTTCGGGGTTCCGTCCCGGGTCATGGAATGCCGCTTCAAGTCGGTGAAGTTGGCGGGAGCATGGCAGGCAACGCAATTCCCCACGCCGGCCTTCCCCTCGTAACGCAGGAAGGTCTTGAGGCCGAGATATGAGGCCCGATCCATCCCTGCCGGCAGCTTGACGAGAATCCGGCCTTCCTGATTGGCGAGCCGCCCAAAGATGCGTCCGGCAAAGTCCTGTGGCGACTCCTCTTCCTCGGCCTTTTCCGGAATGCGATTGATGTAGGCAAAGGCATCGTAGATGGCCCGCTTGGTGGTCGATAACCGATGAATTCTGGTCTTCTCCTCGATGCTCTTTTCGGCCGCGTCCACGAGCAGTCCCGACAGGGTAAAAGCCCCCCACAAAAACAGCATTTTCCATGACTCAACGCGTTTCATGTTTTCACCAAGTATAGCGTCATCGGGGTGAGGACTCCGTAATCCTTTTATCTGGTTGGTTTCCTGGGGGGGATGAATCCCCCGCCCTCGCAGGCATTCACATATTCGATCCGGTGGAACGTTGTCGAGCTTTCCGGGACAGACCGGTTGATCGTTGACGTTGAGGGAGTTGCATCGGCTACAAGTCCCTCCGATCTGTAATGGCGAACAGGGTTTTCCACCGCCGTCATTGAACACATCCCGCCTAAGAACCGCCACGCCAACAAGGGCCGGGAAATGTAAGCCCCGCCATGGAGAGACCCTTTAGATCTAAGTCAAAATCATAGGAATGAGATCATAATAAATTTCACAGAGGCGGAGACTTTGTGAAATATTTCACAAAGTCCACCGCGCATGGAAATAATGAGCATTGGTTTGAAGGGAAAGTGAGGTCATTCGATTATGAGAACTAATTCAGTCATAACGTCAGTGCAGATCGCAGTGGGTATTTGGGCGGTGGCTCTGCTGGCTCCATCTGGCAAGGCCGCTGACGAAATACCCGCTGGAGACGATCCCAGCCTGATTGCCCAAGGCAAAGCCCTTTTCCAGACCAAGATTTGCTTCACCTGTCACCAAAGTGATCCCGCAGTGCCTGCGCCAGCGGGGGAGGCCCTTAAGGCCACCAAGTTCATTGGTGATTTCTGGGGCAAGGAACGCGAGGTGCAGATTAGCTCCGACCCCCAATCGCCCGTCTTTACGGACAGTGGCAAGACCGAGAACGTTAAGTTGGATGAAGCTTACTTCATGGAATCGGTGGAGAAGCCCAACGCCAAGATTCTCAAGGGATCGATCCCCGGAATGGCACCCCTGCCGACCACGCTCGAGGAACGCAAGGCCCTGGCGGCCTACGTGAAATC
>DLRK01000134.1:0-10956 GCA_002501065.1 Akkermansiaceae bacterium UBA7890
GCCAAGGACCAGACCTCGGGGCCAACCACTTCGCCAAGGGCATCCGGATTTCCCATGGCAACGGGAAAATGGCGACCATCCATGGGATCCAAGGTTGAGGATTCGGGCCATGACTCCAAGGAATAGAGAGCCTCGACGCGTAAGGCGGGGTCGAGTTTGGGCGTAATAAGAAAAGCGGCCAGGCGTCTGGCGGATTCGACGGTGCCCAGGCGCCGGTTGGCGGCAATGGCCCTCACGTTGACCGCTACGGAATGGGAGGGATGGAGAGCCATCGCCAAGGTGGCCAGGACATCCGGGTGGCGGGCGAAAGTTTGTGGAGAAGCCTCGTCGTAGATCGCTCGCACCGCATCGCTCATGACCTGGGAAGAGGGGTCGTCGAGGAATGCGGTCAACTCCTCGAACGCCCTCTGTCGACGGAGGGCCACGACGGCCGCGATGCGCAGGGCCTCGGAGGGATGTTCGGACAAATCCTTCAGTTCCCGTGGGGTGGCGGCGCTGGCCAGGCCATATACGCCGGCATGCCGAAGAACTGGTTTCTTGTTGTCGGCCTCGACGATCAGTTCGATGAGGGATTCCAGGGCGTTTCTGCTCTTGAGCTTGCCGCAGGCAATGGCCGCCATCAAGCGCACGCGGGGGGAAGGATCCCCCAGCAACACGGGAACAAGGTTATCCGGATCAAAGCCCAGGTCACCGGCCCATCGGGCCGCCTGGGCCCGCATCTCGGCATTCTTGTCCTGGCAGAGCAACTTGAGCAAATCGCGGTCCCTGCTCTTCAGTTGCCCCAATCCCCATAAGGCATGCAGGCGCGGAAGAAGTTCGGTCCTTGCATCGGTTGCCTTTGCCCTCAGGGCCTTGGTTCCCTTGCGGGCGACCAGGGCAAACTGAGCCTGAAGACGAATGCGGCGATCGGCGTGACCGAGGAAGGGGAGCAATTGATCGACCTTGTAAGCGGAAAATCCTTTCGCCAGCAACGACTTCACTTCCACCATCGCGGCCGTTTCCTTCTCTGCCTGCAAGGCCCAGAGCTGGCTCCGGTTGCCTCGTGGTTTCCAAAGGGTGAAGAACAGTCGGCCATCGGGGCTGAAGGTGGAGGTCAACACCTGCCAGCCAAGGCCCTGGATGGGGACGTGATCGCCCTCCCGCTTGAACCCGGCCCCGTGGGCAACCATCTTGAAAGCTCGAACGTTACCTGCACCGCCCAAAAGGAAATGATCTCCGTAGGCGCCTCCCAGGGCGGTTCCCGGCTGAAAGGAGAACGCCGCCGGCGCATTCCAGCTGTTTTCAATGGTCGGCAGGATGTGAGAGGGCTGACCTGAGTGAAACGGAATCCACATCTTCTCCGCCAGCCACGGGTTGTAGAGATCCTCCCGGGCCGCCCGGACGAGGGTGGTGTTTCGATACTGGTAATACATCCGCCAACCGGAGTCCGAACCCTCGGGAAGATAAACCAAGCGCTCCCGTTCTCCCTGAAAATCAGCGTCGTGATCCACGGCGAAGAGATTTCCGTAGTTGTCGAAATCGAAATACTGGCAATTCCGCAACCCGTGGGCGAAGACCTCAAATTCACTGCCGTCCGGGTTGCAGCGCAGAATGCAGCCCGAATGGGGGTTGCTCACGCGCTTGCCCTCCTTCGACAAGACGTTGGCACCGCGATCACCCATGCTCCAATAGAGCTTGCCGTCGTATCCTTGCAGGATGCTGTGGAGATCGTGGTTGCCGTAGCCGATATGCGGGGCGAATCCGTGGGCCAGGCTCTCTCTCCGGTCCGCCACCCCGTCACCATCCACGTCGGTCAATTTCCAGAGGTCCGGTATGATGGTGGCGTAGACATGACCATCAATCGGGGCGACGCTGTGAGCGCATCCGGTCAGCACGTCATTGAAGCCTCCGGCGAACAAGGTGGCCTTGTCGTAGACGCCATCCCCGTCACGGTCCTGCAAGGTATGGATTTTCTCACTCCGGACCGAGAGATCCAGCACGTCGACCTTACCGTCTCCGTTGAAATCACGAACGCCCTGGCGACCGATGATGTTGGCGGAGTAATTCTCCAGGATCCATTTGCGCTTCGCCTCGGTGGTGTCCAGGGCCATGCAATGCGGGTGCAGGAAGGGCGATTGAATCAAGCTGATTTCCTCGCGCTGCTGACGAATGGTTTCGGTGACGTAAACCGTGCCATCGTGACCGACCCCCACTCCCATGATCGGGTTGGGCATGGACTCGCTCGCCATGAGCGGCACGGCCCGCAACCCTTCAAGGCCCTTCAGGTCGGCGAAAACCGGGAGGGCAAAACTCAAGGTGCACAAAGTAAGGAAACTTACTTCAAGGCGCCCAGGGAACGGGTGATCACGGATTGGGGCAGACACAGCAGATTCACCTGTTGAGGTTGGTATCCCAGTAATTGCCGGACGCCTTCTCCTCCGGATCGCCGGTGCCGCCGAAGGTCCCCCAATCGTTGCGTCCGCGCCTGGGATTGGCGCCGGCCATGTCCATGCGCGGATTCGCCAGCATTTGTTGCCGGCCTTCCCGGATGGCTTCGAGCAGGGAGGTGTAAATCGTATCGCGGGTATCGACAAAGGCGGGCGGGTGTATTCCGTCCTTCTCCCGGTTCAGTCCATAGCCGCCGGCTTGCTCCGCCAGATGGGCAGTCAGGACGAGGCTGTGATCGGGATTGGTCAGATTAATCCAATGCGAGTCCTTCGGATATCCCCCTCCACCGAGGCGATGGCAGGAGGCGCAATGCCGGTTGAAGACAGGCAGGAAGTTCTTCTTGAACCATGGATCGGACCAGAGATCGCGCCCTCCGGGAGTGCCGGGCCGGGTGCGTTGATGCGTTCCGTAGTAGTTCGAATTGGAATCGATCCAGACATAAAACCGTTCGCGTTCTTCCTTTGAGAGTTTGATGTCCGAGTGCTTCGGATCCTTGCCTTCGATGTAGGTCCTGAGCCGGCTGACATAGGAAAAGGAACTCTTGGGCGGGATGACCTGCCCGTCGTTTCCCGTCAGTCGGACCGTGTAGTTCAAATCGTGGTTATAGATGCCGTCATAGGCCATGTTGAAGAAACGGGTCTTGTCGCCGCTCAGATCGAGCCCGCCTTCCGGCTTTCTGCCCTGGTGACAGGACGCACAGTGCCGGTCCAGTACCGGCTGGACGATCTTGACGAAATCGATGTTGCCATTGTTTCCCCATGCGTAGGGGATTGGTTCGACCGGGGGTCTGGACGCCGCGAGGGGCGTCTTCGCGAGCGGTGTCATCTGCCGATCTTCGTGACATCCGATGCATGACTGCTTTTCACCGGGAGCCAGATTGACTGCTGATCCCATCGATTGCACCGCCAGCCCGTCGGCGTCGAGAGCCTGGAAGTAGAGCTCCCTGAACGCAGGAACCTTGAAATGCGCGGAGCCGTCTTCTTCCACCGGGACGGTTCCGAGACAGCGTTTCGTGTAATAGCTCCGGCGTCCCATTACGGGGGTCATCTCATAGACGCGGCCACTGCTCTCGTTGATGGGAAACTTGGGGACTTGTTCCATGATGCGCAGTTGTACGATTTCGCCGCGTTTCACGGTGTCGCCCATCCCCGTGTAGACGTCCTGCAGGAGAAAGGTCCCCTTCGACGCAGAATCCTGCCATCTGGGCTTCACCCGCACCGGGGGACGCTTGCGAGGCCTCAGTGGCACCGGGTAGATGCAGGACACCGTTTTGTCCTCCCACACCAGTTTTTTTTCATCGGCGTCATTGAGCAGGTAGATCTTGAAGCGATGATCGCGGCTTTTCAACCCGCCACCGTAGCTCACCAGGAATTCGTTGCTGGTGAGCGGGAAAGGATCGCGGTAGGCCCATTCCGTCAGTCCCGCGTTGTCACCAATCCTGGGATATTCCCGGCTGATCCACTTGTAGCCTTTGCCTCGCTCCGTCTCCACTCCAAATCGATTGGTAACAGTGCCGATAGCGCCCAGGGGCCAGCCATGGTGAGGAGCGAATGTGGCGATGACGGTGTTGCGGCCCGGAATCGGACGTGCCTGCCACATGACTGCCGGATCCCTCACCGTATTGCCGAAGTAGAGCTGCACACTGGTGCCGTCCGGATTGACGGTCCAGAGTGACTGACGCCATTTGACATCACGGTCGATATACTCCCAGCGGGTATAGATGATCTGACCGTTGGGCAGCACATGGGGAGACATGTCGTTCAGGGTGTTCATCGTGATCTGCCGGATATCCGAGCCATCCCGACGAGCGGTAAAAAGAGCCGTCGAAAGTTCCTGTGCGCAAATGTTGAAACTCTTGATCCTGGACGATGCAAAGACAAGACGTCCATCCGGCAGTTCGGCCGGACTGAAGTCGTGGTAGTTCCCCTGCGTGATCTGCTTCAGTCCGCCGCCGTCAATCCCTACCTGGTAAAGGTGCCAGTTATCATCGTATCCTTCCCGCATCGTGAAGAAAAGAGTCCTGGCATCATAGGAAAGATTCATGTCCAGAATGGCACCCTTCGGATTCGCGAAGATCACAGAGGCAGGTGCGGCCGGAATCGCCGGATCAATCACCTGAATACTGCAGCCCCACTTCCTGACGATCTGACGCGAATGGTAACGAACCACTCCATCGGGATTGCCGTGGCGTTCCTGGGCGACAAAGGCGATCCGGGGCAGCGCAGCCAGGCGCCCGGACGCAATCCCGGTTGGGGAAGCGGCCTGGATCAGCGGAATCGCAATCGGATACATCGCCGAAAGGAACAGGATTGCCGTTCTTCTATTCATGATCCGGGGCCTCCGTGTTTCATGGGCTTTGCATTTTCCGATCCTCACGATTGGTTCTTATCGACCAGAAGGAGCCTTGGCATATCGTAACGATGTCGACGGAGCCTCCCAATCAACTATTTGGGCAACCACCTGCAAACCTGCCCACCGTTTGACTTGCGACATTATTCCTGACACGTGCCTCGCAGGATCAGCCTTCAGGGTGCCTCTGCGACCGTTCCCTGCTTCTTCTGCTTGCCGCGCTTGGTCCGGAGCAGAGCAATGCGTTGCCCGGGCAGCACCGGCGGATCGCTGGCCCATGGGAAAGCATCGCGCGGGCGCAGGGGCCAACTCGCATTCATGGGACTCATGGCGTCTTTTGCTCCATTCCCTGTCCGCTGGTGAGATGTGCCCGGCCAGGAGAATTGGGGACGTCAACAAGAGTTGCCCGAAGGGGAGTCGTGCGCTTCGCCCGGTCGATCACCACCGTGACGCTGTGTTGTCCCTCGGGAAGCGTCATCGTGACATTACGACCGGCGGCAAGGGGCATGCCATCCACCCAGAGACGAAGACCGGCAGGGTCCTCGAACTGCAAACCGACGCGACCGGCCGTGGTCACATCAAGGTGAAATCGTCCGGCACTGAGCCGATTATTGGCAAACCGCGGCAGATCGGTCAGAGGAAGATATCCGGCCACCGTGCCATAGGCTGGCAGCCAGTTGCTTTGTTCCACCTCCTTTTCCAAGAGCGCATCTGGAGACGACTGCAGACGCTGCTCCAGCGGATCAGAGGGTTTCAGGACCCTCCACGTCCGGACCACCGGTTCGGTCGTGGCGCGATACGCCCCTTTCCCCAACTCCGACAGAAAGCGGAGGAGATCTACCAGTTCGTCCCGGCGCAACAAAGCGGTCAGGCCCTTGGGCATCAGTGAGATGTCGCTTACATGCACCTCATCGATCTGACTCGTGGGGATAACGTGAGTCTTCGCGCTGCCATCGAAAAGCACGATTTCCCTGTCGGACTGACGGCGCACCACCCCGCTGAAGATCACGCCGTCGGTGGTCCGGACACTGGCCGTTTCATAGTTCTGTTTGATCTTTGCGCTCGGCTCCAGCAATGACTGCACGAGTTCGTTTGGCGTGGCCGTACTGCCAATGCTGGCCAGATCCGGGCCGAGCAGGCCCCCTGCACCGCTGATGGCATGACATGTCATGCAGTTCAGTTCCGCGCGACGGTAGACCGCCTCGCCGCGCTCAGCGCTGCCAAGTCGTTCGAGGTCGGCGAGGAGTTTCCTGCTGGCCTCCGGGGTAAGCTCCGGTGGCAGCGGCTTGAGCGCCCCGGCGGAAGTCAGGACCTCGATTAGCTCCGGCATCTCCCGGCCCGAAAATCTCGCGAGATGGATTCCCGTGGCGGCGATCTGCGACGAGAGTTGTTTTTCTGCCAGGGCCTTCACCAGGGAGACGGCGCCTTCTTCGCGTCCAATGAAGGCCTCGAAGAGCGGTGTGGCATCACCATCGTCCGGCATGGCCTGGAGTAATTCAACTGCGGACGGGGCAGCGCGGGCAGCATCAAGGTGGGCCCAGGCAGCGACTGCGGCGGTGCGGACCTCGATCGGCTGGTCTCCGCCGGCGAGGGTTTCGAGTTGCTTCTCGATCTCCGGTCCACCGAGCCGCGCAAGCGCCCGTGCTGCCGTCTGTCGCAGCGCGGTCGAGGTTTCGCGCTCGGTCGTCAGCGCCACAAGCCGTTTGCGGGCTGCCGCAACCTTCCAGCGTCCCAGCAGAGCGGCGGTGGCGAGTCGAACCGGTTCGTCATCGGCGTCCAGCAGGATCACCAGGCCCTGTAGTTTCTCGGGTCGGGTTTCCTCTCGATGCGCATTCTTCTCCAAGGTGGATAGCAGAACGGCTGCCTCGGAAGGATTCGTGGGCACCTTGGCCGTGGCCAGATCGAGGATCATCTGCAGCTCCGGTTGGGCACCCAAGGCGGCAATGACCCGCAAGGCCTGCTGTCGGTTGCCTTCAGCGATTTTCCCCTGCCGGTAGAGATCCACCAGCGGTTTGAGTGCTTCCGGCTTGTTGACGGCGGCCAGGGCGAAAGCGAGATGCCCGGGCTCGTCGAAAATCGGGTTGCCTGATTTCAAATGGGGCAGCCAAAGTTCCTCGAGCTGTCGCGCCGTCGACCAGGTGATGAAATCGATGTATTCGTCCTTCGGCTTGTCGAGAACCTGCATTGCCACCTTTGCCGATTCGGAAGAGGGGATTTGCCGGAGTGCGCAGACCCCCTCCAGCCGGACCCGGGGATGCTCGTCGGTCACGGCCCCCGCAAGGAGCTTCATGGCGTCAGGTATGTGCTCGGACCAGTAGGACAGGACGCGAACCGCCGCCGCGCGGACCCGATGATCCTTCGAGATCAGCAACTGGTGGAGCAGTTCAGCATCGACGTGTCGTACGCCCTGGAAAACCCACAGCGCCTCGAGTCGCTGATGCTCGTAGTCCGGGTCGTTCGAATCGAGTGACGCCAACCATTCTCGAAGCGCGGGTACTACCGCAGCGGCACCGCTTTCGCGCAGGAGCCGTCGGGCCTGGTCGCGCGTCCAGTCTTCCGGAAGCTTCAACGCTTCGAGCAGTGCTTCCACTGAGGCACCGGCTAGTTCTGGTGGCGTGACGAGCGGCCGATCCCTGGCGCTGATCCTCCAGATGCGACCGTGCGCGTGGTCGCGCCACGGATGGTGGAAGTCGACCCCGCCGTGTCCGATGATCGGCTCGTAGAAGTCGACGACGTAGATCGCGCCGTCCGGGCCCATCTTGACATCGATCGGACGGAAGGTCGTGTGGCTCGAAGTGAGGAGATCGGGCAGGAGCTTGCCGAGATAGCCACTGCCCTTTTCAGACAGTTTGTAGCGGATGACCCGGTTCGCCCGAAAATCGGTGGTGATGAACGTGCCGCGCCACGATTCGGGCAGATGCCGGCCGGAGGCCATTTCCAAACCGCACGCCTTGGGGTGCCCCGGATTGGGCTCTGGAATCGTGCGGTCGATATTGTGCGACATCCTGTAGGCGGCGCCGGGAAACTCGTAAAAAATGCCCCCGCCGGCACAGCCATCGGTGGCAAAGGACTGGCCCCAACGGTCAAAGGCATGTCCCCAGGAGTTGCACAGCCCGTGACTGTAGACTTCCAGGCGCCCGGTCTCGGGGCGAAAGCGCCAGATGCCGCCGCTCGTGAGCCGGCGAACGCCCCACGGGGTTTCGACATGGCTATCGATATAGACCGACTGGTTGAAGTACAAGTGGCCACCAGGCCCCCAGCGGAGCGTGTGGATGGTATGACTCGAGTCGGTGTTGCCAAAACCGGGGAGCACTGCACGGCGCTGGTCGGCCCTGCCATCGCCATCGCTGTCCTGCAAATGCAGGACAGCGGTCGATTGGGCGACGTAGACCCCGCCGTTGCCCGGAACAACCGAGTGCGGGACGCGCAGGCTGTCGGCAAAGACCGTGGATCGATCCGCGCGACCGTCGTGGTCCGTATCTTCCAGGACGATGATCTGGTCGCGAGGCTCATCACCCGGCTCCATTTGAGGATACGTCGTGCTGCTCGACACCCACGCCCGTCCCTGGGCATCCCAATTCAGATTCAAGGGCTTTCGGATCATCGGGTTGGAGGCGAACAGGTTGACCTGAAACCCCTCGGCCACCTTGAAAGATTTCAGTTCCTCCTCGATACCCGGTTTGGGTACCGAGCTGGGCATGTAATGTCCGGAATCAATCGCCTCGCGGTTGACTTCATACCGTCGCAGCCGGAGGGCGCTGAGCCGGGCAATCTCTGATTCCTTTTCCTCGACCAGGCGGCCCCATTCTTCCACTGCAGAGGTGTGCTCCTCGCGCCCATAGAGACGCAGGATGCGGATGTACATGTCATTCTGTGGGCGGAAGTGGTGGAAGAGGAGTCGGTTCTTGGTGACGATAGTTTCCCGTAGACGTTCGATCTGATCGAAATCCGGTCCGTGCGAGATCGCGACGCCTTTCGCCCACTCATCCGCTGCCGCCGTCAGGATCCGTCGGCCGTCGATCGAGAGCGAGTAGCGCCCCTGTTTCAAGTCGCTGATTCTCAGCACGCGGCTGCGATCCCGCTCATCCCCGTCCATGGGGGACAGGGTGTCGCTGGTTTCGAACTTGAGCCCGGTCTTGGTCAGGGCCGTCTCCTTGCACCGGGTGCCGATCGCCTCGACGATTTTTCCGTCGGCCGTGACATGCAATTTCCAATCCGTGCGGGCCAGTTCCAGCTGCTCGACGACAGCTCGCGCCATTTGTCGATAGCCTTCGTGGGTGAGATGGATGCCGTTCTCGGTGGACGGCGGACCATCTGTGCGTCCACGGTGAGTATTCAGCCCCGCAAACAGATCGACGAACCGATGGTGGCGATCCTGCGCCGCCTTGCGGAGGATGCCGGTGATTTCCTGGAGGCGCTGGTTTCGCTCGGCGGGGTCAGGAAGCGCCGGGCGAGGCTGCTGGTGTCGAGTTGGCGAAACAAGCACGATCCGTGCCGCGGTCTTGTCCAGTTCGTCGAGCAAACGGTTCAAGTCAGCTGGAAATCGTTCGACCTCTTTGTCCGAGTAGGCGGCGTTGGCGCCATAGGCGACAAAGAGAACGGTCGGCCGGGCGTCCTCCAGTTGCCGGCGAAGCATCGGGATGCCGTAGCGCTCGCGGTGTTTGGGCGGCCACGGGCCCTTGCGATTGTCTTCGTAGGCGCCAAAGCCGGCCCTCGCGCTTCCACGGACCGTGTCGCCCGACCACCCAAGGTTCTGGAACGTGATCTTTCGTCCCGGCCAGCGGGTGGTAAGTGCAGCTTCGAGATAGCCGTAATCCCGGGTCCCCTCGATAAGCCGATCGCCAAGGAAGACGACGCGATCGCCTTCCTTCAGCTCGAAGGGGGGCTCAGCAGCCGCGCAGAGGGTGGCAAGGCCGGCAGCCAATCCGGCCACCGTCAATCGAAGTGTCGAGACCATCTTGAGAAACTAACAGAGCGGCGGAAGGGAGGAAGGAGAAAAGTGTTTGTAGTTGTTCTGCGCAATATCGCTGATCCTCTTCAGGCGCATCGCCCTGGCCTGGGCGATTCTGCAGCGTGCCTTCATCCGTTCCACCCGACCCTTGGCCTGATGCTCGCGGGCCGTGGGCGGTGTGCCCTACTCCTGGCTGGCTGGCCCGAGTTTTCGGACCGCTCCTGCTCCCAGGGTTCCGAGGAGACGGGGTTGGTGAGGGCGCCACGGCTGACGGGGGAATGAAGGACGATTTCACAAAAGCCGACAGGAGAGGACGCGGTATTCTGCGGGACACCTCTGAATCCGAATAGATGCCTATGAAGCAAGGAAAATGAGAACATCAGGGGGCGGAAGATCCTCTTGCCATGTTTCGCCCGTCGTTCCTGTGACGGAGCCACACGACAAAAAAACCGGAACGCTCAGATTGTCCAACGTTCCGGTTTCTCCCTGGTGCTTGCTTTGATCCCTCAGGAAGAGCGTCGGCGGATTCCCAGCAGAAGAAAGCTGCCGAGCAACGCCAGAGTTGAAGAGGCAGGTTCGGGTACGGTCAGCGTAATCTGATCGAAGTCAAAGTTGAAGAGTGCGGGGTTGGCCCCGAAACCCTCGGGAACCTCCACCCCTATCTGAATGTTTCCGACATTCGAGAATGTCGCGGCGAAAGGTTGCTCCTCGGTCGTCACGAACATCACGCCGGGGCCCGCATCGATTGGTGGGCCAATCGGCTGAGCCGCCGCGTTGATGGCCGCAGCCGCAATGTCGATTGTGACCTCCGTCCACTGGTTGGGAAATACGGGCTGGAACCGGACGGCGGTTGCACCGGGGAAATTAAAGGGGGAGGCGAAACGGATATTGAAAGTCAGCGGGACGGGGGCGTCGTGGCGTACCATTGTGGAGAATGATTGTGCCCCATCGCCAATCCAGTTGCCTGTGAAGGCTCCTCCACTCGATCCGAAGGAAGCCTGTCCTCTGAGAATCACGGCTCCGAAATCGCCGGCCTGGGTAAACGAGAACGGTACGGTGGCATGGCCTGGGCTTGCTCCGGGAGCTCCTCCGCTTTCGGACCAGTTGACATCCAGAGAGCCGGTTGTATCGCGCCAGTTTGCGTTATTGGTATCGAAGTCTTCCACCACGGTGGTCACCGCAGAGGCTGGGAGGGTGAGTAGTCCTGCGAGGGCTAGGACACTGGATCT
>DLRK01000134.1:11355-13343 GCA_002501065.1 Akkermansiaceae bacterium UBA7890
GATTCGTTTTCAAGAGCTGCTTGATTCGACCAGCGGCGCATGTCCCGCAGGGCTTCCTCGTCCAGGAGTTCAACATTTCCTCCAGCCATTGCCGCGACCGCCTTCCCGTTCCAGCGAAGATCGACGAATCCATGGTCGGCAGCACGGCCATCTTCCATGAATGCTTCTCCGCTCCAGACCGGATCAAGTACCGCCGGAGGTCGGACTTCAAAATAGCCGGCTCCGTAAGCTGATCGCGCCGAGGCAAATACGATCAGCTTGCCGGGGTCATGCGGTTCGGAAATGTGAGTCACCACGAACTTTCCGAGGCGCTCGATGATCCGTTCACTGGGCGGCAGAGGACTGCCGGTGCCGTAATGCCCGCCGACAAACACGGCGTTGACTCCCAGATTGGGAGAGACACTGACCCGATAATCAGCCTGATCCCCGGTCAGCAACTTTTCATTCCCGTTGAATACGATGCCGTCTTCCATCCTGCCGACATAATGGGCCAGCTTCCAAGGATAGCGGGCATTGATCGGGAAGGACAGGGATTCACCCTTCAGGTTCGTCAATTGAGGATCCTCCCTGAAGCCCGGCATCACTGCTCCCCCGTTTTCCGATGCGTAGGCCTGCCATCCCGTGATGAGTTCCTTGGCCGCACTCACCTCCTTTGTCATTCGCGCCTTCTCGATGGCTGAAAAGGTCACGGCTCCACCCAGGGTCAACAGACTCACAAGGATTACGATGGAGACCAGGATCTCCGTTATGGTAAACCCGGAAGGATGTAAACGCGTTCCAAATTTCATGACGATTTCCTTCTCACGGCGAAGAACCTCTTCTCATCCCCCCTCCGGGGAACCACGTATTCCATCGATCCGGCAATTGTGGCAGGGCTCTCTGCCAGGACTGTCCAGTCAGTGAGATCCACACTGGTCAGAATCTCGAACACCTCGCCCGCGACCGCTTCCCATTGAATAGTCAGTTCGTCTCTCGCAAAATCGAAGGCAAACTCAGTCCCGATTGGTCCGCTTGGTGCCGGTCCGCGGGAGAGTTCAAGAGCGGGGGCGCTGTCTCCGAAGAGTTGATGTTCGATACTTTCCTTCAGATAGAAAATGGCGAAGCTGCCATTGCCGCTTTCGACTCCGTCAAAGCTCGCAGGCTGTAACGAGGTCAGAGTGAAGTAGAGCTGTCCCTGCGAGAGTCCTTCCTGAACGTATCTCCGAACGCCTGGCTGGTTGAGATCGAGGTCAAAGGTGAAGACCGTGTCGGTCGGCACCACGTCTCCTGGGCTTATCGAATTGGTTTTTCCGACCGCCCAGGGATTCGCGTTGAAGCCCTCCGTGGGATTGTTCATGACATCCCGCGGTTGAGCGGCCTCGTCGAATCCCAACGGGTAGGCGGTGGGGCCATCCGGACCTTCATAGGGTGAACCTGTGATTGGTGGTTGGCCGAGTGCGGGAGGAGGAGAGCCTTCGAGGTATGAACTTGAATCGATCCCATTACGAAACCCCGCACCGTGTAACTCCACGGGATGCCCCGGGTCGGGGTCGAGGCCGGTTTCAAGGAGAGCGTCAAAAGGATCTGCGGTAGGATCGTAGACGAATGTGGGATCTGCCAGGAATGGGTCGTTCGCAACCCGGGCAGTGAGCTTGACGCCGGTAACGTTATAGCTTTCGGGAGCCCTTCCGGGCTGGACACCGAGCGCTTCGGTATCGAAGCCGATAAGGATCTGCCCCATTCGGTCCATTCCTCCACCGGCGTCTTCAGGTAGTCCGGTAAAGAGAGACCCCTTCGCACGAAATCCGGGAGTGCCATTGTAGAGATAATTCCAGCGGTCCACAGCCGGTTCGGGGGCCCTCACGGTAACCACCTCGCCCGCGCATGCAATCTGTGTAGCGCACCCCAGGAGGGAGATCAGGAGAATATGCCGAACGTCGAACATCAAATCTCTATCAATGGGTGAAGCGGTCAGTGGGGCTACCGGGGAGTGGCGGTGCCGGGGAGTG
>DLRK01000036.1:0-942 GCA_002501065.1 Akkermansiaceae bacterium UBA7890
ATCCGCCCGAGCCCACAGGCAATGAAGTGACGATCTCCACCAACCGGGATGAGTTCGAGTACATCGAGCTCAAGAACGTGGGACCCTCCGCTCTCGATCTGCGTGACGTGCGCTTCACCAAGGGAATCGATTTCGACTTCGCGGGAAGCGAGGTGGAGACGCTGCAATCCGGCGCCTTTGTCCTCGTCGTCAAGAACCGCGCCGCATTCGAGACGCGCTACGGGACCGGCCTTCCCGTCGCGGGGGAGTATCCCAACGAAAACCTACGCAACAGCGGGGAACGCCTCAAGCTCTCCTTCGGCGCCGGCGTGCCCATCCACGACATCGACGAATACTCCGACACCTTGCCCTGGCCTCAGTCTGCAGACGGCGGCGACTTCAGTCTTGTGCTGATCGACGTCAACACAACGCAGAGTCCCGACCATAACGATCCCGGGAACTGGCGCCTCAGCCGCTACACCGGAGGCAGTCCGGGAGCGGATGACGAGATCACGCTGGCTTCCTGGATGCAGTCCCACGGCGTAACCGACAACCTGTCCGACGACGATGAAGACGGAGTGCCAGCCATGATGGAGTTCTTTTTTGGTGGGAATCCGCACATCTGGTCGGCGGAGATCCTTCCGGTGGCGGACGTCGAAACGCTCCAGGTGGAGGGCGTCGAATCAACTTACCTGACCATCCGCTTTAGCCGCCAGATCGCGGCTGACGACGTGGACTACTTCGTGGAATTCTCGACCGACCTCGTGACCTGGACCTCCGATGGCACCCTGGTGAGCCAGACCCCGAGCGGTCAGAATGACGGCATCGTAAGCGAAGTTTGGCGCGCTGCGGCCCCCCGCGCGGACCATGCTCAGCAGTTT
This sequence comes from Akkermansiaceae bacterium UBA7890, assembly GCA_002501065.1. Taxonomy (GTDB): domain Bacteria; phylum Verrucomicrobiota; class Verrucomicrobiia; order Verrucomicrobiales; family Akkermansiaceae; genus Roseibacillus_B. The sequence goes on from DLRK01000036.1 coordinate 861, forward strand.
GCCCGCCTGCGGGTGGATCACTGAGTTTCCGCTTCCGCCCGACCAACTGCACCCCGCTCCCGATCCGCGTGGCGTAGCCTCT
>DLRK01000036.1:1299-5222 GCA_002501065.1 Akkermansiaceae bacterium UBA7890
AGGAATCGCGGTGCTATGAAGTGAGCCTCAGTTTTTCGTGCGGAAGGCCCAAAGGTGCTTCCTGCTGCGGATGTAAATGGTTGTGGCGTCGAGTGCCGGAGTGACCAGCACGGCTTCCTTCAGGTCATGCTGGTGGACTAATTCGTAATCGCCGGCCTTGACGACCGAAACGAGTCCCTGGTCGGAGGCCAGGTACAGGTGGTCATTGGCCACCACCGGGGATGCGCTGTACATCCCGGATCCTCCGAGGCGTTTGCGATAGAGAATCTCGCCCTGGGCTGCATCGATCGCCGCGAGCACGCCCCCGTTGCGGACCAGGTAGAGGCGGTCCTGGTAAAAGAGAGGGGAGGGAATCTCCGGAATGCTTTTCCTCAGTTGCCAGGTGACATGGCTGTCTGTGACGTCGCCGTGCCCTCCCGGACGAATTGCCTTCAGGATTGGATTGCCGCGACGCGTGGTGGTGTGGGCGACAAACTCGTCGCGAGTCCAGAAGCCGTCCTTGTTCTTGTCGACGGAGTGAAAGAGGCCGTTCTGACGTTGCTTCCTTCTTGCGGGATCGGTGGGCATGGGCAAGCCGAAGCCGGGATGACCCGGGGGCAGTTCCGGTCGGAAGGGAAAGGTGAAGTGCTCGGTCATCTCACCACGGGCAACTCTTTGGTCGCCATCTTTGTCGAACTGCAGGATCGCCTTCCAGAACGGCTCGGGATCGAAGTCCTCATCGGGAGTGCCGCCTTGGGCGGATACCACGAAGAGGTGTCCGCTGCCCGCTACCGGACTGGTGATCGCTTCCCGCGAGAATCCAGTCACTGACCACTTCTCCGCGCCGGTTTCAGAGTGATAGCCGTAGACCCGGCCATTACCGAAGATCACGAGGTCTTCTCCGCCCTCGTACTTCCAGAGCATCGGGGTGGACCAACTGCTGCGCTGGAGGGGGCGCGGCGTCTCCCAGACGAGATCCCCATTCGCCTTGTTCAGGGCCACGACCTTCGATCGGCTGACTCGGCTGTTCGGCAGGTTGGCGTCGTTGTCGAGAACGAGGATCAGCTTGTCGCCATGTCCAATCGGCGAGGTTGCTGTTCCGTACATGTTCCCGGCGGCGGGAATCGGTTTCTTCCATTGCTCGCGACCCTGGTGGTCATAGCAGAGCAGGCCGTAGGAACCGAAGTAGACGTAGACGCGGTCCTTGTCCGCGAAAGGTGTCGGCGTCGCCAAGCTGTTGGCCTTGTGGACCTTTTCGGTCTTGCTCTCGGGCGCTGCCTGACGCCACGCCAGTTTCCCGGTGCTCTTGTCATAGGCGAGAGTGACCAGGCGCTCGCCTTCGACCGCGGTCAGAAAGATTCGGTCGCCGAAAACGACTGGCGCGGACAGACCCGGAGGAACCGGGATCTTCCACGTAAGATTGCCGTCGAGTTTCACGGGTGGCTTGCATCCAGGCGCGACTCCCGACCCATTGGGCCCCCTGAACTGGTTCCACGAGCCGGACTCGGCTCCAACGAGTGAAGATACGAGCATGGCAAGGAGGGCGAACCGCAGGGCGCTATGAAAATCGATCGACCGTATCATGTGGCAACAACTTGGACATCCTCGCGCTCGACCGCAACGATCACCGACCATCTTGAGCCACAAAATCGAGGACCTTTACGAACGATCCACCCACGTCATCCATATTGGGATCGATACGCCTCCACTCGGACCAGATTCGGCCCCACCGGCCGGCGGTCCGGCAAGTTGCAGCCCCCTACGCCAGGATCGCCTTCACCACCTTGGCTGGTTCCACCCCGGTGAGGCGGAAGTCGAGCCCCTGGAACTTGTAGCTGAACTTGCGGTAGTCGATGCCGAAGAGGTGCAAGAGGGTCGCGTGGAAGTCGTGAACCCGGGGGAAATACACCGAAATGACGCGTTCATTCCCCTTTGTCGAGCGTCTTTAAATACTCATCCTCGTCCTCATAGATCTCGTTGCTGCCGCAGGAGTGGCACCTTTGCTCAGATTGCTCTTTCCGGCCGTCCACGACAAAGATCACCTTGCAGGTAGGGCAGTAACGGACAAGCCGGTGTTTCCATGGAACATTTCTTAATCGCTTCTTAACCTCTTCTGGGTTTTTTCCCTTGTTGTTATCCTTAAGGATTTGAATCCGTGCCTTTTCGGAACCTGCATCGCGCAGCTTTTCAATTAACTCAACGGCACGCTCTGCAGTGAAGGTGGTGGTGGAATTGAGCACCTGCCTGCCAAAGTCATTGCAATAGTGGATGACGGAGGGCTTGGCGTGTTCCAGTATGCCGGTTTTCTTCAGTTCCAAAATATTGTATACATCCACGGTGGTCTCGTTTTTAAGGGCTTTTTTCAGGTGCGTGACTTCACCGAGTTCATTCCATGGGATTGTTGCCGGTTTGTAAAACGTTTCACCCTCACTGAACCGGATGCCTTGCGTTGAAAGGATGATGTTACGTTTTTTTCCATAATCATGGCGCTTGCTGAATAAAACTATCGCAATAAGGATTCCGAATAAAATAAACACACCCTCGGCCGATTCAGGAGCTACTTGAAGGCAAACGAGAAATCCGATAACAATTCCTATAATCAGACATCCCATCACCTTCCGACCGGTCCTTCTTTCAAGGACAATTTGAATATTGTTTCCTGACATCAGCAGGGAATCTAACATGTTCCTAAATTCTAACCAATTACATTGCACCCCCACCTTCCCCGGCTCCTCAGCCTCCAGGAAACACGGCCCGAGAAAGAGATTCCCTAGCAGCAAGCGCGAGTGACCGTGTCTCTGGTGCCGGTGCGAGCGCCAAGGGCGCTGAATCCGGGAAGTATGTTGCGGTGTGTGGTCCTGCATCGCGGTTTCGCCCGAGGTCCGGGGAAGCTGGTCGCTTCTCTTTACGGACTCGAGATTGTCCGGGCACTCGATGTATGCTAAGCCCATGCAGATGAAGGCTACTAAACGCATAGGACTGACAGTAATCTTAGCCGGGCTGGTGTTTGGCCCGGTGTGGGCGGATGAGGAAAAAGGGACCGGGCCTGCCAAGAAGGACGATGAAAAAGCAGTGGACGGTCAATGGATCAGTCTCTTTAACGGTAAGGATCTTGAGGGATGGACACCAAAATTCGTGGGCTACAAGGCCGGCGAAAATTACAAGAACACCTTTCGAGTAGTGGATGGGCTCCTCACGGTGAGCTATGACCAGTGGGAGAAGTTCAATAGCGTTTTCGGCCATCTCTTTTACAGCACGGAGTTCTCACATTACAGGATTCGCGCGGTCTACCGCTTCATTGGCGATCAGGTGAGTGGAGGGCCGGGGTGGGCCCAGCGTAACAATGGCCTGATGCTGCACGGACAGACAGTGGAAAGCATGGCACTCAATCAGGATTTTCCTGCTTCGATTGAGGTCCAGCTCCTGGGCGGATTCGAGCAGGGTCGGCGGACTACGGCCAATCTCTGTACGCCTGGGACACATGTGGTTTTTAATGACCGGGTCGACAAGCGGCACTGCCTGGGATCGCGTTCAAAGACATTCCGGGGGGACCAGTGGGTGACCTGCGAGGTGGAAGTCCGAGGGAGTGAGGGGCTTCGTCACTTCGTTAATGGAGAGCTGGTCATGGAGTACAAGCTTCCCCAGCTGGATGACGGAACGCTGATTGAAAAGGGAACTATTTCTATTCAGGCGGAAAGTCATCCGACTCAGTTCAAGAGTATTGAGATTCTCGAAATCAAAAAGTAATCCCAAGTGGATGGGTGTCTCCGGTTGGAGCCCGGGTATTGGTAATGCATTGCGATTTCAGTTCCGGAGAGCCGGGGTCTTCCCCGGAGAGCATTGTGCCTTCACTTCAAGGGTGATCCGCCAGTTGACGGGTGGACGGGTTGCACCCCCACCTTCCCCGGCTCCTCAGCCTCCAGGAAACACGGCCCGAAAAAGCG
>DLRK01000015.1:0-280 GCA_002501065.1 Akkermansiaceae bacterium UBA7890
CCGTCGGTTAGCCAACTGATCAACTCTTCACGAGCTACCCCTGCCCCGTCCACCTGAACCCCGCACCCTGAATCATGCGCAGGGTGTCGTCTTCGGCCCACTTCTCACTGGTAGGATCGCTGTTGAAATCCCCGCCGATGACTGCACAGAAGGTCTTACCCTCCTTCTCGAAGCGTTCCTTAAGCCCATTACAGTGGGCGATGAGCTGCCACGCACTCTCCTCGCGCTTCGGTGTGGTCTCCTCAATCCCGCCTGAGTCCGACTTCAAGTGCACCGAATA
>DLRK01000015.1:635-3562 GCA_002501065.1 Akkermansiaceae bacterium UBA7890
GTCAGCATGACAGTCGCGTAGGCAAATCTGATCTGGCCCCCTGCGCCTGGGATGATAGGGGTGGTGCCATGAAACCCAGCATCCTAACTGAGACGAGGAATGGCCTTGGAGCCCCAAATCCGGGCAGAGGCCGTTTTGGAGCGGTGGCGATTCTCGCCATGGCGGCCAGCGGAGCCTACGGCGCGTGGTCGGAAAACTTCGACAGCTATCTCAACGGAAGTAAGATCCTTTCGCAGGGGGCTTGGGTCGGCTGGCATCAGACAGGGATCGAGGATACGACGGTTACCGATGCGCAAGCCGCGAGCGCGCCCCATTCGCTGGTGATGGGCGGCCCCGCCATGGTCGACCTCGTGCCGCAGTTCAGCGGCGCTACCTCCGGAACCTGGTACCTCGACGTGATGACCTACGTTCCAGGGACCTCCAATTCGAAGAGTTCGGACATCGGTTTCCTGGCGCGTCATACCGGCTTCCAAGGCGCCCCGAATACCCAGTGGTTCGGTCCATTCACTCTGAACATGGAAACCGGGATGGTTAATGGCGCCCTGCCTATCATCAGGGATCAGTGGGTTCCCATGCATACAGTTTTCGATCTTGACGCGCGGACCTACGACATCTTTTACAACGGCGAATTGGCCAAGAGCGGTTCGTTTCCTGAGGCCTGGGATAGTGCAGTGGTGGGCCTCGACCCGTGGACCCCTGCAGGTGCGTCACCGCTCTACTATGACGACTTCAGGATGGCCTCCACCATCTTTGACCCAAGGGAAGCCTCTTCCTTAACGATCACGGGAATTGCCGACGACCTAGTCTTCACCTGGGACAGCCGCGACGGGCAAAAATACAACCTGCGCAGCGAGACCGGTCTCTCGACAGATCCTGCCACCTGGCCGGTTTTCGACGGAAATGGAGGCCTCGGGGCCACCCCGCCGGAAAACACCCTCACCATTGCCCGTCCGGCAGACCCCGAACGCTACTTCGTGATCGAGGAATTCCAGCCTCCGCCGGTGGTAGTGTATTCCACCGACTTTGAGGGGGGAGCGGTCGGCTGGACGACACTGGTCAATGATGAAAGTGCCAATACGGGTTGGGAACTGGGAACCCCTGCCGGGACTACCGGGCCTCTGGCAGGCGCTGCCGGTTCGGCCAATGCCTGGTCCACCAACCTGGGTGATTACGGTCCGGATTCCGATATCTCCCTCCGTTCACCGGCAATCGATTTGAGCGGGGTCCCGGAGGCCGGGTTGTCCTTCGAGGCCTATCGCGACGCGGACGGCTTTGGTGATGCGGCGGTGGTCCGTTTCCTGAGAGCGTCCGACCTGGTGCAGTTGGGAGCGGAGGTGCCGATCGGTATGGATGCCTTCGATAACGATTGGACGACCATTCGGGTCTCGATCGTGCCGGAGGCGATCGGAGAGACTGTTCTGATCGAGTGGAATTTCACCAGCGATGATACCCCGGACAGCTTCAGCGGCCTGTCGATTGATGATGTCCTGGTGAGTGACTGAGTCTTTCCCATACCCGGGGCGGTTGCCATGATGGAAAACGCCGCCGGCGGACCGGACTCCCCTGCGAATCTCACCGGTGGGCGGATGGTTCGGTAAAATCATCCACACGAGCCTGCGGTGCTTCCTCCGCCTGGCCGCCGGGTCCACCGCGAAACTTGCGCTAACTCCGACAGGCTCCTAGGAATTTCCTTTTCCAGCCCTGAATTCATGGAGCTTCAGGAGGCGGGGCAGGTGTGGGGGTGCAAAGCCTTACGCAGCACTAGCAATAATTCCTGAATGACCTGCCAGTTGAAAACCTGGGTTGGGCCGTTCACTGCATGCTATGCACTTCGCTTACGTCGCAACATCAAGCCCATGCACGCCAGGACCGACAACACCATCGCCGACGGTTCGGGAACGGCGGTCAAACTGATGTCGTCAACATAGAGGGCACTCGAATCAGCAGGAGCCCAATAGTCGATGCCGTCAAATTCATTGCCGTTGGCGGCATTCCAGTCATAGGTGCTCAGAAGAGCGCCATCGACGAAAATCTCGCCTTGCCCTGCATCGAGATCCAATTCAAGGACTACCTCGAACCACCTATCCCGTAGTCCAGCCATCGGCATTGAGCCGCCATTCGGCCCCGTGACTACATCGTTGGCCATTTGAAAACGCGGATTTCCGCTCCACGTAAGAGGAGCCGGATGGCTGCTCATGTAGTTGAAATCCACATAATTAGTGTTGGAATCACCGGGAATGTAGACCATGGCGCTCTGCGTCCATTGTCCGGAACTGACTGGCGAGACACCCGTATTGGCATCGGCAAATTGCCACACCGGATCAGTGTAATGGGCTCCGCCATGACCACCGAGCATCAACGAATTGGACCCGCTGAACGCGAACGCGTCACTGACCAACCCATGGCTATTCAGGTCTTCGGAATTGTCCCAGTAGATAAAATCCCCTTGGCCCTGAATGTTCGAGCCAGCCACGTAGGTATCAAAATTGTCGGAATAAAGAGCTGCCTGTACAGCAGCAGGACTAACGGCCATCGCAATGGCGATGGCGAGGGCACTATGTAAACGTCGCATGGGTAAGCTCCTTTGTTCTTAGGTTTCTGTTCAATCCCGGCAGGTGCCAAGCGATCAAGTATTTAACCTCCCGTCGAAATGGCAAGAATTTTCTTGATCCTTACCCAACTTGAACTGAATGGATTTAGGGATCAGGTGTCCCCTGGACGTGCAGGTTCGAGTCCTGTTCCCGGTATGTTTTTTAGCTTGAGAGAGTTGGGAGGCCTGTGGCCTGCACGCAAGGTCGGTCATTCGGCCCGTGGTTACTGTTTTATTCCGCAGCACACAGCCACCGAGCCTTACACGAGCTCCCATGCTACAACCCCTAGCCGGAGTGATCGGGACACCCTTTCAGCTTACCGCGTGCACCGCACCC
>DLRK01000203.1:0-22385 GCA_002501065.1 Akkermansiaceae bacterium UBA7890
ATCTCTCATAGCATTCATCTTCGCATGGGGTGTCTGAACTTTTTTGCCCGTGCCTCACGAAAGGGTGCGGAGGAGGCTCAGGGATTACCCAGAGGGCTCCAAGGTCCAGTTCTCGGCGTATTTCCTGGCGTGGATTGGAGACAGGTGGCTGTAGGTCCTTGCCGCGAGGATGCCCCCGTCGCAGTGCCCAAGAGCAGCTGCGACAGCCGCCCAGTCGTATCCCTGGCGTACGCACTGGCTGGCAAAGAAATGCCTCAGGCCGTGGAGAGTGAGGTGTCTCAGTCCCAGACGTTGGCATGCCTGTGCCAGGGCCTTGCGCGGGGACTTTACCGCGAGGATGCGGTCTGATTCCCTGAGTGGATCGGGGCTGACTCTCACCCGTAGCCATCTGCCGGCACCATTCGGCCTGCGGGTGTAACCGGTCTCCCGGATGCGTTGCAGCGCTTTCAGGGCCGGCTTGGTGAGACAGACGTAGGGATCGAACTTGTCGTTACTTTTCAAACGGGAAGGCAGGTGAAGAATTCCACGGTCCCAGTCCACGTCTTTCCAGGACAGTTGATTGGCCTCGCTAGTCCGCAGTCCGGTGCAGCCCACAAAAAGGATCCAGTTCGCACTGTGGTGGCCGCATTGGTAGGTGCTGTTGGTTCTCACGTCCTCCACGAGCCGGACGAACTCCTCAACCTCGGGGACCCGGACCCTGGTGTCCTCTCCGCGCTGGAGGCGCCGCTCGCGCTCCTGGCCCTGGGCCGTGCGGGTTGGAATGTGCCAGTCAGGGACGTTAGCGATGAGGTGCTCCTGCTTCGCGAGGGCAAACAGCTTGCGCCACATCACCCATTGGGACTTCGTAGCGGACAACCCGTAGGTCTTGAATGCGTGGACGAACCACTCTTCACAACAGGAGGCATCAAACCTGTCGATCCTTCTGCTGAGCAGGCGCTTGGGACAGGCACCCTTCCCGGAGCCCTTGAACCCGCGGAGGATCATTTCGACGTTACCCAGGTAGCCATTCAGGGTTCTGGGTTTCTGTGTCCCACGCATGATGTGGGCCCGCGCGTGCTCCCAGTAGTCTCCCACGGTCGGGATCTTCCCAGGCGACCTGGTATTGGCGACACTGATTGATTCCTGGTGATACCTGCGAACCGCGACCTTCTTGTCGGTGGTGTGGAGGTTGATCCACCGGCCATTGCCCCCTTTCTGGCTGCGCAGGTAATACCAGTCCATGCCGTCCTTGAGATGCTTGGTGTAGAGCCCCCGGTAGCCCGGAACCCGTTGGGCGCTGTTTCCCGTTGAGCAGCCGTTCATCCTCTCCCCGCGCCCGCCAGCGCCCTCATTTGCCTCGGCCGAATATGCCATTCCTCCAGAGTAGCCACCCCTGTCCGAACTATTCGGGATGGGGTGGGCCCTGGTGGGGTGCGGGCCTGACGATTACTGTTTGAGCAGTAATCGGAGCAGTAATCGGAATAACTTTCCCCCTGTGCGGACGGTGCCGCCAGGACCCCTAAGGCACTGAAAAAAAGGAACATACCGGGAACAGGACTCGAACCTGCACGTCCAGGGGACACCTGATCCTAAATCAGGCGCGTCTACCAATTCCGCCATCCCGGCATTGGGGGGCAGGCTAGGAGGTGGGCGGGAAATGACAAGGCATTGGGAGGGGAGAGGCCCGGATTTCCCGGGGCTTCAGGAGGGGCAGGGAAAGGAGAGCCCGGAACTGGTGGCGCCCTGGGAGAATTCGAGGACGTGGAAGCGGGAGCCGAAGAAGGCCGGGTGGGTCAGGGTCTGAAACTGGCGTAGGAAATCCCGGTTGCCCTCCCCGGGGGACAGGTCGCGGAGCAGGTCGTGGGCGAGGTGGACGAGGTAGCTCTCCTGGCGGGCGGAGCCGAGGGACTGCAGGCCGGCGGTGGCGGCCGCTTCCCGCACCGTGGTGAAGTCGAGGTGGACGGTGAGGTCGCGTTGGCCCGGGGTGTCGAGGGGGTCGTCCCCGGCCTGGTGGTGGGCGTAGGTCTGCAGGGTGCCCTCGGTGCGGTCGGGGTGGTAGTAGTCTTCGCGCTCGAAGCCGTAGTCGATGAAGAGGAGGAGGGCGTCTTCGAAGACCCCGGCCAGTTCGCGGAAGAAGGGGCCCAGCTGGAGGCACACCTCGGTGGAGTAGCCGTCCGGAAGGCCGGAAGGGAGGGTCGCCAGGTGCTGCCGGAGGTCGCCCCCGGGAACCGGGGTCTCGGTCCAGGACAGGCTGTCATTTTCAAGGGTGACGAGGCGCTCGTTCCATGCCCCGCCGGAGGAGCGCACGAGGTGCACGGGCAGGGCGTCGAGGACTTCGTTGGCGAGGATCACCCCCCGTTTGGCCCGGTGGTCCGCGGGAGAGGCCACGATGTCGAGGCGAGCCTCTTGGGCAGCGGAGAAGCGGGCGGCGAGGGCCTCGCGCTTGCGGGCATTGTGTTCGCAGACGGTGTAGTGGAGGGCGCGGTGGAAGTCGGCGTCCCTGCGGCGGGCGGCCTGCAGGATATCGAGGGCCAGGGAGCCGTCCTCGGGACCCAGTTCGAGGACCGGGAGGGAGGCCGGACGGCCGTGGACGTCCCAGGCCTGGTGGAGCCGGACGGCGAGGAGGCGGCCGAAGGCCGGGCCCACGCTCACACTGGTGGCGAAATCGCCCGTGCGACCGATCCGGGTGCGGGCGGGGTTGCTGTAGTAGCCATGCTCCCCGTGGTAGAGGGCCAGTTCCATGAAGCGGGGAAAGGGGAGGGGGCCTTCCTGTTCAATGAGGGGGCGCAGGACATGGTCCAATAGAGGGATTGCCCCGATCCCGGAAGAGGGGTAATTTTCCGGGACAGGGTGCTTACAGGGCCGGCTTGGATCCCTCGATTCCATGGCGAAACAGAAAAAGAAAAACCGACGAAAGCGTCGTTTTTACAAGCGCAAACGGCTGTGGATCTTTCTCCTGCTCTGCATGTTGGCGGGGGTGGTGGGCCTGCGCGAAGCCAATGAACGGCTCCAGCCCTACAAGGAGCAGGCCGCGCAGATCGACATTTCGACCATCGATGATGTTGAGATCCCGAGCCTTATCATGGACCACAAGGGCCGGGAAATCGGGCGCATGTTCGTGGAAAACCGCAGCAAGGTTTCCCTCGAGAAAGTGCCCCAGAAACTGATTGATGCCCTCATCGCGCAGGAGGACCAGCGTTTCTTCAAGCACGACGGGGTGGACCAGATCGGGGTGGCACGGGCGATCTGGCTCAACCTGAAGGCGGGGGCAGTGACCCAGGGTGCGAGTACGATCACGATGCAGCTGGCACGCAACGCGTTCGACCTGAAGTCCAGGGTGAAGGCCCAGGGCCAGACCGGCATCGAGCGCAAGATCGTGGAGGCTTTCCTGGCCCTGCGTATCGAACGGCACCTCATGGACTCGATCGCGGCAGACTATCCCGATGAAGGGGAGTGCAAGGCGCGGATGAAGAGGATGGTGCTGGAGTATTACCTCAACCGCATTCCCTTCGGCCATGGCTACTACGGGGTGCGATCCGGAGCGCTGGGGTATTTCGGGAAGGAGCCCATGGCCCTCACCATCGAGGAGTGCGCCTCGCTGGTGGCCTGTGTGAAGAACCCCACCAGGATCTCGCCTCTCGCCAACAGGGCGACGAACCGCAAGGCACGGGATCACGTTCTCAACCGGATGCTCGCCGAGGAGATGATCACGGAGTCCGAGTGGATGAAGCTCTCCAGCAAGCCGGTGGTGGTGAATCCCAAGCCGCTGCGAAAGGGCAAGTCGCACCTCTACGAGATCGTGGATGACATCGCGCTGGAGAAGGTGGGGATCGAGGCGATGTCGCGGGGTGGGTTCCGGATCTACACCACCATCGACCGGGATGTCCAGAACCGGGCGGAGCAAAGCCTGCAGGCGCACCTCGCACGGATTGAGGACCGGCCGGAATACCGCCACCCGAAGCACAGCGAGTTCAAGGCGGCCCCGGGCAAGGTGCCCGCTTACCTCCAGAGTGCGGCTCTCATGATCGACTCGGATACGGGCAACGTGCTGGCCTACGTGGGAGGGCGGGACTACGCGCACTCGCAGTATGATTTCATCGAACTGGGCCGCCGTCCCTTCGGGACCACTTATCTGCCCGTCGTTTATGCGGCGGCCCTGGAATCCGGCCGCCATCCCTGCACCACGGTAAGGGATGAGGCGATGGATGCGCGGGCGGTCGCGGTGGGTGCCCAGGAAGGGATCCTGGGCGAGTGGGGAATGGAGGTTCTCAATCCGCAATACGAGGGCCGGATCTCAAGCGCGCGCGCGCTGGCCGCCTCCAAGCTGGCCGCTACCGTGCGCCTGGGGCGCGAATTGAGCCTGGAAGAGGTGGCGAATCAGGCCAGGGCCTTCGGCTTCCCGGTGGGCGAGGGAGAGCTTCTCACCCGGATGCTGCTTGGCTACGACTCGGTCTCACTCAAGGAGGCGGTGCGGGCTTATTCTGCTATTTCCCGCAAGGGCGTCCTGCCAGGTGACCTGCGCTATATCGAGCGGATCGAGAATGCGGACGGGGAGGTGGTCTACCAGGCGGATCCTGCCGAGAAGCCCGATACGGATCCTGCGTGTGACGAGATCACCGCCTACCAGATTCACGATATGCTGCGCGAGTCGCTGGGGAACGGCAATCTGGCCGCGGAAGCCTCCACGCTCAGGCAGCAGCCCTTCACCGGGGCGGTCAAGACGGGAACCACTCATGAGTTCGCGGATGGCTGGTGCGTCGGCTACAACGGGAAAGTGGCTCTCGGGGTGTGGATTGGTTTTCACCAGGGCAAGGAAGCGATCTATGAAAATGCCTTTGGACGTCAGCTGGTCTTCCCCCCCTGGTCGGAAGTGATGAACGTGGCGGAGGAAAGTTATCCCGGGACCGAAATCGAGTCACCGGAGGGGCTCTCGCTGGTCAAGGTGTGCAGTGAATCGGGACTGCGTGCCACCCGTTATTGTTATGAGTCGATGGAAGATCCGGTGAAGGGCAGGAGCTTTCGCTACACCGGGCACACTGAGCTGCTGCGGGCCGCCCGGAGGAAGCTCGGGCTGTGTGACATCCATGGAAAGGGGGGGATCGGAACCAATGAGGTCCTGGAACGCTATGGTCCGCTCGCGGTGGAATCCGGCGACCAGCAACTCCTGCCCGTGGCGCCCATCGTGCCGCAGACCAGCGGATTGGTGGGAGAGGACCCCTACAATTCGGAGCTGGTCAATCTGGAGGACACCAAGGGAGAGCTCAGCATATTCGTGAGGGGGCCGAGCCTGTTATTGGAGACCGAGATCCTGGGTGACGGTGATGACGGGGTGCCCCTGCATCGCCCCCGGAAGATCGAGATCAAAACGGATTGAGCAGGCTGGCGGACGGAAGTAGTTTACCGGGGCAATGGCAGATCATCCGGAGGCGTCTCAGAGCGATTGGCATGGATACTCCTGTCCGGGGTGTCACACGCTTTTTCGTGTGAGGAGCGTATGCCGCGGAAGGCAGGTGGAGTGTCCCAATTGTGCGGGGGTGACACGTATTCCGGCACCGGACCCGGGTGGGCGGGCCGCCATTCCTCCCCCCGGGGCATCCGGCCCGAGGCAGGTGCGAGTTACAGTTACGGATGCGGATCCTGAAGAAGAGACCGCAATGAAGGGGTTCCGCATGCCCGAAGAAACGGGGGAGGGGAAGGAGGCTCCCGCCGAAGGGGGGCGCGTTCGGCGCAAGGTGATCAAGGCGGTGGACGGATCTGAAGAATTTGACTGGGAGTCGGAAGACGGGGGCGGTCGCTCTTCCGATCCGGAGACTCCGGGGTCCTTGCGTCCTATTCTGTTCGGTGGGCTGGCGGTTCTGATCCTGATGGTGGGAGTGGTGATTTCCATTGTGATTAATCAGGAGCTGATCAGCAAGGACCGGACCACGGGGGAGGCAGTGGGACGGGAAGGCCGGGAGGTCTTCCGGCTCCCCGTGCGCGAGGGACCGGTCGGATCTGCCCTGGACATCCAGAATACGGATCTGAAAGCGGAGCTGGCTGAAATTGTGGAGATCGTGGAAAAGTTCCTGGGTGCTGGAACCGTGGAAGAGGTTCTCGCGGCCACCCGCCGGGACCCGGTACTGGAGCAGAAGATCAGGGACTATTACCGCACGCGCCGATTGACTCCTGTCGTGCCGAAGGCGATTGCCCCCGAGGGTCGCATGCTGAAGAGCCAGGGACTCTGGGCGGTTGATGTCCTGCTGCCCGATCACAGCATCAAACCGATCGCAGCCGAGCGTATGAATGATCGCTATGTCATCGACTGGGAGAGCTGGGTGGGCTATTCCGAGGTGTCGTGGGAAGAGGTGCGGAAGATCCGGCCCACGGAGTCCGTCCTGTTCCGGGTGCTCTGCTCACCGGTCCAGTATTACAACTTTGGGTTCACGGATGATCGCAAGTGGCGCTCGTATCGACTGCAGTCACCGGACCGCAAGCACACGCTATATGGCTACGTCGAACGGCGCTCCATCCAGGAGAGCATGTTGACCCGGTATGATGCAAAACCAGATCAATCGCTTGCCTACATCCTGCGGATCCGCTTTGCAGATGAATCAGGTCCCGATCAGGTCATTATCGAAGAGGTCGTTGAATCCGGCTGGGTGAGGGCAGGTTCCAGTGAGCCCGCCCGGGTCCCGGCCGGGGAATGACTTCCCCGCCCATCGCATCCTCGTCATTCAAACCACAAATCCCGTTTTCATCCCGTGGAATTTCTTGATCTTGCCGCCATCCTGCTCGTTCTCGCTGCAGTCTTCGGGTATCTCAACCTGAAGTTCCTCAAGCTGCCCACCACGATCGGAATCATGCTGATCGGACTGCTCTCAAGCGTGGTCCTGCTGGTGCTGCGGGATGCCCTGCCCCTGGTTCCGGAAGCTGCAGGCCGGTTTGTGGAATCGATCGATTTCAACAAGACCCTGATGGAGGGCATGCTGAGTTTCCTGCTCTTCGCCGGAGCCCTCCACGTCAATCTCGGCAACCTGCTGGATCAGAAGAGGCTGGTTGCCATCATGGCCAGTTTCGGGGTGGTGCTCTCGACCTTCCTGATCGGGGGCGCGGCCTGGTTGCTCTTTCCGTTATTCGGATTCGGGGTTCCCTTCCTGTGGTGCCTCGTTTTCGGAGCTCTCATTTCACCGACCGATCCGGTCGCGGTGCTGGGGATCCTCAAGACCGCCGGAGCCCCGAAGTCTCTCGAGGCGAAGATCACTGGTGAATCGCTCTTCAACGATGGAGTGGGGGTGGTGGTTTATCTCGCCTTGCTCGGAATGGCCCTCGGGGGACACGGGGATCACGGAATGAACGGTGCAGGCGACGTGGCCAAGCTCTTTGTCGTGGAAGCGGGGGGCGGCATGTTGTGGGGATTTTTGATCGGGTTCGCGGCCTACTTCATGCTCCGTTCGATCGACAATTACCAGATCGAGGTGCTCATCACCCTGGCCCTGGTAACGGCGGGTTACCGCCTGGCCTCCCATTGGCATCTCAGTGGCCCACTGGCGATGGTGGTGGCTGGCCTGATGATAGGCAACCAGGGCCGGAGCTTCGCGATGAGTGAGAGAACTCGCGAGCATATCGACACCTTCTGGGAACTGGTGGATGAGATCCTCAACGCGGTCCTCTTTCTCCTTATCGGGCTCGAATTGTTGGTTCTCGATCTGACCGGGAAGGCCCTGGCGGTGGGAGCGATCCTGATCGCAATTGTGCTGGCCTCCCGCTTTGTCGCCACTTCCATCCCGGTGATACTTCTCAAGGGCAGGCGGGAGTTTTCCCCGGGGGTGGTGCGCATCCTCACCTGGGGAGGATTGCGGGGTGGCATCTCGGTGGCCCTGGCCCTTGGAATTCCGAAGACGATCGAACACCGGGAGGTGATCCTGGTGGCCACTTACGTGGTGGTGGTCTTCTCCATCGTGGTGCAGGGACTCACTTTGAAGCCGCTGGTGGCCCGGGTGGTGAGGGAAGGAGACGAGGAGGAGGAACCGACCATCTCGTCGGCTTGAGGAGGTTGATCATTCCACGCGCGCCCCTGCCCGGGTGAGAGAGAAGAAAGGCCCGGCGGCGTTCAGGGTTACGCGAGCAACGGGGCGATCACGATGCTCACGATGGCCATCACGTTGATCATGATGTTCATGGAGGGTCCCGAGGTGTCCTTGAGGGGGTCACCCACGGTATCACCAACCACACAACCCTTGTGGGTTTCGCCCCCCTTGCCTCCGAAATGCCCGTCTTCCACGTACTTCTTGGCATTGTCCCAGGCTCCGCCCGCATTGGACATCATGAGGGCGAGGAGGATGCAGCCGAGAAGGGCGCCGCAGAGCGTGCCGGCCAGGGCGATGGAACCGTTGCTGCCGAAGCCGAAACCGACCACCACAGGGGTTCCCACCGCGAGGACGGCGGGCAGGATCATTCGTTTGGTGGCCGCCCTGGTGGCGATGTCCACACAGCGGTCGGAGTCAGGTTCGGCGGTTCCTTCAAGGAGGCCGGGAATTTCACGGAACTGGCGCCGGATTTCCGAAATCATTTCAAAGGCGGCCCGACCCACCGCATCCATGGTGATGGCCCCGTTGAGGAATGGGACCACGCCCCCGATGAAGACGCCCACGAAGAAGGTGCGCAGGATGGCCGGGTCACTGAGGTTGAGATTGACACCGGTTTTCTGGATGAAGGCGGTGGTGAGGGCGAGGGCGGAGAGCCCGGCCGCCCCGATGGCGAAGCCCTTGCCGATGGCAGCGGTGGTGTTACCCACCGCGTCGAGACCGTCGGTGATCTTGCGGGTTTCCTCACCCATGGCCGCCATCTCGGCAATTCCGCCGGCGTTGTCGGCCACCGGTCCGTAGGCATCGATGGCCATGGTGATCCCCACCGTGCCGAGCATTCCAACCGCTGCGATCCCCACGCCGTAGAGTCCGGCGAATTCAAAGGAGATGAAAATGGTGGCTGCGATGGTGAGAAGGGGAACGGCTACCGATTTCAGGCCGACCGAGAGTCCGGCAATCATGAGGGTGGCCACCCCGGTCTCCCCCTGGCGGGCGATTTCCCTGATTGGTTTACCCCCGGTGTAGTGTTCGGTGATGAGCCCGATCACGATCCCACCCACGGCCCCGCAGAGGATGCAGAGTCCGATGGCCGGGTTGAATCCAAGGAGCTTGCCAATCCCAAAGGCGGCTCCGATGAAGATGACGGCTGCTCCAATTGTGCCGAAGCGCAGGGCTTCCGCGGGATTCTTGCCGGCCATCAGCCGAACGATGAGAATGCCGAGAATGGAGCAGGCCAGACCGATGGAAGTGAGGAGGAGAGGGAGCTGCATGAGTTCCAGCATGCCCTCCTTGCCCGGCGAGGCACCGATTTTTTCCATGAGGGCGGTGGCCTGTTCGTCCCCCGAACTGGCGGCGCGGGCACCCATCGCCGCAGCAATGGCCACGGTGGCGATCTGGGCGTTGCAGTAGGATTCGAAGATATCCGATCCCATCCCGGCCACGTCACCCACGTTGTCACCCACGTTGTCAGCGATCACGCCCGGGTTGCGCGGGTCGTCCTCGGGAATACCTGCTTCGACCTTTCCGACGAGATCGGCACCCACATCGGCGGCCTTGGTGAAGATGCCGCCACCGACCCGGTAGAAGAGAGCGACGAGGGAGGCCCCCATGGCAAATCCTTCCATGATCTCGGCGACATGATCTACATGAGAAGCCTTGCTGAAATACCAGAAGAGTCCGCCGAGCCCGATCAGTCCCATGGAAGCCACGGTGAGTCCCATCACCGAGCCGCCGAAGAATGCGACCGAGAGGGCCTGGGCCTTGCCTTCATTTTTTGCGGCCAGGGTGGTGCGCACGTTGGCCTTGGTGGCGGTGTACATTCCGATGAATCCAGCCAGGGAGGAGGCAAGGGCCCCGAAGAAGAAGGCCAGGGACTGCTCCCTGCCGTAATCCGGCTGGAAAAGGAAGAGGGCTCCCCCGATGACGAGGGCGAAGATGGAGATGAGGAGGAATTCCCTCCTCATGAAGACCATGGCCCCACGGTGAATCTTCTCCGCAATTTCGGCTACTTTCCCCTCTCCTCCGGGGCGCTTGACGATGCGGCTCAGCAGGATAAAGGCGATAATCAACCCCACGATTCCGGCTGCGGGGGTAAGGATCGGGTCGACTTTCATTGGGGAGGGTGCAGGTGGAGAGTGAATCAGCCTGTAAGAACGAGTCGGGGTTGCCCCGGCGGGGCGTGGATGTCTAATAGGCGCTGCGCCTGATCTGGCAACAAAAATGGGGAGTTTGA
The DNA here is from genome assembly GCA_002501065.1 of Akkermansiaceae bacterium UBA7890. Lineage (GTDB taxonomy): Bacteria > Verrucomicrobiota > Verrucomicrobiia > Verrucomicrobiales > Akkermansiaceae > Roseibacillus_B. The sequence goes on from DLRK01000203.1 coordinate 10,276, forward strand.
GGTATTCAAAGGAGGTGAGTCATCGGGAATTTTCCAGAATTGTTCTCGAATTCCGTGGATCCTGATTGCCTTGGACCGGGGCCGGACCGGGATCGTGTTTTCAGTTCTTGGCGGAATCCCAACCGGGAAATTCCTGGTGCAGTTGCTTCCGTATCCTGGCGGCCTCCTCGGACTGGCCGTTTTTCTCGAGGGCCTCGGCGGCGCGGAAGAGGCCCAGCGGTTTGATCTCCCGGTCGTCAACGAACATCCTGGAGGCCTTGAGGTAGTTGGCAGCGGCCGATTCGTAATCCATGCGGTGCATGGCAATGTCGGCAAGGGCCATGTAGAGGCCGGCCTGAACAGTGCCGTAGGGTTCGAGATCGAGGCCTTCCTGGGCGGCAGTGCGAGCCTCTTCCCACTTCTGGAGCCCAATCAGGGCATGGCTCTGGTCCAGATAGGAATCGGCCTTCCAGAAGTCTTCCTGTTTCCGGGTGAGGAGGAGGGAGAGGGCCTCGGAGGCGGCCTCGAATTTCCGGGATTCGAGGCGGGCTTTGGCGAGGTGGCGCCAGACGAGGGTGTCGGTCTGCTCCGGGTCGTCCGGTGTGCTGGCCAGGCCGAGGAAGCGGTCGGCACCCTCGTAGTCGCTCTTGGAGAAACGTTCCAGGCCGAGCCAGATGAGCATGCGGGTGGGGAGTTGCTGGTGAGGGGCATCGGTCAGGAGGTGCTCCACACCGTCCTTGAGCTTGTCGGAGTCCAGAAGGGAGTAGGCGGCCAGCACGATATTCACTCCTGCCGGTTCGCGGTAGCTTTGGGGGAGGAGGTCACGGGCCGCTTCGAAATGGGGGATGGCCCTGGCCCATTCTTCCTGTTTATAGCAGCCCCAGCCCATCCAGTAGTGCGCATCGGCCCTGGACTTGTCGTCGAGATCGCCGTTGGGGATGGCCAGGAGTTTCTGGTAGCTGGCGATCATCTCGGGCCAGCGCTGCTCGTCCCGGTGGATCCGCCCGCAGTATTGTTGGGCGAAGGAGACGAGGTTGATCTCGGGCTGGCGTTCGAGAAGGCGTTCGAAGTCCTTGAGGGCCGATTTCCGGTCTCCGATCTTGAGGTAGGCGTGGCCCCGTTTGGCAAGCGCTTCGCTCACGCGTGGGTGATCGGGGAAGGTGGCCAGGAAGCTGGAGAGGTTCTGGGCGGCCCGTCCGTATTCCCCGGTATCCGCAAGGCACCAGCCGCGTTTGAAGTAGATATCGGCCCGCATTTCCACCGGCAGGGCGGAGGGATTGACTTCATTGTAGGCGGCCGCGGCCTGGGTGAGCGCGGCCTGGTGGAAGAGAGTTTCCGCCTTCATGAGGAGGGCCTTGTGCAGCCATGGACTACCCAGGTTTTCCTCGCCGTAGACTTTGACAAAGGCATCCACCTGGGTCGGGATGTTCGCGCCGTTGATCTGATAGAAACTGCTCAGCCGCCGGTAGCTCGCCTCGAAGCCCAGCTTCTTGAGGGGTTTCGGTTTCACGCTGATGGCCAGGCGTTCGGAATTGAAGAACTGCCCGATGGCTTCCTTGTGGCGGTCCAGCATGGCGAGGGCCTGTCCGGCGACCAGGTAGATGCGGGCGAGGACGTCCCGTTCCCCCAGGTGCTCGCCGGCGCGGAAGGCCTGGATGGTTTTCTCATGGGCCTTCTTCGCAAAGTGCATTTCCATCAGAGCGAGCTGCGCTCGCGACTTGTACTTGGGATCCAGTCCGACCGAGTCGAGGGTCCGGTTGAGAAAATCCTCAGCCTTGACCTGCTGTCCGAGCCTGGCGGCTGAGACGCCGGCGGCGAGGAGTGCCTGGGCCCGTTCCTGGGGCGCGACCGCGGGAGTGAGAAGCCGTTCGAAGTGTTTGAGCGCGTCCTCATGCTTGCCCTGCCGGGCGTAGAGTTCTCCCATCGCGAGGCGGGCATAGTCGCGGTAGGGGTTGCCATTGTCCTCAACGATATCTCCCAGGCGCTTGATGGCCTGTTCGGTCCGTCCCGCCATTTGCAGACAGCGGGATTCGTAGAAGATGGCCTTGTGAGCCAGTTCCTTGTCGATGGCCTCCCTGCCGGTGATGGTGAAGTAGGGGACGGCCTGCATCCACTCCTTGCGGTTGTAGAGCTGAGCGGCCTGCCGGTAGGCGGAGAGAGCCACCCATTTGCCCTTCTTGTAGCGGGTGATGATGGTGGTGAAGGCGCGCTCCGCAGCCTCCCGCTCGCCGGTCAGGAGGAGCGCCATGCCAAGCTGATAGCTGGCCTGTTGCACGAGATCCCCCTGGGGACCGGTGGCGAGATATTCGCGGAAGAGGGGAATGGACATCTGGTAAGCCCGGCGCTTGTCGTCGATGTCCCGGCTGTCATTGCCGTAGCTGTAGTAGCGATTGGCTCGATGGTAGAGCTCCGAGTTGCTGCCGAAGGGGTCTATGATCCCCGGGGCCTGCCCGGGGGCAGGCCCGATGCCAGTCATCAATACCAGAGCCACCAGCAGCGGCCCCTTAGCAGCATGGTTCAATACTTGCACAGCGAAGCTGAGGGAATTCTTGCCATGGCGGCCGGGAATGTTCAATCACGGGAAGCCGGCTTGGCGGCATTCCTGAGATTCTGGAGGCGTTCCCGGTAGCGTCTGGCAGCCCGGCGGGACTCCTCGGTGTCCTTGAGATCGAGAGCACTGATGGTAGATCGAAGTGCCTTTTCGGCAATGGCCGGATCCTTGCTGTAGAGTTCGACTACGGGCACGTAGTACTGGGCCGCGGTGTTGGGATCGCCCTGCGCCATCGCAATATCGCCCAGCTGGAGTCGCGCCCTGGAATTGAGGCTGCCCTGGGGTTTGAGAGAGAGGCAGGCCTCGGTATCCTTGTGGGCCCGCTCAGTGTCCTTGAGGGCCAGATGGGCGCGTCCCAGGAAGAAATGGGTTTCCGCCCTGCGGTAATGGTTGTCCTCAACCTGCAGGACGATCTCCAGTGGGCGCAGGGCCGCCTCGTAGGCGCCCGCCTCAAGAGCACTGCGGCCGGCGGCCCGCCAGATCATCACCTTTGTTTCGGTGGGCTTGCCGGGAGTAATGGCGTGGCTCAGGTAGGTCCAGGCATCGGCGTAGAGTTCGTCCTTGTAGTAGGCATTGCCCAGCCAGGCAAAGACGGGACGAGGGACCTTCTCGTCCCGGTAGTTTTCCAGGAGGGCATCCAGTTCCTTTCGCAGTTCCTCCCGTTGCTGAAGGTGGTAATGGGCGAGGGCAAGGTGCAGGGTGGAGGCACGTCCCAGGGCTGCTGCGTCGGTCTTGCGCGCCTGCAGGAAGGGGGCAATACAATCCGCGAACTTGTTCTGCCGGTAGAGGGCCCAGCCGCGCCAGAACTCGGAGGCGGCCTTCTTGACGGTCTCACGCCGGGGAAAGTCGGCGAGGAGCCGGGCATGACAGTTGGCGAATTTGCCCAGGTTCTCAAGGCGGATCTTCTCGTCCCCGGTGGTATCGATGATCTCCTTGTAGAGGACGGCCTTCTGTGCCCAGGCGTATTCCTTCAGGGTGGGCTTGCTGGTATGCCTGACGAGTCGGTCGAATTCGAGGTGAGCCTGGGCGGAGTCCTTGAGTTCCAGGAAGATCTCGGCCCGGTTCACGATCGCGTTGCTCACCTGCGGGTGGTCTGAATGCTTCTCGATGAAGTTGTTGAAGGAGGCGAGAGCGCTCTGCTGGTCTCCCGCCTTGAGCTGGGCATTGGCCAGGCGGTAGCGCAGTCCGGCGTGATTCCCGGTGGCAATGTGCTGGAGATCGATGGCGGCGTAGGCCCGGGCCGCCAGTTCGTAACGGGCGGCCTGGTGGTAGCCCTCGGCCAGCATGAGACGGGCATTGTGGATGCGGGCGTCATCGGGGTGCTCCTTCTCAAATCTCTTGAGGAACTCCCCGGCCTGCTGGATCAGGTTCCGGCTGCTGGTCTTGTACTCGCGCGAGAGGACCAGGTAGCTGGCCTCCAGGGCAGTCATGTTGTCGGGAGCGATTCTGGCGAGTTCCTTGAAGAGGGCGGTGGCCTTCTCCTCCTGGCCAAGTGCTTCGTAGGCCGTGGCTGCAATCTGCAACCGCCGGCTCAGGGGCTCCTTGTCCAGCGGGTAGTTGCCGCGTTTGTAGTATTTGACCACGTCCTGGTGCCTGTTGGCGAGGGAGGCTTCGCTCATCAGGGCGAGTTGGGCTTCCCCCTGCCACTGTTCCAGTTCCGGAGTGATGAGGATCTGCTCGAAATACGTTCGCGCGAAATCCTTCTTGCCGAGTTTACGTGCAATCTGGGCGCATTGCAGGATGGCATCGGCCCGGGTGGTGTCGTCCTGGGATTTGGCCAGATGCATGAAATGCGCGAGGGCCTCCTCCTCCATGTCGGCCTTGGCGTAGTAGTGGGCCAGGACGCGTTCGGCCTGGATCTTGAAAGGCGATCCTGCATCCGCCAGGATGGCCTTGAGAGCCGCAATGGCCTCCTTCCTCTTCCCCAGTTTCTCAAAACAGAGAGCCCTGCTGTAAAGCGCCCGGTGGCGGTAATCCGCGTTATCTGTTTCAGCCGCGGCAATCCGGAAGAAAGGTTCGGCCTCGGCGTAGCCCTTGGCCTGGTAGTGCTCCAAAGCCAGGTGGTAAGCTGCCGCTCCCACCAGGACACCCTTCTTGTGGATGTTGACCACCTCCGCCAGACTTTCCCGGAAGCCCTTCATGTTGCCCGCTTTCCGGTGGCAGATGGCCTTGTAGTATCGCGCCTTGATGGCATCAGGGTGGGTCGGAAACCTGGCGTGAAAGCGGTTGAATTGCCGGATGGCGGCGAGATAGGTCTCCTTCTTGCGCGGTGCCTCCTTCACTTCGCCAGCTTCCCGGTAGGAGTGGAGGGCCAGTTGGAAGAGATCGTTGGCGGGGTCCGCCCGCAGCGGCTTGTCTGCGGGGGCAGGGACGCCTTTCCCTGGCGGATTCTCCCCCTGGCTCCACGCGTGGCTTGAAAGCCCGAGCGTGACAGCCAGCGCCGCTCCCAGCGTAACCGGGACGTTGTCATGAATCCCCATTCTTAGGGCCTAGACTACCCTACAATCGTCAAAGGTCGCGGGAAAAAATGCTGATTTTTAAGCACTAACCGCTCCTGGTCGGCCCGTTCACAGGGTCATTTCGGCTTGCGGGTGGCGAAGGAGATATTCCAGATCCCCGCTTGCTGGCAGATATCGATCACTCCCATCAGGGTCTGGTAGGTGATGTCCCCATCGCCCCGCAGGCGCACTGGCTGGTTCTGGTGGACTTCAACGATAGCGCGCAGTTTGGCAAGGAGCTGGTTCTCGGTAAGGGTTTCGCCATTGATAACCAGTTCACCACCCTGGCGGATGTTCACGTTGATCTCGCTGATGGCCCGGTTTTCCTCCTTGCCCTGGCTTGAGGTGGGAACCTTGACCTTGCTGTCCTGCTCCGAGCGCGAGAATTGCCAGGTAACCAGGAAGAAGATCAGGAGGAGGAAGACGATGTCGATCATGGGCGCCAGCTGAATGACGCTTTCGGGAGGCTTGGGGGATTTGAATTTCATCCTGCGTCGCTCCTTTCGTGATCAGGCACCGGGCACATCGGCCTGACTGGCCCGCGAGGGTGCCGGCCGCTGGCTGCGGGGCACTTTGTAACCGTCCGCCGGATCGGGGGGCAGGGTCTGGTTCTCAGGCTGGTAACGTCCCGACTGCTGGAATTGCGAACCGAGGAGAGCGAGCAGGTGGGTGGCAGCGGCCTCCAGTTCCGAGAGGGAACGCTGCACCCGACCCCGGAACACGGAGTAAAAGATCATGGCAACGATGCCAATAGTCAGCCCGCTGGCGGTGGTTACCAGGGCCTCGGCCACCCCGCCCGCCAGTTTCATCTGGCGCACCACTTCCACGTTGCCGGTATTAATCTCGAGGAAAGCCCGGATCATCCCCAGCACCGTTCCGAGCAGGCCCACCATGGGGGCAATCGCTCCGATGTCCGCCAGGTAGCTGATACGCTGGTTGAGCATGCTCGATTGCCGCGAGCCCTCCGCCTCCGCCACCTCGCGGATCTCGGTGAATTTTGCTTCCGGGTTCTTGGTGGCAAAATCGAGGGTCTTCTGCGTAATGCGTGCTATGCACTCGCCCCGTCGATGCGCGTAGCCCACCAGCCCGAGGTAGTCACGCTTGCGGATGAGGCTCTCGGCCACCCGCATGAAGCGGTCACTCACTACCGTGGCGCGGCGAATAGTGATGAAGAAGAGGAGGATGAGAACCACTGCCGCGATGGAGAGGGCCCCGAGCGGCCACATCATGATGCCGCCCTCCTGGATGATTTCCAGCAGGTTGACCTTGGTCGTATTTTCCGACGTTTCCGCCCCAAGGGCGGCGCCTGTAATGGCCAGCCAGGCCAGTGCGGAGAGCAAAAGGCGATTCATGAATTGTGGGGAAGTGTAACCGTTGTTTGAGAACGTTCAAGCACCGGAGCCGTAGCCTGGATTCCATATTCATGCCTCAAAGCGGGCATGAACCGGCCTTCCTCTGTCAGAGTGACCGTAATTCTGTTTGTGGAGTAAACTACTTCAGGCAACCCATAGGTCGCCTCTTTCCGTCCTCAGTCCCATGCGCTAATATTTCGTCCAGAGATGGCAGAGCGCCCTGACTTGAGATCCCGCCTGGGGGAGATCCCGCACCAGCCGGGGGTCTATCTCATGCTCGATCGCCTTGGCTCGGTGATTTACGTGGGCAAGGCCCGTGACCTGCGCAAGCGCCTGGCCAGCTATTTCATGCCTTCGCGCAAGCAGCAGGCCGACCTCAAGACGCGGGCCCTCCTCGAGGCGATCTGGGATTTTGAGATTCACCTCCTGCGCAACGAGCAGGAAGCGCTCCTCCTGGAGGGCAAACTCATCAAGCAGTACCGCCCGCGTTATAATGTGAGCTTCCGGGACGACAAGCGCTTCCTCCTGGCCAAGATCAATCCAGCCGATCTCTGGCCACGCTTCGTCCTCACCCGCCTCAGAAAGGACGACGGGGCACGCTACTTCGGTCCCTTTGCCCACTCGGGGGCGTTGCGCGGAACGATTACGTGGCTCAACAAGGAGTTTGGTCTCCGCAGTTGTCGCACCAGGGAACCTGGCGAAAAGGATTACAAGCACTGCAGCGCCGATGTGATCCGCAACTGTAGCGCTCCCTGCATCGACAAGATCGCGCGCGAGGCCTATCTCGAGCAGGTCGAGCAGGCCAGTGCCTTACTGGAAGGGAAGGGGCGGCGCGGACGTCTCAAGTCGTTACACGAGGAAATGGAGAAAGCCTCGACGCGCATGGACTTTGAACGGGCGGGCCGTCTGCGGGACATCGTGCAGAATCTCGAACGCACCCTCAATCCAACCCGGCAGTTCTCCCGCGGCCGGGGCGTGCCCACCACCGTGAAGCCTCTCGACGATCTCACCGAGTTGGCCGATCTCCTGCAGCTTCCCGCGCCGCCCACCACCATGGAGTGTTTCGACATCTCGAACGTGAGCAGCAACCACAACGTGGCCTCCATGGTGCGATTCGTAGATGGCGTGCCCGATAACCAGAACTACCGCCGCTACCGCATCAGGACGGTGGAGGGACAGGATGACTTTGCCAGCATGGCGGAAGTCATCCGGCGTCGCTACGCGCGCATCCTGAAGGAAGGTGCGACGGTCAATCCGGACGCAGGGGACAGCCAGGAGAGTGTGGTTGAGACGATGCGCCGTCTCGCGCAGGAGGGCCGGGCCCCCATCACCCTGCCCGATCTCGTCATCGTGGACGGAGGGAAGGGCCAGCTCAGTTCGGCAACCGGCGAGTTGCAGCGCCTCGGGCTGCACGAATTGCCCATTATCGGGCTGGCCAAGAAACGGGAGGAGATCTTTCGCCCGGGAGAGAGCGATCCCCTCGTCCTGAGCCACGACACCGGCGCGCTCAAACTCCTCCAGAGGATCCGGGATGAGGCCCACCGCTGCGCCAACAACTACAATGAGCTCCTCCTCCGCAAGCGCATGAAGGAGTCCCTCCTCGACGACTGCCCCGGGGTTTCCCCGAAACGCAAGGCCGCCCTCCTCTCCAAGTTTGGTTCAGTGGAGCGCATTCGCAGGAAGAGCGCGGAAGAGATTGCGGAACTCCCCGGGATTTCAGTGCGTTCCGCGGAGGCCATGCTGCAGTGGCTGAACCGGGAGTGAGAAGGAGGGCTCCACTCCGGAACGCTGAATCCGGCTGCGCTCCCGGCATCGCGCTGGATACCGTGGTGGATTGACGTTCGGGAGGGTTCAACTGGCGGGACCCGCGAAATCCAGTGCGCGGCGCTTCATCAGCGCGGCCATCAGGTTCAGGGCGTTGGCACGGGTGGGGGCCAGATGTTCCTTGAGACCGGTTTTCTCGATGAAGGCGAAGTCGGCGGTCAGGATGCGGTCCGGTGCTTCGCCATTCAGAAGGTGAATGAAGAGGGCGATCATCCCCTTGGTGATCTGCGAATCGGAATCAGCCACGTAATGGACCACTCCATTTTCAAGGCGGGCGTCCAGCCAGACCTGGGACTGGCAGCCTTCGATGAGCTTGTCATCGGTCTTCTGGTCTGCGGGCATCTCAGGAAGTTTGCGACCGAGGCCAATGACGTATTCGTAGCGCTCGGTCCAGTCCTGCAGGATATTGAGATCCTGCAGTAATTGCTCCTGTCTTTCCGCGATGGTCATCCGGGGGGAAGAGAACCGCGGATGCGGCTGGATGCACGCCGAAAGTTCGCATTTGGGAATCCTGGCCCGGAATGCACTGGTATTCTCAGCGCAGCATCCCCGCACTCTTCTCCACGGCCTGAGCGAGGCGCTGGACATCACCTTCATCGTTAAAACAGGCGAAGGAGGCCCGGAGCGTTCCGGTGATTCCAAAGCGGGCCATGAGGGGTTGGCAGCAATGGTGGCCGGTGCGGACGGCCACGCCCATCTTGTCGATGAGAGTGCCGAGGTCGTAGTGGTGGATGCCCTCTACGTTGAAGGAGAGGGAACCGGCGCGGTCGGGCGGACCGTAGAGTTTGACGCCCTCGATGCGGGAGAGCGCGGTGGCCGCGTGTTCGATGAGACTGTCCTCGTGCTGATGGAGGTCGTCGAGATTGAGGTCCTGCAGAAACTCGAGGGCAGCGGCAAGGGCGATCCCGCCCTCGATGTTGGGGGTGCCCGCCTCGAACTTGTAGGGTAAATCGTTGTAGGTGGTTCCGGCGTAATCGACTTTCTTGATCATTTCCCCGCCGCCGCGCCAGGGCGGGAGTTCGTCGAGGAGGGCACGCTTGCCGTAGAGAATGCCGATCCCGGTGGGTGCGTAGGCCTTGTGACCGGAGAAGACGTAGAAGTCGGCGTCGAGCGCCTGCACATCGACGGCGAGGTGGGGTGCGGCCTGGGCCCCGTCGATGAGGACGAGTGCTCCCGCCCGATGGGCCTCCTTGATCATGGATTCTACCGGAAGAATGGTCCCGAAGGCATTTGAAATGTGTGTGAGGGCTACCAGTTTAAGGGTGTCTTGATGATCACCAAGGAGGCGGTGGAAGCATTCCAGGTCGAGCGTTCCGTCCTCCTGAACGGGAATCACCTCCAGCGAAGCTCCCGAGCGTTCACAGAGCATCTGCCAGGGGACGATGTTGGAGTGATGCTCAAGATTACTGATAAGAATGGTGTCACCGGGACTGATTCTGTCCGAGTAGCCGAGAACAGAGGCAACGAGATTGATGCCATCAGTGGTGCCACTGGTGAAGATGATCTCTTCCCGGGACCCGGCATTGAGGTGGGTGGCTACCGTATCGCGGGCCCGTTCGTGGGCGGCAGTGGCCTCCTGCGCCAGATAATGTGTGCCACGATGAATGTTGGAATTCAACACCTCGTAGTAGTTGCGGCTGGCGTCCAGGACCGCTCGCGGTTTCTGCGAAGTGGCTGCGTTGTCAAGGTAGACGAGCGGTTGCCCATGGACCTCATGCCCGAGGATGGGGAACTGGGAGCGCAGGGCACTGACGTTGTAGCCGCTCATGGCCGGTTGGAGTTAAGACGGCTGAGGGGAAAGTGTTAAGCGTTAAGAGAAGGAGAAACCAGAACGTAGTGGAGGGGGCAGGATATGACCGTGCCTTCAGGGACTGGCCGGATCCCGGGGTCAATCATGACCAGGGTGACTGATCCTGGGCAGGGTAGAGCGATCCCCGTGATCCAGGGGAGGGTCCGCGGATCCCTTACATGTTGGGCAGTTCGATGAAACCTTCAAGTTTCCGGATGCGGGTCGGGTGACGCATCTTGCGGAGAGCCTTGGCTTCGATCTGACGGATGCGTTCGCGGGTGACCTGGAATTGGCGCCCCACTTCCTCAAGCGTCCGGCTGTATCCGTCCTTGAGGCCGAAGCGCTGCTCAAGCACCTCGCGTTCGCGTTCGGTGAGGGTGTCGAGGACCTCGTTGATCTTTTCCTTGAGCATGGAGAAACCCGCTTCCTCCATGGGGTTCTCCGCGGTCTTGTCCTCGATGAAGTCGCCGAAGCTGGTGTCGTCGCTGTCGCCCACGGGCGCCTGCAGGGAGATAGGCTGCTGAGCCATCTTGAGGACCGCGCGCACACGCTCGACCGGGAGGTGGATTTCCTCCGCGATCTCGTCGGGGGTAGGCTCGCGGCCGTATTCCTGGACCAGTTGCTTCTGCACCCGCATGAGCTTGTTGATCGTTTCGATCATGTGGACCGGGATGCGGATGGTGCGGGCCTGGTCTGCAATCGAGCGGGTGATGGCCTGGCGGATCCACCAGGTTGCGTAGGTCGAGAACTTGTAGCCGCGACGGTACTCGAATTTCTCGACCGCCTTCATGAGGCCCATGTTGCCTTCCTGAATGAGATCGAGAAAGGAGAGCCCGCGGTTGGTGTACTTCTTCGCAATGGAGATCACGAGGCGCAGGTTGGCTTCCACCATTTCGGTCTTGGCCTTGTGCGCTTCCCGCAGCCAGTGATTGAGATCGCCGGTCGTGGACTCGAACTGCTCCTGGTCGTGCCAGGAATAGAGCTGCAGTTCCTTGAGCTTGGTCTCGAACTCCTTCTTGTCCTTGATGCGTGAGGTCAGCTTGCGCTGATAGCGCCAGATCTTGTCCTGGGTTTCCCGGACCTCTTCACAGAAGTCCTCGATGACCTTCTGCTTGAAGTAGAAGCGATTGTAGAGACGGGCCAGGGTGGTGAGGTTCTTGTCGAGATCAGCGAGGAGCTTCTTCTTCCCACGCACTGATTTGGCACTGAGTTTCTTGAAGACCTTGCTGGTGTCTTCATGCAGGTTGCGCACCTGGTCGCAGAGCTTGGGCATCGTCTTCATGTAGCGCTCCCGGCTCTCAATTTTCTTATCGAGAATGACGCGGTCGAAGCGCTCCTTGCCGCGTTGCAGTTTGTCGGCGAGTGCGAGGTAACTGTCTGCGGTGAACCCGAACCTGTGGAGGAACTTCTGCACGCAGATTTCTGCGTCCTCGATGCGCTTGGAGATCTCCACCTCCTGTTCGCGGGTGAGAAGGGGCACCTGCCCCATCTGCTTGAGATACATGCGGACCGGATCGTCGAGAATGTCGAGTTTCTGGTCCTTGGTCTCTTCGGCGGCGTCGTCGGAGGACTTCTTGTCCTTGAAGCGATCGACCTCTGAGGAGTCAATGATATTGAACTCCATGTTACGAAGACGATCCAGGATGGCCGCCACATCGGCCGGATCGACGAGGTCCTTGGGAAGAATCTCGTGGATGTCATCGTAGGTGAGATAGTCCTGCTCCTTGGCGAGCTTGATGAGCTCGCGCATCTTCTCCTGGATTTCCGGGGTGTCGATGCGGCTCTTGCCCTTGGGCTTCTTCTTGGAGGAGGCCTTTTCTTCAGCAGGGAGAGTCTTCTGTTTTTTCTGGCTGTCCTTGGAGGTTGCCTTCTTAGCAGCTTTCTTGGCGACCTTCTTGGGCGCCTTCTTGGCGACCTTCTTGGCGACCTTCTTGGCGACCTTCTTGGGTGCCTTCTTGGCGACCTTCTTGGCAGCCTTCTTGGTCACCTTCTTGGTCACCTTCTTGGTCACCTTCTTGGTCACCTTCTTGGTCACCTTCTTGGGTGCCTTCTTGGTCACCTTCTTGGGTGCCTTCTTGGCCACCTTCTTGGCAGCCTTCTTGGTCACCTTCTTGGTC
>DLRK01000203.1:22690-37156 GCA_002501065.1 Akkermansiaceae bacterium UBA7890
TCACCTTCTTGGTCACCTTCTTGGCAGCCTTCTTAGCCGACGGGGCGGCTTTTTTCTTGGCTGCTTTCTTGGCTGACTTCCTGGGCGCGACTTTCTTTTTCGCCATGGGCCTATTCAGAGTAACTGGGACCGGGATACAATTCTCCCATTATAGCAAGCTGGGGGCTGTGCTCCCAGAAGCAAGCGGGACTGTTCTTGAGGTTTCTGGTGAGGTCAAGGATTTTTGGCCTCGGAGCGTATTCTTTGCAGATCAGTGATCTGCTGCATGATCGTCTCCGCTTCCCCATCGGTGAGGTCGGGGCTCTTGAGGCGGGCACCGAGGGATCCCAACTCGCGAAGAATTCCCTGCTCGGCGAGTTTTCCCAGGATCTCGGTGGCGGCGGTGAGGGGATTCTCAGGGGTGGGATCTTCGAGGAGGGCGAGCAGAGCGCCCCGGTCTTCCCGGGTCTGCTTCTGCAGGAAGGTGTTCACGACTGCAGGATCCGGAACTTCCGGTCGTGCGGTGAGAATGCACCGCAGAAGGGCTTCGCCGTCACGTCCTTCCGATCCAAGGAGGAGTTGCTCGGTCTGGTCACACAGGAAATCGAGAACCTCGTGGGACTGGAGCGCCAGGGCGGCCAGAACTCCAAGTTCCCGGTCGATCGAAGTTGGCTCCACGACGACGGTCTCTTCCTTCCGCTCGCGGCGCCGGGTGGGCCGACGGGCGGCCTCCACCACCGCCTGACGGATTCCGTCGGGCCCGAGGCCGAGACGGGTGGCCACGAAGTTAATGGATGCTTCCTGGGCGTTCTTGTCGGAGAGGGTATGGAGGAGAGGAGCGAGTTCCCGTGCCACCCGGGCCTTGGTGCCCGGATCCTCCAGGTTGTTCTCTTCCGCAAGGTAGCGTAGCCGGTAGTCGAAGAACTCCGCGGATTTGTCCAACAGGACGCGGAAGGACTCCGGTCCCGACGACTTGATCAGGGAGTCGGGGTCTTCGCCCGCCGGCATGTTGGCGACCCGCACATCCATTCCGTAGGCGGCCAGTTCAAGGAAGGCCTTGGCAACCGCATCATGACCGGCGGAGTCTGAGTCGTAGCAGATCACCACCTTGTCGGTGTTGGTGTAGCGTTTGAGAAGACGCGCGTGTTCGCTGGTGCAGGCGGTGCCCTGGGTCGCGACTGCGTTTTCCACGCCGGCTTCGTGACAGGCGATTACGTCGAGCTGTCCTTCGCAGAGCACGGCATAATCCTTCATGTGGCGGATGGCCTTGTTGAGGCCGAAGAACACGTTGGCTTTCTTGAAGATGGGAGTCTCGGGGGAATTGATGTACTTCCCGCCCCCCTGTTCTTCCCGCAGTTTGCGTCCACTGAAGGCGATCACGTCATCACGTTCGTTGTGGATGGGGAACATGAGGCGGTCTCCAAAGCGGACCCAGAGACCAGCCCTGGGCGCGCTGTCGTCCTTGAGCTTGGTCATGCCCGAGTGGAGGAGTTCCTTGCCGGTGAATCCGGCTTCCCGGGCCCAATCGAGAAACAGGTTCGTGTTTTGCGGCATCCAGCCCACCGTCCAGCGGGCGGCCATCTCGCGGTTGTATCCGCGGGACTTCAGATACTGACGGGCGTGCTCGGCAGCGGAATCCTCAAGGAGGAGCTTGTGCATGAAGCGGGCAGCCTGGTTGTGGAGGAGCTTGAGGCGGCTGAGGTGACGTCGTCGCCGGTCTTCCTGCGGGTCATACTCGGCCTCTTCAATGGCGATATTGGCCCGCGAGGCCAGCTTGCGAAGAGCCTCCGGGAAGGGGAGGTTTTCGTAGGCCATCATGAATCCCACCGCATTTCCACCCTCGCCGCAGCCAAAGCAGCGATAGGATTGTCGGCCGGGGCTGACATTAAAGGAGGGAGTCTTTTCGTTGTGAAAGGGGCAGTGGGTTTTGAAGTCGGCGCCCGCCCGCTTGAGATCCAGCCCATAGGACGAAATGAGGTCCACGATGTCGGTCGCGCCGAGGACCTGTTGGACGATTTCATCTGGGATGCGTGGCATCGGAACGTCACCCTAGCGGGACCGGAGCGTTTGCCAATTCATCTGGGCGGAGATGAATGTGAAGAGATGTGATTTTCTCGCCAAGGGCATGAAAATCGGCTCTATAGTGAGCGCATGAAACACGTGGTTCCAGGAGTGTTTGCCCTGTTGGGCGTGATCGCCGTGGGGTTCGCCCAGGTGAATCCGCCGGTTGTGGATTCCAACCCGGAAGCCAGCCCGGGGGAGGCTGGACCGGAGGATAGCTACGAAGGCAAGGTGGTTGAGATCGAAGTGGGCGGGAAGAGTCTGATGGATCTCCGCCGGTTTGAGGTGTGGGCGGCCACCCTGGGCCGGGCGGAGAAGGAAAAGGCCCGGGCGGTGGTCTTCCGGATCGACGTCCCGGAGGGCTATTGGCCCGAGACGGAAAAACTGATGGGACAGGTGGCGAGCCTCTCGATGCCGACCTATGCGTTGATCGAGGGGAAGGCCCTCGGAGCGGGAGCGCTCCTCGCTCTGGCCACTCAGAAAATCTACATGACTCCGGAGTCCCTGATCGGGGGAGCGGGTTTGTTGGCGGGCGAAGACGGGGGGGGCGAGGCGGAACGGCAGCAGCGTGACAGCCTCATGCGTGCCAGGATCCGTGAGGTGGTCGGCAAACAGGGACACACCATGGCCCTGGTCCAGGCCATGCTGGGGATGTCTGAACAGCAGCGCCGCTTCGGGGATCTGGTCGTTCCCAGGGGGACGATCCTGACCCTGACGGCGCAGGAGGCTGTTTCGCAGGTGGAGGGAAAGGCCCTTCTCGCTGCGGGACAGGTCAGGGACATGGCGGAACTGCTCGGGGAGGCGGGGCTGTCCGGGGCGGCCGTGGTAAAGGGAGCACGCCAACCCACCGCCGCCGTGAATCCGCCCGTCCCTGCCGGGCTGGCGGAGGCTCCGGGGGAGGAGACCGTGGAAGAGAAGAGCCAGAACGACCTGCCCGGCAAGCTGAAGGAGGAGACCTTCGAGGGCAAGCTGGTGGTGTTGAAGGTGGGACGGGAAGATTTGATGAATAAGCAGAGCTTCAGGTTCTGGCGACGCATGCTGCGACGGGCGGAAGACGAGAAGGCGCGGGCAGTCCTCTTCGATCTCGATACTCCCGGGGGCTATGCCTACGAGACCAAGGAGATCATGTCGGAAATCACACGCCTGAAGATTCCCTGCTACGCGTTTGTGAATGAAAACGCCCTGAGTGCAGGGGCCCTCATGTCCGTGGCGACGGATGGAATCTACATGAGTCCGGAGGGCACAATCGGCGCGGCGGGCATTGTGAGTGGCAGTGGAGCGGAGATCGGGGACATGATGCGCAAGAAGCTCCATAGCTCCTTCGAGGCACAGATCCGCAGCGTGGCGGAGAAGAAAGGCTACGATCCCGAGCTGATCCGGGCCATGATGATTCCGGAGGACCGGGACCGGGTTTTTGGAGAGGTGGTGGTCAGGGCCGGAGAACTGCTTACGCTCACCGCCAGCGAGGCGACTTCTCTGCGGGATGGCAAAACTCTGCTGGCCAGGGCGGTGGCAGGCAGCATCGAGGAAATTGCGGAACTGGAGGGGATGGAAGGCGTTCCTATCGTGCGGGCCGAAGCCACGGCCTTTGAGAACTTCGCCTGGTGGGTGTCGAAATGGTCGTTCCTCCTCATCCTGGTCGGCATGGCGGCTGCCTACGCTGAACTGAAGGCCCCGGGATTCGGGGTCGGCGGGGCGATCTCTCTTCTTGCCTTCGGAATGTTCTTCTTTGGGAATTACATGGCGGGCAACCTGGCGAACTACGAACTGGTGGCGCTCTTCTTCCTGGGAGTGATCCTGGTGGCGGTGGAACTCTTCCTCATCCCGGGAACGGGGGTGACGGGAATCCTGGGAGTGTTGTGCATGCTTGGGGCACTCCTTCTCGGAACGGTGGACAAGATTGACTGGAACGACTGGAAGGTGGGCGATTTCTCGGGGAACCTCCTGGATCTGCTGCGCGGGCCGGCTCTCACCCTCGGGGCGGGTCTTCTGGGCGGTTGCACCCTGGTTCTTCTGCTCATGCGCTTCCTGCCCGATACGCCCATCTTTCGTGCTCTCATCACGAAGCAGGAACTGGCTGGCGGAGCTTCCCTTGACGATGAGGCCGCGGTGGCCGGATCCGGGAAGCGGGTGGGCTGGACCGGTGAAGCTCTCACGGACCTGCGTCCGTCCGGTAAGGTGGTTTTGTCAGGAGAGGAATTCGACGTGGTGGCGGATGGGGCCTTCATCAGTAAAGGTGCGAAAGTGAGGGTCCTTGAACAGGACGGCATGAGGATTGTGGTGGGCGAAATCGACTCCGTATAGGGGACCTGCCGACCTGTTGTTCGCGATCAGTCTGCAGGGACTGGTCGCGGCTTCCTTGTCATAACGCAAAGCAGTTATGGTAACCGTATTGAGAGACAAGATTGCATTGCGCAGACGCTCATTTGAGTGAGGGTAATTAATGTCAGGAGTTTTGAATAAGGAACGCTGTTTCCCGTCGAACAATTAACACCACACCATTTTGAACAGGATGAAAATTCGCCAGAAAGCCACCGAAGGAGAAAGCCGCGAACTGCTGCTCAAGGAATATTTTTTGAATGCCTATCTGATCGCGTTGCTCAAGCAGGTCGGCAAGGGAGTGCGCTGTTGCTCGGAAGAAGAAAACGAGCAGTTTGCCCAACGAGTCGCCGAGCACAACTAGGCTCGATCACGGACACACCGAGATCGCCGGATTTTCAGGAGCCGGCAAAGTGGCCTTGTGGGTTTGGCCGCTTTGCCGGTTTGCCGGTTTGCCGGTTCTGGGCGGAGTGGTGCGGGGCCACTACCAGAGAACCTGGTCTCCAGTCCGCTCCGGAGTTCATGGTCCCGGGGTCGACGGTGGGGGGCGCCGGAAAATCGCGATGTGGCGGTCGATTGATTTGCCCGGGGCCTCTGAAAGCTCCCGGGAGCGGGGATTGCGGTGGTCAGCGACCTTGACCGCGCCCAGGTCGGTGAGTTTCCGGCAGGCCAACTGGTGCTCCACGTCGAAGTAGGATGTGATGACAAAGAGGCCGTCATCGCTGAGTTGACGAAGGGCGCCTTCGAACATATGCCCCCAGAGAACGGGGTCGTTCCAGAAATTCTGGTGGCGCATGAAAGTGAGATCAAAGCGCTCGCTGGATGACATGGCTGCGAGGAAGCGCTTGCCATCTTCCACATGGAACCGCGTCTGCATGTCGCTGTCCTTCACGGTTCTCCAGCGCAGGTTGGCTTCCTCGATCTCCGCCGAGCGGATGTCGGCCCCCACAATTTCCAGGCGCTCCGCATCCCCGCCGAAGACATCAGCCAGCACGCCGGTCTCATCAGCCCGGCCGCAGGCCAGGTTGAGAATGCGTTGCTCGGTTCCCGCTTTGTTCCCGCCGGGGATCCCGGTGAGGGTTGTCTCAAGGGCCCTCCTGAGCACGGACATGTCTTCCGGCAGATCTGCGGAGTGAAAGGGCGTGTTGGGGTTGAGGGGCACGACAGCACGATTAAAAGGTCCTCTCCCCGTGATTCAAGAGTTGAGTTGATCCCTTCATTCTGTAAGGGCTCTGGGACACCGTTCCGGTCTTCATGCCTAACCAAACATCCGACCAACCGCTCCCGCAGGAAACTGCCGCTCTCGTGCGCAGTATTGCCGACCAGTTTGCGATCGAGGGCCAGTATACGCGGGGGGAAGAGGTGAAGAGCGGCCACATCAACTCGACCTACCTCGTGACCTACGAACTGGAGGACGGCGAGTGCCGGCGCTACATCCTGCAGCGCATCAATGAGAAGGTTTTCAAGGATCCCCTGGCCGTGATGCGCAACGTGGAGTGTGTGACCTCCCACATCAACTGGAAGGTGTTGCGCAGGAAGCGGAACCTCGGAGGACAGACTCTGAGCCTCTACCCGCACAAGACCGGGCGCTTTTACGGTTACGGGGAGGGAGGCGGGATCTGGCGCTGCTACAACTACTTCGAGGGTTGCCAGACCCATGATGTGGTGGGGAACACCCGACAGGCCTTCGAGGCCGGGCATGCCTTCGGGTCCTTCCAGGATCTGGTCAGCGATCTGCCGCCGGACGAGATTGTGGAGACCATCCCCGATTTTCACGATACGCGACGGAGATACCAGACCCTCATGGAGGCGGTGGAACGGGACTCCTGCGGACGGGTGGGTGAGGTGCAGATGGAACTGGAGTTCGTGCGCCGGAACGAGGATGTGGTCGATCGACTCCTCAGGCTCAAGGAAAAGGGAGACCTTCCCCTGCGCATCACCCACAACGACACCAAGATCAACAATGTTCTCTTCGATATGGAGACGGACGAAGCGGTTTGTGTGATCGATCTCGACACGGTCATGCCGGGGCTCAGTCTCTATGACTTTGGTGACCTGGTTCGCACCGCTACAAACCCGGCCGCGGAAGATGAACGTGATCTCGGGAAGGTGGAGATGAGCATCAGGGTGTTCGAGTCCCTTGTGGAAGGCTACCTTGCGGCGGCAGGGAAAATTCTCAACGAGGCTGAGATCGCACAAATGGCCTTTTCGGGTCGACTCATCTCAATCGAACTCGGGATGCGTTTTCTGACCGATCACCTCAATGGCGATCGTTACTTCCGTGTCCACCGGGAGAACCAGAATCTTGACCGTGCCCGGACGCAGTTGTGCCTCGCGCGGCAGATTGAGGAGCGAGAGGAGGAGATGAACAGGTTTGTGCTCAAGGTGGCCGGAGCCCGGTGATCAGGTGTCAGTCCGCTCCAGGGTCGCCACACATTCAAGGTGCCTTGTTTGAGGGAAGAGGTCGAAAGGCTGGACCGTGCGCAGGGCGTATCCCCGGGCGTTGAACTCCTTCAGGTCGCGGATCTGGGTGGCGGGATTGCAGGAGATGTAGATGATCCGGTGTGGCGCGTAAGCGAAGAGTTGCTCCAGGAACTCCTGGCCACAGCCCTTGCGCGGAGGATCAATTACAACCGAGGTTTCTGCAGCCGGGAATGGGATCTGCTCGAAGATGTGTTCGGCGGAAGCGGTCAGGATAGTGACATTGTGCAGTTCGTTCTGGTTCGCATTCTGACGGGCCCAGTCGGCCGAAGACTCGGAGACCTCCACTCCGGCCACCGCCTCGAAGTGCCGGGCAAGGGAGAGGGCGAAGAGACCGGAACCGCAGTAGGCGTCCACCAGAAAGCGGCTGTCGATCACGGCTTCCTTCGCCACGTAGTCGACAAAGGCGGGCAGAATAAAGGGGTTGTTCTGGAAAAAATCGCCTGCCAGGAAGCGAATGCTGAGCTCCCCCACCCGTTCTTCCACCACTTCGCGCGGATTGGTATGAACGCCCCCGGCGGTTGCGCGGAGGAGCAAGGTCGCCCCTTTCCTGAACTTCCCCTGGGCGGCAGTCTGGTGAATGCGGGTACGCTCGACTGGCAGGGCCTCGTTGAGTTCCGGCATTGCGATGGAACAGCGTGGCACGTCGACGACCCTGTTACGTGATCCCGTCGCCAGAAAACCGATGTTGAGATCCCGATCAGGGCGCGGCTTCTGGAAGTGAGGCGTGATCTTGGAACGGTAGTGCCAGGGCTCGGGAGAGGGAACGGGCTCTTCAATCGGATGGTCGATCCCTGCCATGTGCTGCAGGAGTTCACCAACCTGCCGGCGCTTCCAGTGAAGCTGTTCCCGGTAGTCGAGATGCTGGTACTGGCAGCCGCCGCAGGTGGTGAAGAGAGGACAGCGTGGCTCCTGACGACTGGGACTGGGAACAAGGATTTCCAGCAGGTCAGCATGCGAACAACTGGTTTCGTTCTTCCAGATGCGGGCCCGCACCCGTTCGCCGGGCAGGCAGAACGGGACGAAGACGACCCAGCCCCCTTCGCTCTGCGAGCCCGGTGGGGCTGTTCTGTCGATTCGTCCCAGGCCCATTCCCAGATTGGAAAGGGAATCGATTTCAAGTTCGATGACCTCATGGTAGGCAAAAGGTTCCGGCCTGAAGTGTTTGGGAGCTTTTGTTTTCTCGGGCATTCGTTCGTGCGCTTCAGGTTGCCAGAGGGGAATCGGACGAATACAATGTGCTGGAATTCGTCATGATGACCATGAAAGCGAACCTTGCCATTTGCGTATCCGCGCTCGTATCCGCCTCCTTCGCTGCTGCCGAAATCGTGGAAGAGGAGACATGGTATAGCGCGGCAGGAAAGGTCGTCAAGACGGTGAAGCGGACTCTGACAGGCGCCGACGCCCGGAGAGTCCAATCCCCGGCCTGGGAGCCGGCCTGGGTCATCCGTGAGCGCGGGCGCAGCTCAAGGGGGCGCCTCAGCTCCGGACCTGTCTACCGTTATTTGCGCAGGGGTTGTCAGTTTCCCCGTTCTTATCCCTACGGGATCGGTTATTTCCCGCGGGTTTCCCGCGGTGGACCGGGGGGGTATCTCCGGACAGGAAACGGTGGGAGATGCCGGGACATGGGCTACTCTCGCCCACCACTGAATCTCGTCATCGTTCGCTAGGGCCTTTTTCGTGATCCTGCAGTTAGTTGTCCGGTGCGGGTTCAGGTGCAGGTTCGGGAGTGGGCGTGGGCGTGGGAGCGGGGCCGGATCCGGGAAGGGATCTGGTGACGTCGGGCGAGCGGAAGGGATCTTTCGGGGGGATGGAGGAATGATGAACTTTCTTGTTTGCCACGGACTTCTGTCCGGCCTCGACCAGGGGGAATTCCCACTCTCCGGTATTCCTGCTGCCGGTGGTGCAGCCGCAGAGCATGAAGAGCAATCCTGCTCCGGCGATTGCGAGTCTGATCTTGTTGTTCATGGCGAAAGAGAACAGGGAAGCTGCCCAGAATCTCGCCTCTGTTGCAACTTGAATCTTGAATTGCTCAGGACCTGTTGAGGGAACGGAGCCAGCGCGTGATATCGGCAAGAACCCGTTCCTTCTGATGATCGTAAAAGAGCAGGTGATAGCTCTCCGGATAGAAGTGACGCTTTACCCGTGCAGCCGGTGGAAACCGCCCGGCGAAGGTTTTCACATCGTCAGGACGGGAGAAGATGTCATGTCCGCCATGCAGGAGGAGGACGGGTAACTCGATCCGGGTGGCTTGTTCCGTCGAGGTTTCAATCATGGTGCCCAGAGTGGAAAGGAGGCGCATGGTGAAGGCGGAGACATGGTAGGGATTGGCCTGGACCTGCTCCTGGTGGATCACGTCCCTGATGACGTGCACTTCATTCTCTCCCGACAGGGTTTCCAGGGAGATCTTCCACCGGGGAAAGAGACGTGCTCCCCAGCGCAGGGCCGTTCGCTTCCACTGCGGAAAATCGTCATGAATGCGGGCGATGGGAGAGGAGAGGATCAGGGCATCGCAGGGTGGTTGTTTCTGCGAAGAGCAGGTTGCCACCGCATGGAGTGCGATGAGGGCCCCCATGCTCTCTCCACACCATACGATGCGTGCCCCGGGGTGTTGTCGACGGACGAGGCGAGTGAAGGTGTTGAAGTCGTTGAACCAGTCCTGCCGATCGTGAATGTCTCCCTTGCGAGAGGTGACCGGATCATTGCCCTGCCCGCGCAGGTCGGGCGCATAGACCGCGGCCCGGGAGCAGTGCTCCTGCAGGTGCTTGCCGAGAACACTCAGGTCCGTGGAGGCACCCGCGATCCCGTGGAATCCCACCACCACCAGGGAGGGTGGGCGATCATCGCGGGGGAGCCACTTGCGGTAGGGGAACCGGTCGCCGTCGAACGAGGTAAAGGTCGATTCTTCGAGGGTCGGCCGGGTAACGGCGGAGGACGCCGGGCAGCGAGGCGGAGTCCTGGCAGGAGAGCGGGAAGCACAACCGGAGAGCTCAAGGCAGATCAATGCCATCATGGGCAGCAGGAGCGATGATCTGACAGACATGAGGCGCTGTGAGGATATGACCAGAGAGGAGGGGTGCGATACGGAATGGGTAACGGGGTGTGCCTGTCGGCCTTCGTGAGGATCGACGAGTTGTCCGCCAGGAGTGTCCATCCTGGATGGACATGGTGGAACCCTCCCGGTCACTGGAAGGGTTACAGGCGCAGCTGATTTGCAGCGCCTGATAGATCAATTGTCCAGTTGACGCCTGAAGGACATGTCCCCGGCGATCTACTTGGGCTTGGGAAGGGCCTTGCCGGGTTTCACCGGAACCGGTTTTGGAGGATCGGGTTGCTTGGCCGGGGCGGTTGGAATGCGCACCGGGGGAGAGACGGCACGGGCCCTGGGCTTCCCAGTGGATGGAGCAGGAGACTTGCCTGTTCCAGGATTGACGGGAACCCGCACAGGTGGGGACACCGCCTTGGCACCGGGGCGTCCCGGAACCCGGACAGGAGGCGAGACCGAGCGACCGGAGGGAGTGGGACGGGCCAGCGGACGCGAGGGCGGCTTGGGGAGGTCCTTCAACTCAGCCAGCTCGAGTTCGAAGATGAGCGTGCTGTTGGGACCAAGGTTGGCGCTGCGCCGGTTCTCCTTGTAGGCGAGTTCGGCCGGGATGAAGAGCTTCCACTTCGATCCCACCGGCATCTGGGTGAGGGCTTCCTTGAATCCCGCGATCACGTTGAGGGACATGGGCGCGGGCTTGCCTTTGGAAGAATCGAATTCCGTCCCGTCGATGAGGGTGCCGCGATAGATGGTCATGAATTGCTTGGTGGGACGCTGCCCTGGAGGGGGTGCGGGGTAGACTTCGCCTTCCCCCTTCTTGAGAACCTCGTACTGCAGGCCGCTCTTGGAGGTGATGACTCCCTCGCGTTTCTTGTTTTCGGCGAGGAATTTTTCTCCAGCCACCTTGTTCTCTGTCGCGATTTTCTTTTCACGCTCCCTGATGACGAGGCTCAACTGGTTGAGAGCCTCGTTGATCTTTTCCTGGTCGATCTCGGAATCCTTGAGTTCGAGGGCGTCAAAGAGTCCCTTGAGGAATTGCTCGCGGTCGATGTCCTCCATCTGGAGTCCGAAGCGACCAGTCTGGTTGGTGAAGTTGCGCCCGTTGCGGAAACCGAACCCATAGGAGGTCTTGGTGCGGATCTCCTTGGCGTCCATTGTGACCTTGGGTTCTTCCGGGGCTTCCGGTTTTGCCGGATTGGTGGGGCCGGCCGGAGCAGGTTTGGGTTGGGCCTTGGGGGCCTCGGCCTCCTTGGCGGCCTCAGCCTTCTTGCCGGGCTGGGTGGGAGAATCCTGAGCTGAGAGCACTCCAGTGAAAAGAAGGCCAGCGCCCAGGAAGGCGGCAATGATGGTGATTTTCATGATCTTTGGTGGAATGGGGGGGGGACGATAGGGCTGCCTTGGGGAGCTGTCGAGCGAAAGGGTGGATTGTTCGGAACACGGGGCGGGAGGAGCTGGCCCTCCACAGGGACTGCTATTTCGATTGCTCAAGCATGCGCACCACTGCTGCTTCAGCCCTGCCTCGAATGTCTTCCAGGACCTCGATCCGGGGTTCCAGATTCTCCAGACAGGCGTGGAGCTTCTCAAGGGTGTTCATCTTCATGTACTTGCAATCGGAGCAGGCACAGCTGTCGGTGGGGCCGGCAATAAGGTTCTTGTCGGGAGCTTCCTTGCGCAGACGGTGCAGCATCCCGCCCTCGGTAACCACGATGATGTTCCTGGTTTCGGCGTTCTGGCAGAAGGTGACCATCTTTTCGGTGGAGCACACCTCGTCGGCCAGCAGGCGCACCGCAGTGGTACATTCCGGGTGGGCCACTGTCACCGCGTCAGGGTAGTCGTCCTTGATCTTCTGTATCGATTCGCGGGTGAATTCCACGTGGACGTAGCATGATCCTTTCCAGAGATCCATCTTGCGGTCGCAATTCTCCATCACCCATGCGCCGAGGTTTTCATCCGGCACAAAGAGGATGGGGCGGTCAGCGGGGGCCTGTTCCACGATACGGACGGCGTTGCCGGAGGTGCAGATCACGTCGGAGAGCGCCTTCACTCCTGCCGAGCAGTTGATGTAGGCGATGACGTAGTAGTTCCGGTCGGCGTGATCCTCCAGATACTTCTGGAGGGCAGGGGCGGGGCAGCTTTGCTCCAGGGAACAGCCGGCGTCCCGGTCGGGCAGGATCACCGTCTTGTCCGGATTGAGGATCTTGGCGGTTTCGGCCATGAAGTGAACCCCGCAGAACGCAATCACTTCCGCATCGGTCTCCTGCGCGCGGTAGGACAGCCCAAGGGAATCTCCCACGAAATCAGCAAGATCCTGAATGACGCCGATCTGGTAGTTATGCGCGAGGATTACCGCGTTACGCTCGTTCTTGAGGCGCAGGATCTCCTCTCTCAGATCGAGAGCAGGGGCAGAGGTGCTCATGCCGGAGGCTCGCTCATGCCGGCCCCGGGGGCAAAGAAGAAATGGCGTCCTGGTCGCGCTTTTTCAGCAGGACTGCGGTGAGATGATTCCTCCAGGCAGCTGCGGGATCCTTCGCCGCCGTTTCATTAACGAGGCTCCATGGCGGTGTCCGCGGAACAGCTGCTACCCTGGGAGGGAAGTTCCATGTCCGCAATATCGGTGAGTGCACCGAACTTGGCATAGCGCTCCTTGAGTTGTGGCAGTCCGACGTTGCCGGAGTGGTGAGCACCTTCTCCAATTGAAAGCGAGGTGGCCTGGATGTCCCCCTCCAGGATCGAATCCTGCTCAAGAGCGAGTTGTTGCTCGCACACGATATCCCCCCGGACGATGCCATCGATGATGACGTCCCTTGCATGTACGGGGTGGGAGAAGGCAACCTTTGAGTGTCCCTGCACGATGAGGCGGCGGCAGCGCACGGTTCCCGTGATGGTTCCGTCACACAGGATGGTGAGGTCTCCATCGCAGTCGATACCGCTGCCCTTGAAGACGCCTTCGATCGTCAGGTCGTGGCAGTGCACCGAGACGCCATTGATTCCACCTTCCTGGTGGATGTGGACATTCCCACGGGTTCGGATGCGCCGGTGGTGCATCGTGCTGATCTCGTGATCGTCGAGAGGGATGGAGGCGGTGCAGCGCAGGCAGATGGTGGAGAACGTCTCTTCCGGAATGCTCTGCGGGAATTCGCACTCAAGGCAGTGAATGTGGCGGTGTCCCTTTCGGGGAACCTCGGGCAGAAGGCGGGCCAGCCGGGCGATGGCAGGGTGGTCTCCCGTGGTGGTGGTGACGCGCGGAATGCGAGCTTTGGAGGGAAGGGCGGAAGTTCCGGCGCCGCGCCGGGAGAGGCTGGAGAAAAACTCAAGCTGTTGCACGCGGGGCGGTCCCATCTCCTTCTCCTCTTTCAGGCGACTTGCCCGGGTGGTCCCGGGACCACCCGTTCGTTGCGCAAGGTGGTCGCGGAGAGGGAAGGGATACTCGGCGGGGGGGGTGATTGGCACGGCCTCGCCATTCCTGATCTGGAAGCAGGCCCCACAGCCACGATCGCGACAGAACGTTGAGCAGGCAAACCGGGGTTCTTCCTGCTCATGGCCACAGACCGGACAGGAGAGGAGCAGATTCTTTGGACGGCCAAGCATGATCGCAGGTGAAAGTGGAGTGCATTGCAACCATCATTGGATGGCCCGGCAGGGTCGAGAAAGTTTGTGCTTAACAATCAATCCCGGTTAATGACACCTGTATTTTTGTGCGTCTGATAAGGGAATATGCCTGAGTACAAAGTGACCAAGACTTCTAATCTTTCCGGAGAATAATTTGAGCCTCTTTAAGAATCTGCGAATCTGTCGAGTTGTTCGCAGGGTCCGGGGGGTGGGGCCCGTTGGTCTCCCTCTCAGGCAGCGGGAGCCTTCGCGCTCTCAGCAGGTAATTCAGTCTTCTTCTCCTCGAGTTCGAGCGTCTGGTTTACCACCTTGGGCTGATTGCGGGGCGTGCCGATGGCAGAGGCACCCACGAAGACGGCCCCCGCTTCCATGGAAAGGGCTCCGGCCTTGATGTCGCCAGTCACCTCGGCCAGGGCACAGATTTCGACCCGGTCGGTGACTGTGATGTTGCCTTCCACCCTGCCCTGCACAATGACCAGACCGCACTTGATCTCAGCCTTGATGTGGGCCGATTCACCGATGGTCAGCGAACCTTCCGAA
Source organism: Akkermansiaceae bacterium UBA7890 (assembly GCA_002501065.1). GTDB lineage: Bacteria > Verrucomicrobiota > Verrucomicrobiia > Verrucomicrobiales > Akkermansiaceae > Roseibacillus_B. The sequence goes on from DLRK01000203.1 coordinate 36,723, forward strand.
ACAATCCTGCCCTCGATCCTGCCGTCCACGATGAGATCGCCCTGAAAGCGGACTTCTCCCTCGATCTCGACGTCGCTGCCGAGAACATTGCGCTTACCTGCGGAAATCGCGACGAGTTGATTGGCCTCTGTGCCCGGGGTGGGGGCGGGTTCGGCGTGAGGAGCGGAAGGGGGGCCGGAGGCAACGTCTCCCGTGTTCTTGCTGATGATCTTCTCAAACACGATTATTCAATAAGTCAGAACCTTCCAGCTATGTCAAATTTTGTTGGCATCGCAACTGTGAGAAGATGTGAACAAGCCGCCACGAGGGGCTGGGCGAGCGCCAGTCAATCGGGTGGACTGGGGCGGGTCGGCCGCATTTCCCCCAAGGATGAAGGGAGGAAAATCCTGGAATGGATTCGGCTAGGGTGTCCCCGGAGAGGGTTCCGGAGTGGG
>DLRK01000035.1 GCA_002501065.1 Akkermansiaceae bacterium UBA7890
CTCGTCGTTGTACATGGTGAGGCTGGGGTAAACCCCGGCAATGGAGACGGGGTCCTCGGCGAACAAGAGCAAGGGGTGCAGCAGACAGATGGTGAGGAGTAATTTACTGATATGTTTTCCTTGGTTCACATATTTTGAGTGCCGCGAATGTCTAGTGGATCAGGAAAAAGAAGGACAGGCAGTAAATGAAACACAGGGGCATTTTCATTCCTTGCCCGGTTTGGTTTTTCCGCCGCGCACGTCGCCAAGATAACCGCTCCCTCCGGTTGCGGCGGAAGTTCCACCGCGTCAAAGGGATATCGCTCGAACGATTCCGGCGGTGCCCAGAACGGGAGGTGCGGGCGAAAGATCCCGGCAGCGAGAAACAGCGGCTTGTCGCGCTTCGCCGTTCGCATCACTTCAGTGACGTAGTCAACGGTGAACTCGTCGGTCTGTTTCTCAACATCATGAACACCCCAGTCCCAACTCTGGCTCGCGAGTCCGCGGACACCGGGCTCGCCTCGCCGGTAGCCGTTGTGGTTGGTCTCCGGTTTCCCTGAATGAATCCTCAGTTTTAAGAACTCATCAAACGACGGGTTGTCCTCGCGGTCAGTGCCGGTTCCGCCGTGATGAAAGATCTTGCCGCCGCCCCTGGTCGCGAAACCGTGCTGCCCGAAGTATTGGGGCAGCGTGACAACATCCGGCAGCAGTTTTTTCCACGAGTTGCCGTTTCCGTAGACGCCCGAAGTTACAGGGCTCAGCCCGGTCAGGATCGCCGTCCGAGACGGATTGCAGGCGGGGACAGCGCAATACGCCTTGGAAAAAAACGCACCACGTGCCGCGAGCCGCTTCAGGTTTGGCGTCTGGATCGGGTTGTCGTCGTCGAACAAGGTCGTCCAGTCGTTCATGTCGTCGATGGCGATGAAGAGGATGTCGGGCTTGGGCTTGTCAGCGGCGTAAGCGAATGGCACCGCGGTCAGGCAAAGCGCCGCAGCCGCGAAGAGTTTTTGAGTGGAGGTGATCATCGTTGAGCGGGAAAAGTGGTTATGGTTTCGCACCTTTGGCAGGTTTGTTGGATAGGAAAATCTGGTCCACGACGATGTGTCCCCAGCCGGAGGTCGCCTCATCGACGATCTGGATCTGCGCCGTCTGACCGCGATGTTTCGAAACGTCCCAGGATACCCAGCGCATCACTTTTTTGCCGGCGGGATTCTTGGAGGCGGAACCCGTTGCGCTGAAAACAGGCTTCCCATCGATCAACAGGTTCACGCAGGTCTTCCCCTTGTGATTGCCACCGCCGATCATGAGATTGATTCGATCGCGCTCGATCTTGAAATCGGGCGAGGTCAGTTTCCCGGTCGCCCCATCACCGCCGCCGATGACGAAGGAATCGACGAGTTGTTTTCCCGAATGAATATCCACGCGTCTTTTCGAGGTGGGACCTGATCCAAACGCCGTGCCGGTAGTGGTCCAGTCGGCCCAGGTTTCGTTTTCAAAATCAGAGATCGAGAGATCGTCAGCAGCCAGGGTAACTTTTGCCGCGGATTTCCCGGCATTGGCACCTTTTCCCTTGCGGGGATTCACCGGCGCCGGAGCACTTCCTTTCGGCTTGCGATCCGTCGCAGGGGTCAATTCCCGCGGGTCGTCGTCGAGCCGCTTCAGGTAGACGTAAATCGCGCTGCAGAGCATGCGATCTTCCGTATCGAGGAAGTAGGTTTGCAGTTGGGTCTTCCCCGCCGGCAGCTTCACCCGGAATGTCACTTCCTGCGATCCCGGTGCGGCATCCAGAGTGTAGCTTCCCCCGGCGATCTGCAGGTTTGCGGCCGCGATAGGCCGGGCGCTCCGGCTCTTGTCCTCCGGACCGCCGAAGCCCTCGACGAGTGTCTTCTCAGACTCCTTCGGCCAGCGCCGGAGTTCCATTTCGTAGACGCCCTCGCGATCGACGATCGTATTCCAATAGCCTTTTGCTGTAGCCGCCGTCAGGCCGCCGCGGTTGTCACAGTAGTCGCCGGTCCAGTCCTGGGCGTAAAGAATCGAACTGGGCTCAGCCTCGCGCCCGATGGTGATCCAGCGCCGCTTGTCGAAGAGCGGCTTCGCCTCGGCATGCCAGGCGTCATAGTGTTCCGACATCGCCTGGACTACCTCCGGATGTTCAGGCGCGACGTTGTTCTCCTGCCCCGGATCTTTCGCGACGTGGTAGAGCCGGTCACCGCCGATGAGTCGCCACTTGTCCCACAACACGACCGCGGGATCCCACGGCGCTCCCGATGCACGGTATTGAATCACCAACTTGCGGTCGCCCAGCTCCGCTTCGTCGTCGGTCAGCAAGCTAGCGAGGCTCGTGCCATCGAAGTTGGTGGACTTTTCGCCCGTCTTTAAATCGCAAAAATCAATCAGTGTCGGCAACAGATCCTGGACCTGGGTGAGGTCACCGATATCGCTGTCGTGACGGAGATTTCCAGCAGGCCAGCGCACAAAACACGGGACGCGGTGACCGCCTTCAAAAACGCTGGTCTTCTTGTCGCGCATCCCGGCGTTGAAGATCTCCTTCGCCTGGCCGCTCTGCGTTCCGTTGTCGGATAGAAAAATGAAAATCGTGTTCTCGCGGAGCCCCTTTTCCTTCAAGAACGCCTCCAGTTTCCCCAGGTTCTCGTCGAGGTTGGCGATCATTCCGTAAAAGGTGTCGGGGATCGGTTTGCCGTCGTGCTGGCCCCGGTAGGGCGCGGAGAACTTTGCGGGGCAGATGTTCGGGACGTGTGGAGTGTTGGTGGGGAGGTAGAGGAAGAACGGCTTGTTGGCGGCCTGCTGTCTGCTGATCCACTTCATCGATTCGTCGAAGAAGATGTCGGTGCAGTAGCCAGAGAACTTCTTGTCGATCCCGTTGTGGGAGAGGATTGGGTCGAAGTAGACGTCGGTGTGGTTCTCCCAGTGGTCGGCGAGGGAGGTGATCCCCCAGGCGCGGTGGTGGATGGTCTCCTGGAATCCGCGATCCTGCGGGCGATGCGGGTAGCTGTCGCCAAGATGCCACTTGCCAAAGTGGCCGGTGGCGTAACCGGAGTCGGCGAAAAAATTGGCCATGGTGGGCAGGTCAGTGCGCATCATCGAGCGCCCCTGGCAAACGGCGGTGCAGCCATTGCGCATCGCATCGACGCCGGTCATGAGCTGGCCACGGGTGGGGGAGCACATCGGGGCGACATGGAAGTCGGTGAAGCGGACGGACTCGGAGTGCAGGCGGTCCATGTGCGGCGTCTTGAGCACCGGGTTGCCATGCGTCGAGAGGTCGCCGTATCCCTGGTCGTCGGTGATGAAGACGATGACATTGCAACGTGACCTGGCATCCATTTTCGGCTTCGCCGGTGAGACGATGCTGAGGAGCAGACTGGCGAAGAGAATTGTCGCGCGGAGCCGCAGAGACGCGGAGTTTGTGGGTTTGAGATTCATGAATGAGGTGTGAGTGGAGGCTACTGAGATGGTGAATCTGAAAATCTCCGCGACTCCGCGCGAGATATTGGCGGGAAAAATTGTCCGCTCTCCCTATTTCCAGCTGGCGTTGAGCTCGTTGACGTCGATGGACAGAAGTTTGGCCTCGCCGCCTTCCGCGAAGGCCTCGACGGACTCGATGTTGAGGTCGTTCTGGTAGGTGGCGGTGATGACCATCTGGCCGTCGTTGACGAAGGTTTCCATCATGGGGCGGTCGATGAGGATGCGGACGCTGACCTTGCCGTCGATGGGGCGGATGTCGTTCTTCGGGCTCTCGAGATCGCAGACGAAGGCGGGTTTGCCGTCGATGTTGAGGCCGATCTTCTTGGCGGAGCCGACCTCGAAGCGGGCCTCGATGTCGAAGAGGGCGCCGGAAGTGGCGATCTTGACGGGCTTGCCGTCGCTGAGCGGGCGCTTGGCGGTGCTGTGGGTTTTGGACCAGAGCTTTTTGATCTCGTTGACGGGGTTGCCGAACATGCGGACGCCGTCCGAGGTGGTGCGGAGGGTGAGCTCGGTCGGGAAGGTGAAGGTCTGATTGAAGGGCATGCCGTCCATGTTGATGCGGGCCCAGCCGATCTGGATGCGGCGCCCGTTCGGGGTGTCGGAGAAGAGCTGGGAGGCATAGTAGGGACCCCAGTGGAGTTGGTGTTTGCCCTCGTGTTCCGGGGTGAAGGTCTTACCGTCGAAGGTGCCGACGGCATACTTGGCATCGGCGGCAAAGACGACCCAGCGGACGACGTCGGATTTCCCGTCCACCGGCAGCGGGTAGAGTTCTGCGCACTCGAAATACCCGGACAATTTGCTCTGCAGGGTCCAGTCCTTCAGGTTGGTGGAGGTGTAGAAGGCGATGTTGCGTCCGACCTTCTGGTCCTCGTCATAGACCACGATGACCCAGTGGCCGCCGAGCTTTTGGGCGTCGGCGTCGAGCGGCTTCTCGCCCTTCGCGTATTCATACCAGATCGTCTTCGGATCCCGGCCCTTGTGGGTGATGACCGGGTTGCCTTCGTACTCGGTGAAGGTGCGGCCGAGGTCGTTGGAATAAGCGATGCACTCGCCGCGGCCGGTGCTCGTCCATGTCGCGATGATGACGTCGTTCTCGCCGGTCTTCCATCCGCCGGTGTTCTTCCAGTCGACTGCCGCGCCGCCGGAGAACATGGCGTCGCCTTTCCGGTGGTGCAGGACGTTGGGAAGCTGCTGCCAGTGGACGAGATCCTTCGACACGCCGTGCGCCCAGGTCATGTTCCCCCAGCGCCAGCCGACCGGGTTGTGCTGCAGGTAGAGGTGCCACTCGCCCTTGTAGTAGACCATGCCGTTCGGGTCATTGTTCCATCCGACCTGTTGGGAGAAGTGGAATTGCGGGCGCTTCGACTCGTCGCCCCAGCGGTCCTGGCCGGGGACGGTGTCGGACTGCTTGATGAGCTGGAAGCCTTCCTTGGAGAGTCCTCCGACGGCGAGGGTGGCCTTCTGGCCCTTGAACTCGCTGACGTCCTCGTAGGCCCACCAGTCGATGTCATCGGCGCTGGACGCGAGCTCGCCGGTGTAGAAGCGGACGACTTTGCCGCCCATGCTCAGACTAATGGCCGGCTTCGGCGCACCGTTCTTGATCGGGTAGATCAGGAACTGCTTGTCGATGGTCATCTCGGCGACCTGTTCCCCACCGGTGAGCGGGCGGGGTGGTTTCCTGCCTCCACTGGAGGTCGGTTTCTTCAGGTTGGCCTTCTTGGTCGCGGTGGGTTTCACGACCGTGGCGGTCGCCTTGTCGGAGGCAGTGAAATTGTCGGCATTGATGTGCCCCCAGCCGCCGGTGACATTGTCGAGGACGACGATCCGGGCCTTCTTGCCAAGGAAAGCACCGACGTCGGCAGAGCGCGCCTGCATGGTCTCGCTGGCGAAGCCGGGGGAGAGGAGCCAGGTCTTGCCATCGACGAGGAGGCGCACCGAGGTGCCTTCATGGGCACCGGCGCCGACGCGGAAGTTGATGTAGCGGTGCGCGATGGTGAATTCGTGGGACGTGAGGCGACCGGTCAGGCCGTCGCCTTGCGTTTGACCGGGTTTGCCCGACTTGCCATTGTAGTTTTCGAAGGTCCCGATCCAAAAGTCGCCCTGGTGCTTGCTGGCGTCCTTGCGTCCGCGCTTGGTCGGGTTGTCGCCCTTGGTTGGCTGGGTCTGGAAGGCCTTGCCCTCGGCGGTCCAGTTCTTGAGCGTGCCCTGCTCGAAGTCGCTGTTCTCGAACAGAATGACGGGGGTGGCAAGGGCTGTGGTGGCCAGCATGACGCTGACGGAGGATGTAAGGAGCGTTCGGTGGTTCATGGTGTTGGATGAGTTGAGGGGAGAGGTCTCGCGCGGAGTCGCAGAGACGCGGAGTTGTGAATTGAGATTGGTATTCGGAACGAGGATTTGACCATGTCACCATGCTGGTTGGCGAGGTCTTTTTGTTCCCCGATATCATTCTTTAGGTCGTAGAGTTGCCACGCGGGCGGTGGATCGTCCGAGCCGATCTTTTCGTTCATGCGCACGAGTTTCCAATTTCCCTTGCGGATGGCGGAGTTGTGAACCTTGGGAGCGGGCACACCATAGCCGCCCTTCTGTCGGGGAAACCAACTGCGGTTTTGCCAACATAGCCATTCGTGCGG
>DLRK01000066.1:0-19690 GCA_002501065.1 Akkermansiaceae bacterium UBA7890
CCGTTGCGCAGGAAATAGAGGTGCAACTGCCAGAAGGGGACCAGGCGATTGAACACATCAGGATCCTGCAGATAGGAGATCCTGGGATTCGATTCGACGATTTTCTGACGGGCCCTGGCGTAGCTCTTCTGGCCGGCCAGTCTGCTCTTGTTTCCCATCTTTCCGCGGGTGTACATCGAGAAGATGTTGCAGCTCACCTCTGTCAGGCCTCCCCAGGTGATCTGGGGGCGCAATTGCAGCACGTGACCCGCTTCGTGACAGAAGCCCCAGCAGGGATCTCCCTTGGTGACTACTTCCGGGTTTGCAACCATCCGCATGGTGCCCTTGTTGCCGAAGTAGGCCACCCCATCGCGGTCACGGAACATGTAGTAGTTGTAGTTCACACGTGCCAGAATGCGGTTGGGTGGGATCTTCTTGTATTTCACGAGTCCCAGCACGGTGTAGTGGTGACGAAGCATGGTGTCGTAATTGTTGATCAGTTCCACGCCCTTGCCACGGGTGTGAACATCGAACCACTCCACGGGGTAGGCGACCTGGATGTGCTGGCCGCGGGCATCGAGGATCGGGCTCACCGCATTGTCGAGGAGCCGGTTCCAATCGTCGTTGTCATGCCGGGTGACATCAAAGTAGCCATTGACTTCGCCGGTGGGAAAATGGACCGGTACGGCCGGGGCCTTTTCCGGATGGTCGTCGTAGTAGCTGAGATAAACGAGACCGCCTTTCTCGACCTCGATGACATTCACCCCGGGTTGAAGACCAATTGCCTGGCGTTTCAGGCCCCATCCGTTCGGGTCCTTGGAGGGGTTAATGCCGGGAGCGGGCTTGCGCATCCAGTCAGGTACGAGGAGAGAGAGTTTCCGGCCGCCGGAATCACCCGCCAGGACCACATGTTCTCCTTTGCCCAGATGGATACCGGTGATGTTTTCGTAGCGACTGAAACCGTCCCCGAGTTTAATGGTGCGTTGCAGGGCCTGGGGAGAGGGATAGGCCTTGTAGGTGGCGGCTCGATAGGTTGCGTCGTAGTTGCCGCCGAGAAGTTGCCCGGCCACCTTCTTCAGCAGGTTGCTTCGGAATCGGGTCAGATCCTTCTTCTGCACGGCCTCCTTCAGCTCCCGGCAGCTCTTGTCCGTAAAAAAAGAGGCATCGGCCCTGAGAGCCTCGGCATTCTGGGCGGCTCCGGACGGGAGCGCCCCGAGGGCCAGAAGAACTGGCAGGAATGACGAACCGGATGATTTTCGGGAGGGCATGGTGCAGCGTTTCCGGTCGAGCCCCGGTAGTCAATAGATGAAGCGCCGGGAAGCAGTGGTTTTATCAGTTGGCCTTGATGAGGACGTTGTCGAGATAGAAGCCGGCGAAGCTTTCGGGAACCGACTGGTTGCTGACGAAGCGAAATTCGATCCGGATCTTTTTCCCGTTGGCGGAAGCGGGCAGAAGGACGGGATCCGAGGCATCCCAGGCGGCATCGTTCCACTCAATGGCGCTCACGAATTCCTCGATCAGGGCATTGTTGTTTTCCGCGTCAAGCACCCGGATCGAGGCGGCGTCACCATCACCCTCAGTGTCACGCCATTGGTGATAGGTGAGGGTCGCTCCAGTGGCTGGAACGGAAATGACGGAAGTGATGAGGGAAAGGTCCTGTGAAGCGGTGTAATCGCCGGCGATATTGGTTCCCGCGCAATGGGGGGCGCTGTGGGCGGCAAGGGGGCCGAACAGGGTGTCGGTGGGAACGCCGATCTCCCAGGCGGTGGTGTCCGCTCCGGTAGTTGTCCACCCTGGTGGAAGAGCGGCAGCGGCATCGAAGTCTTCACTCAGCAAGGTGCCCGCTTCCTCTTCCACAATAGCGAAAAAACGACGTGGCCCGACCAGGTTCACGCCGGTCAGGATGTTGTTGCCCGTGCCTGATTCCGGGATGTTCTGGAAAAGATCCACCCCATCGTCATAGGTCGGCCAGGTGGTGGGGGAGGTCGTGAGATCCGTGCTGCTGACGAGATCGTACTGCTTGCCGGCCCGGCTGTTCCAGGAGAAGTCGAGGAGTTCCCTGTTCCGGGTGATTTCCAGAAGAATCCGGCCGGCAGGGGCTCCGTCGCCAGGGCCGGGGAGGTAGCCGAATGAGGCCACGGGGCCCTGCGAATCGTCGGCTGTGGTGTTGTGGTAGGTGGACCAGCCGAAGGCGTCGTCAGCCGGAGGATTGGGACTCTCGATGATGAAGGTGCCGCAGAGGCCGGCGAAGGAGAAGGGGTTCATCCCGTTGCTGATCAGCTGGGCGTTGTGATTCTTCTCGAATTGCCATACCGCCGTTCCGTCGGAAAGGGAGAGGGAGTCGTCGGTGCGGGACGGAGGGCCCCAGAAAAAGACGGTGGGTTGAAAGGTCCAGTGTCCAGGGACATTGTAGTCTATTGAGTCGTGGAATTGATTGAGGATGGGATCCGGGTGTCCGCTGGTGAGGATCCAGGCCCCGCCCACCCCGTGAGAGGGGCTATTCTGCCAATCGCGGTGGTTGCCCCAGCCGTCGAGCCCCTTGTAAGCCATGGGACTGCCCCACCAGTGCTCCAGTACGTCTTGGGCACCGGTCTCGGTGTAGTTGCTGGCCGCCATATTGGTGATGGTATCGGCGTTGCTGACCCAGAAGGAGACATCACGGGTCCATGACTTGTTTCCGGTTACGAGGTCATACCAGTACTGGTAGTCGCCATCAGGGGCCACGGTGAGCCCAAGGAACTCAATGCGCGCCACCGAGCGGTGGTTCGGATTGGAGGGATCGTATTTGATGGAGTTGGTCCCTTCCAGAGCCATGATCTCGTCCAGCAAGGGAAGGGCATGGGATTGTTTCCCACTGGCGAGAAGCAGGCAGATCATGAGGATGGCCGTAGCCAGAGGGGAGAGGAAGTGACGGGCAACCATATTCCAAAAGCTTAGGCCGAGTCTGGCAGCACTCAATCTGAAGAATGCAGAAAAATTTCCGACATTCTGGGTGGTGGCGAATTGTCCCTCGGGAATTCCCGGGAAGGAGGTGCGGACTCGCGCTGGATTCAGACGAAAATGAGGATTTTTTCTCAGCGTGTTCTCCGCGGCAGGGGGAGGGGCCAGGAGGCCTGAATAAGGAACTTTTATAAACCTTCACTTTTTCAGAAATTACGGGCAGGATCTTACGTATCTACAGGGGATGCGAGCCCGTTGAGAGAAGTCTCCGCAGGTTCTCTACATCCCCCACCCATCAAAAATGAATATGATAATGACCAAGGGAATTAATGTGTCCGCTGCTTTGCTCTTCAGTTTGTTGGTCCCTTTCCTGACGGCGTCCTTCGCCGCCGCTGAGGATGACGAGACCCCGCTTGAAAAGGAAATGGCGATCGTCAGCAAGGCCTACAAGCAGTTGGGTCGTCAGGCCCGCAGGGAGGTTTACGACTTTGACCGTCTCACCACTCTGTTCACTGATGCGAAAGCGGCGAATGAAAAGAGCACCACGATGGTTCCTTTGCTGATCGAGGAGATGACCGGGGCAGCCAAGGAGAAAGCCCTGGAAGAATACAAGAAGGCCATGGCGCTGGTTACGGAGGAAATCGTTGGCGTGCTCGCCAATTGCAAGGCCAAGGACGGGAGCAAGCTCAAGGCGACCTACGCCAAGCTCAAGGAGATGAAGAAAACGGGGCACGAGGATTATATCGAAGACGAGTAGTCCGATTCCTCCATTCTACGAAATAATCTCGGGTCAGGCTCCTCTTTCGGGAGCCTGACCCTTTTTTGTGATGATGGAGACTGCCCCGGCGACAGCGGAGAGGTCTTCATTCCGGGAGGAGAGCCGTCGATATCTCCTGATTCGCGGCGAGGGCAATTTCAGGATTACCGCCTGATGACCTGGAGGCGCAGGAATTCCCGGTTGCGGGCACCCATTGGGAATTCTGATCGATAGGTGTAGGTGGCGGTGCCGTCCCCGTGGTTTTCAATGGAGACCAGGTGGACTTCCAGGGAGTTCCAGTTCTGGAGATCGGTGGAGATTTCCACGTGGTAGAGGGCTTCGTCAGCAGCAAGGTTCCGCCTGAAGGAGATGTCGAGATGGTTCCGGAGGCCGGCACCCCCGTCATTGAGGCTCGTCAGTCCGAGGGCGATGACCGGATTTTCGACGGGGTTCGCGTCACTGGTTCCGGTTGCAAACTCAAAGAAGGCGGAACGCCCGTCCTGATCCGCGTCGATCCCGGGATCACCCGCGAACGATGCGGAATCATCCTCACCGGGTGAACCTCCCAGGGCCACGCTGGCACGCCAGTTCGCCGCGATCGAGTGATCGGGGTTGCTGGTTGGTGCCGAGAGAACCAGGGAGAATCCCAGTCCGTCGGGACTGGGGGGCCAGGGAAGGCTGTTACCGTAGGTGAAGCGCCGGATATCCCTGTCGTCCTGTCCCCGGAGGGCGATCTCCTCTCCGCTGTTTGAGAGGCTCCCGGAAAAAAATCCAGGAGCGACGGTGATGCCTTCGGAGGGATAGGTTTCGGCGAAGACGGCCTCGTTCCTGGCGATGACCACGCGCTGGAGCGGAGCGAGGACGAACCCCGCGGGAAACTGGTAGGTGATGCCGGCAACGAAATGGACATCAGTCAGGTCAATGCTCCCCGTGGGGCTGATGTTCATCAGTTCGATGTACTCGGAATCCTCGCTCGCCCCGATCGGGTTGTACATAATCCCGGTGACTGCCAGGTTTCCGGGAGAGGCGGGCGTGCCCACGATAAAGGAAGCCTCGGTCAGGGCAGACCACTCGGAGCCATGGAAAATCCGGGACCTGACCGTTCCGGTCCGGGTGAGGGTGACGGGGGCGGGAGGACCGGTAGGCTTGAATCCCGAGAGGCGCACATCAAGGCCGAGATCTCCACTCCCGGTGCTGGATTGGTGTACTTCCACCGCCAGGATATTTTCCCCCTCTGTCAGATCCCCCGGGGATAACGGATAATCGATGGTGTGGATGCTGCTTTCGTTGCTTCCGGATTGCGTGGCTGAAGCCAGAGTGCCGGATGTCACCGTGCCGGTGGGCATGTTGCTACGGCCGATCTCGCGCCCGTTGAGGTAAAGGATGGCCCCATCATCGCGTTTCACGTCTGCGGTGATCCTGGTGAAGGAGTTGGCGTTGGTAGCGGTGAAGCTTTTCCGGAAATAAACGGCAGGATGACGATTCCCGGAGGGGCCAATATCGACGATGGTGGCGATTGATGCGCCTGAGATATCAGTGGTGCTGTCGCCCCCGAGCATGGCCGGGCCGGTTCCCCAGGCGGCATCGTTGAATGCGGGATGCTTCCAGTCAGACGAACTGTAGTGGTCATGACCCGCCACCACGTTGCTGGAACTCAGACTGGCTCCGGTGTCGAGGTAGTGCCAGTTCGCGGCCTCAAAGTCGAGCAGGGTGTCCAGCGTGATGCCGGTTGGCAGGGAATGCGCGGCGGGGCTGACCTCTCCTCCCTCCTGGCGGGGGTCTGAACCATCGAGGGTGTAGTGAATGGTGCCCTCCGCTCCGGTGATATTGAGTTCAAATCCGTCAGGAACGACACCGCCAAACTGGCTTAGAACGGGGGCGTCAATATCGGGGAAGAGATCATTGGCCCGCAGTTCCCGGATGGTGGAACGGCTGTCATTCTGGTCGTGGAGGGTGGGGATGTAGTTGTTGATGACGTTGTCGCGTTCCACCACCCAGTGTTGTTCGCGGGTGAAATAGATCGGGTTGTTGACGGTGGGTGGGTAGTAGTCGGCATTGATATCAGCAGACGATCCGGGGGTGTTTCCGTAGGGTGTGGCAGCCTGGGTGTCACCCCAGCGAGCCGACTCGGCCACGATGGCCTTGTCGATCCGGTTGGCGAGTCCGAGGTATCGGTCTATGGAAGCCTGTTCACTCAGCGCCCCTCCGTTGAAGAGGTGCTTTTGTACGCGGTCCGCGAAGAGCATGCGGAATTCAGTGTTTCGACGCAGTCGCTGGAAGGGTGCGCCTGCCCCACTGGAGTTGTCGTAGCGGTTCCAGGAGAATTTATCGAGGGCGATCTCCTGATCCCAGCACCAGAAGCGGTATTTGCCGTCGCCACTCCTGACGTTGGCGGCGGCGTCACCATTGTGGTGCGGCCAGTCCTCCGAATCGGCATAAAAGTGGAGGAGCATGTAATCCGAGAAGTTGACCACATCGAGGTAATTCTTGATGGAGTTGTAGACCCTGTTGTCCGCAATGTTGCCATTGGCGATGCTCATCATCCGGTTCCAGCGGGACCCGCCCCCACTGAGATCCTTGTTGACTTCCCAGTCCTCCTTCGCGCCGCCGAGGTGTTCGGCCCAGAAGTCGTCCTCGAGGCGCTCGGTGAGGTTATGAAGCCCGAAGTAGAGACCGTTGACGTAGAGATGGACGAAGTTTCCGTAGCTGGAGGGCTGCCCCATTGCCCGCAGGCTCTCCTTCATCCAGACGTCGCGGATGTACTGGGAATCATTCGGACGGTAACGCGAACTGCCCCAGGAGACCAGGCCCCAGGAATCGGTGAAGCAGGCGCGCAGGACGAGTTTGTTGAACCGGTCGACCGGAGATTCCGGAAAGAGGGGATACTCCAGGCGGCCAGGCCCGCCAAATTCAGTGGTGAAGGTCACGCGAAGGGAATGTTTCTGCATGCGGTAGGGGCGGCGGCTGGCATTTCCATGGACCTCGATCTTGGCGTCGACCTGGAATCCAGGCTCCCCGTCGGGACGAAGATACTCAATGGAGCAGGGGCGCTCGAAACGGTTTTGCGGGTTGGAATACATGCCGGTGTCGGGCGAGGAGTTGTCGTTGAGGAAGTCGGACGGCTTCATCGCGATCGAGACCGAGGGAATATCGAGGAGGGCTTCCGGCACGCTGTAACCCGGCAGCGTGTTATTGACGACGCGCCGGTCCATCTCGTAATCGGCAGGCACGATGGAACCGGCGTCGGAGTTGTAGTTCCAGTCGGTGGGCCAGTCGCGCGGGGCCGCAGGTTGCAGAGCGACCCCGTCGACGAAGATATACGTCTGGGTGTCCACGTTGGTTGAAAGCCAGTCCGCCTTGTAGGCGACTGCGCGCAGGGTAGTGGTATTACGGATGGTGACCGGTCCGCGGTAGATCGCGCCACTGGTGGGCGAGGGTTTCGAACCGTTGGTGGTATAGCGGATGGTGGCGTCCCGGGTATCGCTGGAGATGGAGACCGAGATCGGGGCACTGTAGAATCCCCGGTCGACATCGAATGTGGTGTCCTTGACTACCCCCGGGAATCCGTTTCCGTTGGCAGCCCCGGGAGTAGGGGAACTGAAGAATCGCAGGGAACCGCTGTCGGCCTGTGAACCGTAGGAAATGTCGGTGAACTGCCCGGGAAAGGAGGGGTGGAAGGCGTCATCGATGGTTGTGCCATCGGGTCGCACGATGGCGAGGTATTCACCGATGGACTCGAGTTTGAAATTGGTATGCGGATTTCCCCCGGGATCGACTTGGTTGATCCCGGAAGCGAAGACCACGAGATAGCCATTGCCGGGGATGACTGTGGCCGGGAATGTCCACTTGGTGAGTTTGTCGGGATCGTCGGTCAGGTAGTAGGAGTTGAGATTGAGCGCGATGGGATTGGGGTTGTAGATCTCGATCCAGTCCTCGTGGGTGTCGAATCCGTCCCGCAGGCCGGTTCGATTGACTGCAAGGATCTCGTTGATAACGAGAGAGAGGACAAGATCGGGGAAATCGGCCGGATTGTTCGGATCAGAGCCTCCGTTGATTTCAACCGGATCACCGAAGCCGTCTCCATCGCTGTCGACCATGTTGGGGTTGGTAAGGTGTCCGTTGTCGAGGGAGAGTTCAGTCGCATCATCCAGGCCATCCCCGTCGGTGTCCCGGAGGAGGGGGCTCGACCCGGGATCCCCCGCTCCATTGAAAACCCCGCTCCCGTTTTCGAGGTCGTCGTCCAGTCCATCGTCATCCGTGTCACTCCTGACAGGGTTGCTGCCGAGGGCCTGCTCCTGCAGGTTGCTGAGGAGATCGCCGTCATTGTTGCCGCTTCCCGTGGCGGTGGTGACGTTGCCGAACCAGGTGAGTTCCCAGCCGTCATCGAGACCATCGGAATCGGAATCGTTGACCAGTTCCAGGGAGAAGGCCTTCTGGTAAGTGTGCCCGAGGAGATCGGTGGTCTGCACCCGGACGGAAAGGATTGTCCCGGCCGCAAAGGGAGTGAGGTCGCGGTTGGTGCGGAGTTGATCGCCCACAATGTCGAACTCTCCATTGTGATTGTCCGCGGTGCCGGGGACCAGGCTGTAGGTGAAGGAATCCCCGGGAGTGATGTCCGTGGAAGTCAGGGTTCCGACCACGGTTCCCACGATGGCACTGCGCGAGACCGTGTTGCTGGAAAGGGTGAGGTCGGTAGGAGAATCCGGGGGACTGGTCTGGGTGATTTCGAAACCGTTAATGACCGCGAACTGGGTGTGAACCGAGGTGGCCGACAACGGGATCACGCGCAGGATGAGGTCCTGCCCGGCCGCGGTTGCGAAATCGAATTCAACGGTGGAGGGCAGGGTTTCGGGCCGGGGGCCGCCATAGGTCTGCGGACTGGCCGGATTGCCTCCCGGGGTGCTGTCGGTCTGCCGGAAGGCACCCCCTGCTTCCGGGCCCTCCACCAGGGTATAGGAGCCTCCTCCATTGGTGGAATACTCGACCAGGAAGAGCCCGTTCATGTGCTCGGTGTCATGATGGTAAGAGCGCCAGTGGTAGGTCGCAGTGGGCAGGTTCTCGAGGGTGAAGGTGATCCGGGTGGGAGTGCCGTTCACGCCGTCGTAGTCTCCGTTTCCGCCATTGCCGGTGCGGGTGTCGACTCCGATCCAGTCGGTGATGAGGTTCAGTTTGCTCCCGGTCCAGTTCCCGTCGTTACCGCTGCCGCGGTCAATCATCTGTTGCACGCGTCTGTCGCTGGAGTCCGGGAAATCGACCGTAAGGGAAATGGTGGTCCCGAAGGCGCTGTAGTCGCGGGGCAAAAGAAAATCGGAGGCGTTCTCGTGGGCCGTATCGTAGGAGTTGTAGCCGGTCTCGGGGTGCGGTCCTCCGTCGTTGCTGGTTGAATTGAAGTCGACGAAGAGCTGGGCGGAGCAAGGTGAGGCAGGGGCACAGAGCAACAGGACGCCTAGGATGGGCTTGCGGAAGTTCATCAGGGGTTCCCCGGTAACCTAGCGGGGTGAGGGGGTGATCGCAACTTCCCCGGGGCACAGTTTCCGCACTCCACTACCTCATCCAGAATATGAGAAATGAAAAAGGCCGGCGGGAAGCCGGCCTTTTGAAGGGTCGTTTCTGTTGCTCCTCCCGACTAGCGACGGCGCCGGACGAGCAGGCCCAACCCGATCAAGCCCAACAGAGCGGTCGAGGGCTCAGGAACGGCGGTGAGGGGAGTCGCGAAGGAGATGGCGTTGATGAGTGCCTGGGTGCCCGTCGGAGTCATGTTGGCGAGATCGTTTGCGCCGTTGTTGCCGGCGTTCGGGTCATTGTCCATGTTGAAGAGAAGACGCGGTCCCGGGAAGGTATTCACCGTCGCAGCGCCGGTATTACCCGGGGCGGATCCGATGGCCCAGTAGGCAGCGAGGGTATCACCCCCCACGCTCGCTAAAATGGTCCCCCCACCAAAGGCGGTCGTCCCTGATCCGAGACCATTGAAGTTATCGGCGGCCGCAGCCACCGCGGAGAGCAAGTCGTGATTGCCAGCTGGCAGGCCAAGGATGGCTGCCCCAGCAGCGGTCACCAGTGATTCGTCACCGCCAATCTGCTGACCTGTCGTCGTGCTGCTGCCGTGCCAGCCCATGCGATTGCCGTTCTGACGCACGGTGTAGCTGGTTAAGCTGACCACCGGGATGGTGAGCGAGTTGTAGCCGGAAGCGTCGAAGTTGTCGTAATGACCGCTCGACAGGGATCGTCCAATGACCACCACATCGGCGGCACCGCCACCCGCAAATGCTCCTGTCCCATTGAGAGCGTCCTGGGTTGTGGCGGCATTGAAATTTGCCCAATTCGAATGCCGGATCTCGGTCACGTTGGTAAAATTGGAGGAGAGGAAGGTTTCGATGTTCCCCGCTGAGTCTGCTGGAACCAAGTCGGAGAGCATGACGACCAAGGCCGAGGACGGAGCGGTGCTGAGGGCGAGAACCATTAGCGACGAAAGGACGCTAAGGTTGGTGTGACTCTTTTTCATAGGAGCAGTAGTTTTTGAATCTGGTAGGATTATGATGAGAATCGGAACGGGCGGTCAAGAGGCATCTTGAATTCCTTGCTTTTAAGGAATTTGAAGTTTTCTGGCTAGAAATGCAGGACATCAGGTGACCAGGGGGCCGGGAGCGGAGAGAAACCCGCTGTCTGCCGGGCCAGAGGGCACGGTGCTCACTTCCGGAGAAGGGTGCTCAGCATCTCCGAGGTCACCGCGAGGGTGATTTCCAGGCTGTCGCGTGAGATGCGCCGCAGATTGTCCGCCTCGGTGTGCCACCAGCCGAACTGACTGAAGTCGCCGATGATATCGATGGTGGGGATGCCGGCATTGTTGAGTGCGACGTGGTCGTCCATGATGGGATTGAGGCTCCTGGTGAAGCGTTCCAAGCTGCTGGTTTTACGGGCGGCGTCCAGGAGAGCGTCCTCAAGGAATGATGGAGTGTCGGAGGGATAACGAATTTTCAGGTCCTTGTGCCCGACCATATCCAGGATGATTCCGAATGAAGGGCTTCTGGCGGCAGTGCGCCAATGCTGCGCGTAGTGCTTGCTCCCGTAGAGACCATCGCTGGGACTGATGTTCTGCCCGAAGGCTTCCTCTCCATCGAAGAAAACCAGTTCGATCCGGGAAGCTTTTTCAGGTTCGTTCCGGAGCTGGCGGGCCAGCTCCAGGATGACGCCCACCGCAGAGGCAGCATCATCAGCCCCGGCGAATCGCCGGCCAGGGTAGAACTTGGAATCGATGTGGGCGCCAAGCAGGCCGTCGATCTGGTCTTCGGTGGTGGCGCCGAAGCGGGCGATCAGGTTGATGAAACGCAACTGCTTCCCAAGGGGGGCTACCCGCCGGGTGAAGGGCTGGGGAGTGACGGTCCATCCGTGCTGTTCCAGTTGGTCCGTGATGTAGGCACGGGTATTCCTGAGGGCGGCCGACTCGGTGGGGCGGGGGCCATAGGAGAGGATCTTGCGGGTGTGGGCGTAGGCCGCACGCGCGCCCGTGCGGGCTCGCTCGGGGGGGAGGTCGGGTTTGTTTTTCCTGCAACCCGGAAGGAGTCCGCACACGGCCGGAGCGACGAGCAAGGAGAAGAGGGCAAGAAAGAGTCGGCGGTTCATGGGGTTACGCCGCGCTTGCAGGTCCGAAGGTTCCTACAGGTCCTCGGTGGGTACTCCCAGAAGATCCAGGAGTCGCTCCAGATCGTCATTGCCGTAGTATTCCAGTTCGATACGCCCTTTCTTCGGAGAGTGGGAAATGGACACGTGGGTGGTGAAGTGCTTTCGCAAACGGGAGGTAAGGGAGCGAACCATGGCCTCCGTTTCGGGGTCATGGTTCCTGGACCCTTTCCCGGGCTCCAGTCCATTCTCAGATTGCAGTTGCTGTACCAGCTTCTCGGTAGCCCGCACGGTGAGGCGCCGGCGCATCACCTGTTCCGCAATTTCACGTTGCTCGCGCTTTACCTTGATTCCGAGGATGGCCTTGGCGTGTCCGACCGTGATGAGTTCGTCAGCGACGAACTTCTGGATGTCCTTGTGCAGGTCAAGGAGTCGCATGGAGTTGGCCACCGTGGCGCGGGATTTACCCACGCGCTTGGCGATCTCGTCCTGCTTCATGTCGAACTCCTTGGCGAGTTTGACATACCCGTTGGCTTCTTCGATGGCGTTGAGGTCCTGGCGCTGCAGGTTTTCCACCAGGGCCATTTCGAGGACCTCGCGGTCACTGGCCTTGCGCACGATGACCGGAACGGTTTCCAGTCCGAGCTT
Organism: Akkermansiaceae bacterium UBA7890; assembly: GCA_002501065.1. GTDB lineage: Bacteria > Verrucomicrobiota > Verrucomicrobiia > Verrucomicrobiales > Akkermansiaceae > Roseibacillus_B. The sequence continues at coordinate 11,942 of DLRK01000066.1, forward strand.
CTGACAGGCCCGCCAGCGGCGTTCTCCCGCGATCAGTTCGAACTTGCCCCGCACCCGGCGCGTGATGAGTGGTTGGATGACCCCGTGGGCCCGGATCGAGTCAACCAGTTCCTCCAGATTGCCTTCAGGAATTTCGCCGCGCGGCTGGAGCGGGCTCTTGACCACGTTCGTGATGGGCACCTCACTTACTTCCGATCCGGGTTCCTTGTCGTCTCTACTTTTGGCCTGCTTCTTCTTCGTTGAAGCGGATCGGCTGCTTTTTGCCGGTGCGCTTTTCGTCGCCGACTTCCTGATGAGGGCCCCCAATCCTTTTCCTAGCGCCTGTTTCGCCATGTCCGGCGAGATTAGGCCAAACCCTCCGGTAAGAGCAAAGCTCATTTCGTCATTTAATCTAACAGGGATTTTCTCCCCTGGCTGGATGAAGGAGGAGATCCCCCGCGAGGGAAGAGTGAAATTCCCGGGTGATTCAACGGGAGGAAGATTCCATCCCCGGGGCTGGGGCTTGACGAGTGGCTTCCCCTGTCCCAGAAATACCCCTGTGAGGAGTGTTTTGTTGCCCCTGTCGATCGCATCCTTCCTGGTGGGAGAGACCCCGCAGGCAGCGGCTCAGGGAGCTGGCAGGGTGCCGCAGTCCGTGCTGGACCAGGCCGAGGCGGCCACGCGGGCAATGGGCCAGCAGATCCTGCAGGGAAATTTCAAGGTTGCCCTGGAGCGCATGTATCCCCGTTGGAAAAAACGTGCCGCCAAGAAGCTCCAGGGAGGGCAGGTTGAGCTGGCCAGGCGCCTTGCCGAGATCCCCAAGGAGATGACCAGACAGGGGATTTCCATGCTGAATTACGAGGTCCGGAAACCGACCAGTGCCCACGAGGTGGTTCTGTTGCGGGGGGAGGACAAGGAGGGTCGGCCGATCAACATGTATCTTGAGTGGCTGGTCTTCGTTCCCACCCGGGCGGAATACCGCGTGATTGATCCAGAGACCCGTTTGCCCAGGAAAATCGAGACTCTGGGGTTTCAGGTAGCGGTGAACAAGAAGGGGACTCCCGACTGGCACTTCATAGACGGACGGAACTGCAGCATTGCAGATCTGAGAAGTTTTTTCCCCGGCCTCCCTGAGGACCAGAAACTCCTCGGGTTGCCAGAAGTAGGTGGGGGAGAGATACGGCGGGAGCGTTGATCCCGGCGATCAGGGAGAAGCGGAACTGAGCTCGACTAGCGCTACGAGAAGATCATGGGAAAGGCGAAGAAGACCGAGTCCGGTTCCGGAGGGAAGGGGAAGAAACTGAAAGAGGCGGCCCGTCTCCGGCGCCAGCTGGAAAAGTTGATGGAGCGGGCAAAGAGTGAATACTGCGAAGTGCGGAACTCGGACATTCATGGCACGGGGGTCTATGCGTCCAAGTCAATACCCTCGGGGGAGCGCGTCATCGAGTATATCGGAGAAAAGATAGACAAGGAGGAGAGCGAAAGGCGCGCCACAGCCCAGATGGAGCATGCCGGGAAAACCGGGGACGCGGCAGTCTATATTTTCACCCTGAGCAAGAAGTGGGATCTCGACGGCAATGTCCCCTGGAACACGGCCCGTCTCCTGAATCATTCCTGCGCTCCCAATTGCGAGGCATGGATAGAGGAGAAACAGATCTTTCTCTACGCCCTCCGGGATATCGATACGGGTGAGGAGCTCACTTTTGATTACGGGTTTGATATCGAAAATTATGAAGATCATCCCTGTCTCTGTGGAAGTGACGACTGCGTGGGCTACATCGTGAGCCGGGACAACTGGCCGGAACTCAAGGAGCGGCTCGCCGGAAAAAAGAAGGTCGACGGGACGGGGGCAGTCACAAGTTAGGGCAGGAAGGAGCTCACATGGTGACTGCGAGGCGATCGATTACCACTTTCGAAAACCGGGTGTATGCCGCCCTGCAGGAAGTCCCGCAGGGGAAGGTGGTCACCTATGCCGCCCTTGCACATCATCTCAACTGCCGCTCGGCGCAGGCGGTAGGACAGGCGCTCAAGCGCAATCCGTTTGCGCCGGAGGTGCCCTGCCACCGTGTGATCCGGACAGACGGATCGCTGGGCGGATATTCCGGGAAGAGCCGGGGTGTGCGGGTGGAGCGCAAGCGACGGATTCTTGCGGGGGAAGGCGTCTTCTTTGACGAGGCGGGCCGGCTTTGTGATTCCAGTCGCTTCTGGAGCTGGACAGATTGACGGTTGGCAGGAGGCGGGCAGGGACTATGCTGCCCGGGCCATGCGATCCCTCACCCTTTTCCTCCTCCTTGCCGTCTCCTGCCCGGTAGCGGGCAGGGCCGGGACCCCGGAGGCGGCCGCTCAAATCAGGAATGAATATGAAGAGGCGGTCCGGGTCTGGGCCCAGAAGCTGGCGCTTGCGGATTCCCAGTCTCAACGCAATGTCTGGAAGAACCGCCCCCAGTCATCGGATTATGGTGCGCGCATGTGGATCGAACTGAAGGATTCCCTGCGCACGGACTGGACCATCGAGTATTGCACCTGGCTCCTGGAGCGCGCCCCGGTTTTTGCAGCGGAGACCGACCCGGGGGAGTCGCGGTCGCGCGCGCAGTTCATCATGCAGTCACTCCAGCGTTTCCACCTCAAGAGCCCCAAGATCGGAATGCTCTGCCTGGCTTTGACCAGCCAGCCTGATCGCTCCATTCTCAAGGTGATTGAGACGGTCGAGCAGGAGAATCCACACGAGGAGGTCCAGGGTCAGGCTTCCCTCGCGATCGCGATGCTCCTGAAGGGGTTGGGTGATGATGCGGTAATCCTGGAGCGGCGGATTGGCAATCTGCGGCGGGCCATCATCAAGGCTCACGAGGTGAAGGTGGGGGATACCACGGTCTCCAAGCTGGCCATGGATGAGATATTCGTGATCCAGAACCTGGTCAAGGGGAGGACTGCTCCCGATGCTATCGGGCGGGACTCCGCAGGGGAGCCCTTCAAGTTGAGCATGTTAAAGGGCAAGGTGACTGTGCTGGCCTTCTGGCATACCAGTATGCGCGACGCGGAGCGGGGTCTGGGTCTTTTGCGTAAGCTGCATGAGCAGCACGGAAAGCGTGGGATGAATCTGATCGGGGTGACTTCCGACTCCCGGGAGGTGCTGCGCAGTCTGCGCGCCAACGGGACCATTCCCTGGCGGAATTTTTCCGATGTAGACGGGCGGATCCACTCTCAGTATCGGGTGAGAGACCTTCCCCTGGTTTACGTCCTGGATGCCCAGCGGAAGATTCGCTACATCGGAGGCCCCGGGGCCTTCGTGGATCTGACGGTGGAAGGAATGCTCGCCGAGTAGAGGGCGGGTTACTCAGGATTGGCAGGGAGATTCGTCTGGTTCCGGTTCCTGCTCGCGGGTGGCGGGATCCCAGATATAGCGGGTAAAGAGAACCTTCACCGAGGCCGTGAGGGGGACCGCGAGGAGGGCGCCCAGGAAGCCGCCCAGGATAAGGGACCAGAAGAAGATCGAGAAGATGATGGTCATGGGGTGGAGCCCCACCTTCTCTCCGATGATCCTGGGTTGGATAAAGAGTCCATCGATCTGCTGGACCACGAAGAAGATGGCGAAGACCAGGGCCGGGTGCTGCCAGTCGCCATAAGTGGCCACCGCGATGATCATGGCCGGAATGAGAGTGACCAGGAAACCGATGAAGGGCATCACTCCCAGGATGGCGAGGGCAAGGCCAATCACAAACGCGTAGGGGAGCCCGATCATCCAGAGGAGGAGACCGGTGAGAACGCCATCGATGATGCTGACAAGGACCTGGCCCCGGAAGAAGGCGATGAGGTATCCGTTCATCTCGTCGAGGGTTGCGACGACTTCGCGCTTCAGATTGGATTCACGCAGGGGAACGAAGTGGCCCCAGCGGCTCTGAATGATGGCAGCCTCCTTCAGAAAGAAGAAGAGGTAGACCGGGACGAGGAGAAATCCGAGAGCGTAGCCGATGAAACCAAAGACCTTGCCGGCTCCGCCTTCAAGCCAGCCGAGACCTGTGGTCAGGAGTTCCTCCAGATGTTCGGTGGCCCAGTGCCAGCCCTTGCTTTTCCTGAGGTCAAACTCACTGGCATCCTGGCCTGGAATCCACTTGGGAAAGTTCTCAAGCCAGTGGTCATAGTTTGAGAGTTGCCTCTCTGGTGAGGGATCGGCTGAAGATGTGGCGGGCTCTTCTCCGGCTTCATGTTCGGCCAGGGCCTGATTGGCCAGGTCGCGTAACCAGGGTGTGGTGCGGATATGCTGGACCAGATTACCGGCCAACTGTTCCCGTTTTTCGAACAGTTCCCCGGCCTGAGAGGCGATCTTGGGGCTTATCACCAGGAGCGTGGACCCCAGGAGGAGGGCGGAACCGGTAAAAACGGATAGGATGGCCCGCAGGCGTGACAGGCCCTTTTGCTCCAGTTTCACCACCAGAGGATTGAGGAGATAGGCGAGGATGCCGGCTACCGCGAGGGGAACGAGAACTGGTTGAAGGTAGGTGAGAGTTCTGCCGATGAGAATGACGAGGCCCACGACCAGGGCTCCAATCACCGCGAGGGCCATGCCGGTCAGGGCGCTCCATAGAGCGCGGCGCTGAAAGTCGGTTGGAAACTGGTGGGGCACGGGCGCTTCCAAGAATTAGCAATCCGGGGAACGGGGGGCGATGAGAAAGTCAGGAAAGGCTGGGGGCAGTCCCACAGGAGGTGCGCCTCAGGGTATGACCGTTCAGTCATCCGCCATTCGAGAGCATTCGGGTGAAGGGATCCTGGGCGGAACTATCCAAGCGACGTGGAATTCAAATCGTACGAATCGGAACGATCAGGACTGTCTGGCGGATTGCCTTGCCGCTATCTCTGCCTGGCCACCCGGTCGAGCACGCCATTGACGAAGCCGGGAGATTCAGTGGTGCCGAAAGCGCGGGCGAGTTCAATGGCCTCGTTGATGGCTACCGCGGGCGGAACTTCGTCGTCGAAGAGAAGTTCGTAGGTGCCGAGGCGGAGGATGGCCCGGTCGACCCGGTCCAGTCGCTCAGGGGAGTAGTTGTCTACCACCTCGGCCAGGTTCCGGTCGATGTCAGCGAGATGTCGGCGCAGATTATGGTAGTAGGATTCGATGCACGAGGTGGTGTGAGCGAGATCCTTCTCGGTCCGCGCCACGGACTTCAATTCGGGAAGCGTCGTGAGATCGTCGCCGAGGGCAAGCGAGAGGCGTTCACCCATGGGTGCGATCTGTTCTCGCAGAACCAGGGCTTCGTCGTGCAGTTGTTGCAGGGCGGGGAAGTGTGGATTGGTGGCGCTCACCCGGGTTGCCGCGGAGAGAGCAGCGCGATTGCTCCGGTTGGCGCCTTCCATGCTCTCCCGGAGGCGGGTGACATCCTTGTTGCCGTTGAGTTCGTGACGCAGGCCATGGAGGTAGGCGCGGAGTTTTTCCTCTTCCTCGCTCCAGGATTTGAGGTCCCTGTTCATCTCGTCGGCTCCATCGGCGGGATCGAGTTCTTCGAGGGTGAGCAGGAGAGGGGAAAGGCCGGCGATGACCTTCTCCCGGCCCTGCTGGAGATGTACTACGGCCCTTGCGCGAGCCCTCGTGGACTTGTCCCGGGTCGACTCCAGGAGCAGCGACAGGATGGCGGGATCAGGCGCATCCGGAAGTTCGTCTGCGGGGCCCAGAGCATAGAGGAACTGCACAACCGCCTCGCGTATGCGGCGACGTGAAGTGTCAGGCATCTCTTGGCTGGGTGCGAAGCGATCCTCCACGGTCAAGTTCGGAGAAGATCTCCACCATGGAGGTGGCCGCACGGGCGGCTTCGATTCCCCGGTTTAGTTCGTCACCCAGACAACGGACGTGCGCCTGCGCTTCATCCTCCACCAGAAGGACCTCGTGAATGACCGGGGTGGTGTAATCGAGGGCGAGTTGCTGGAGGGCATCGGTAACGCTGCGGGCTACCAGATCGGCATGGGCGGTTTCGCCTCGGATGATGACTCCGAGGGCAATCGCACAAATCGGTTGTTCAAGATCGAGCAGAGCCTTGATGGCAACGGGGATCTCAAAGGCACCGGGCACCCGCACCAGATCGACCCGGGCCTGTGGCAGGTGGTCGCTCAGTTCTTCGATCGCATTATCAACGAGGCCGTCGCTGTAGACCTCGTTATACTTCGAGGCCACGATGGCGAGCTTGTTGTGCTTGGTATTGAAGATGCGAGGCTTCGGCGGGAGTGCTAGCGACATGACGAATGAACCTTAGGATCTAAAAGCTGGATGCTGAATCGAAAATTCAGGGGATTGTAGTCTGGCTTCCTGGGGTGGCACGTGACGATTCCGTCACAGACCGCACGGCCATCGTGGAGGGTCTTTCCTACAGGCGATGGCCTAGTTTGTCGCGCTTCGTTTCGAGGTAGCGTCGGTTATCTGGATTGGGCTCGGAGCGGATCAGCACCTGATCGACGATCTCCAGCCCGTATCCCTCCAAACCCACCACTTTCTTTGGATTATTGGTGAGAAGGCGGATCTTGCGGACCCCGAGGTCGTGGAGAATCTGGGCCCCCATTCCGTAGTGCCGGAGATCGGACGGGAATCCCAGTCTTTCGTTAGCCTCCACCGTATCAAGGCCTTTCTCCTGGAGCTTGTATGCGTGGATCTTTGCGGCAAGGCCGATGCCGCGGCCCTCCTGGCGGAGGTAGAGGAGCACGCCCCCTTCCTCAGCGATGCGTTCCATGGCGGCGTGGAGCTGGCTGCCACAGTCGCAGCGGCGGGAGGAGAAAACGTCCCCGGTGAGACATTCGGAGTGCACCCGCACGAGGGTTGGTTGCTCGGGGTCGATCTTGCCCCGGGTGAGCGCCAGATGGTGTGAGTCGTCGGTGTGCTCCCGATAAAGGTGGCAATCGAACGCTCCGTATTCGGTGGGAAGGTCGATGGTCTCCTCGCATGCCACCAGACGTTCCGTCCGGCGCCGGTATTCAATGATCTGGGCAATCGTGCAGGCCTTCAGCCCGTGTGTCTGCTGGTAGTCTCCGAGATCACCGACCCGAGCCATGGTGCCGTCTTCGTGCATGATCTCGCAGAGCATCCCGACTCCGGGAAGGTTGGCCATCCGGGCAAGGTCAACCGCTGCTTCGGTGTGCCCGGCCCGACGCAGCACTCCATCGTCGGCGGCCTGCAGGGGAAAGACGTGGCCTGGTTGCACGAGACTGTCTGCACCAGCGTCTTCATTGGCTAAGAGGCTGATCGTCCGTGATCGATCGGCGGCTGATATGCCAGTGGAGATTCCGGTTGCGGCATCCACTGAAACAGTGAATGCCGTACGGTGTCCTTCCCGGTTTCGTCGTGACATGGGGGGCAGGTTAAGGGCTTCCACTCGTGCACGGGTGACGGGTGCGCAGATCAATCCGCGACCATGAGTGGCCATGAAGGCGATCGTTTCTGGAGTGGTGCGGGAGGCTGCCCCGATCAGGTCTGCCTCGTTCTCGCGGGCTGGATCGTCGGCCACGATGACGAGTTTGCCGCCGGAGATATCGGCGACAATTTGGTCGATAGAACTGAAGGTTAGGGCCGACACGGGCTGGTGCTGAAGGGTTGGTGGTTTGAGTGAAGCGGGTGTTCGCTGAAGATGTAGTTCAGATTCGAGGAAAGAAAAGCACCGGGAGGCTTCAATCCTACCGGTGGGGTCGGGGTTCCCCAGGATTCGGGGGTGTTTTGCTTGAAGAATCTCTCGGAGGCGGGTTTGCAATGCCCGCAGAATCAGGGTGTTGGAGAATAATAAGGGGTGATTTGAGAAT
>DLRK01000066.1:20024-20365 GCA_002501065.1 Akkermansiaceae bacterium UBA7890
TTGAGAATGAGCTCGCTATTGAGACTCATTCGCGATAAAAGATCACAAGGTTTGATTCGTGGGTCCACCGCAATCCATGAAGGAGCCTTGCTTAATCAACGACCAATGAAACCGACTAAGCTTCGGGTGACTTTTGGCACCCTGTTCCCTGGGCCCGGAACTGAGGCATTGGTTGTGGAGGCAGAGGGGCAGGAACACCAGCAGGGAGGAGTAGGGCATTATGTCCGGAACCGGGCGCCTCTGATGGGTCGGTCTCGGACGCCTGAACCGGAATCAGCGTAAGCTAACCCTGAATTGTCCCGATCCCACACCTCAGACATTCCAAATCGATGAAACGACGA
>DLRK01000066.1:20705-25149 GCA_002501065.1 Akkermansiaceae bacterium UBA7890
CTCCTCGCAGTAACCGGGGTATGCCGGATTTTATCAGGCTGCGGGGAAATAGAGCAGAGCACGGGCACAGGTCCAAAAGGGTATCCCTACCGGGTCGCGACCACGGTGGGGATGATTTCCGACATAGTTAGGCACGTGGCGGGACAACATGCCGTGGTGGAGGGAATCGTCAAGGAGGGCGTGGACCCGCACCTCTATGCGGCGTCCATCAACGATGTGAAGGCCTTCTACGCTGCGGACGTGATCTTTTACAACGGACTGATGCTGGAGGGTAAAATGAGTGATATTCTGGTGCGGGTGGGGCGTAACAAACCGGTCCACGCGGTGACCGAAGCCATCCAGCAAACGCCCGATTATGTCATCACGGATGAATCAGAACATTACGATCCGCATGTCTGGAACGATGTAACCGGATGGATGAAAGCGGTGGAGGTGGTGCGGGATGTCCTGCAGGAATTCGATCCTGCTCACCGGGCGGATTACAGCGAAAACGCGGAGGCATATCTCAAGGAACTCGAACAACTGGATGCCTACGCAAAGGAGGCGATAAGCTCTATCCCGGAGGAAAAGCGCATCCTGATAACCGCCCACGACGCCTTTGGTTACATGGCCCGGGCCTATGGACTGGAAGTCCACGGGGTCCAGGGGCTCAGCACCGAGGCGGAAGCCGGTCTACGGGATATCGAACTGCTGGTTGAATTCCTGGTAGAACACAAGATTCCAGCTGTCTTTGTGGAGTCTTCAGTTCCGCGCAAGAGTATAGAGGCTCTGGTCGAAGGTGCGCGGGCCAAAGGTCACAAGGTGGCGGTGGGAGGATCGCTCTTTTCGGATTCCATGGGTAAATCCGGAACTCCTGAGGGGACCTACATCGGGATGATCGATCATAATGTGACCACTATCGCGAGGGCTCTCGGGGGGGGCATTTCGAAAGAGGGATTCCAGACCTGGGTGAAGAACAGGTGATGAAGTCTTTCGTCGACAATCACCACGCGTCTGCATAATGTGACCACTGTTGCGAGGGCTCTCGGGGGGCATTCCGGAAGGGGAGGCCAGGCCTGGGTGCAGAACAAGCAATGAAGTCTTTCGTCGACAATCGCCATGCGCCTGCGGACGGTCGCCCGGAACATCCGGACAACCTCCCCCTCGCGATTCACGACCTGACGGTGGCTTACCACCGCAAGCCGGTCATCTGGGATATCGAACTCAATATCCCGGAGGGAAAACTGGTGGGAGTGGTGGGACCAAACGGGGCAGGTAAGAGCACCCTCCTCAAGGCGTGCCAGGATCTGATTCCCAAGACCTCGGGAGAGGTGCAGATTTATGGAGCCCCTTACAAGTCGCGCCGCAGCCTTGTGGGCTACGTCCCCCAGCGGGAGAGCGTGGACTGGGACTTCCCGGTGAGCGCGCTGGATGTGGTAGCGATGGGAACCTACGGGAGACTTGGATGGTTTCGTCGCGTCGGAAAGGTCCAGAAGCGTGTTGCCATGGATGCCTTGGAGCGTGTGGGTATCGAATACCTGGCGAACCGACAGATCAGCCAACTCTCGGGTGGGCAGCAGCAACGGGTTTTTCTTGCGCGCGCTCTTGCGCAGGATGCGAGGCTTTACTTCATGGACGAACCCTTTGCAGCCGTCGATGCGGCCACCGAGCAGGCAATCGTGATGTTGCTGAAAGATCTGAACCGGGGGGGCAAGACCTGCCTGGTAGTGCATCATGATCTGTCCTCGGTGACTCGCTATTTCGACTGGCTTGTCCTGCTTAACATGCGGGTGGTGGCTTCCGGCCCTACGGAGGAGGTGTTCACCCGCGAGAACCTGCAGAAAACCTATGGTGGCAAGCTCAGTTTGCTGGACGATGTCGCGGATCGTTTGCGCCATGTCAGCCGTTAAGAGCGGGAGCGGGTTAGTCCTGCTGGTGACTTTGGCGCTCCTCTTCCTGAGTGCCGACTCGGCGGAGGCCCGGGAGTCCGCAGCGCAGGACTGGGGCTATGTCTGGAAGGTGCTTACCTTGCAGTCGTACAATGCACGTCTTGTCATTCTTTCCACCTCATTGCTTGGAATGGCCTCCGGACTGGTGGGGACCTTCCTGCTCCTGCGGAAGCGCTCCCTGATGGGGGACGCGCTCTCCCATGCCACCTACCCGGGCATCGGCCTGGCCTTTCTGGTGATGCTGCTCCTGGGGGGAGAGGGGAAGTGGCTTCCCGGACTGCTTCTCGGGGCGGCTGTTACCGGACTGCTCGGCGTCCTCATGGTGCTGGCCATCCGCAACACAACTCGCCTGAAGGATGATGCTGCGATGGGGATCGTGATGGGTGTTTCCTTCGGGTTCGGGGTCGCGCTCATGAAAATGGTGAGCGATCTTCCCCAGGCTGATGCTGCCGGTCTCAACAGTTTCATTTACGGAACGGCCGCCACCATGATCTTCAGCGACTTTCTTTTGATCCTTGTCGTGACGACAGGAGCCGCACTCGCCTCGCTCTTTCTGCTCAAGGAGTTTGCCATCCTATGCTTCGACGAGAGCTTCGCGGCGAGCCAGGGTTGGCCTACCTTTTTCCTCGATCTGGCCATGCTCGGACTGGTGACCGCGGTCACGGTGGTGGGTCTTCAGGCAGTGGGTCTGGTGTTGATCATTGCATTCCTTATCATTCCCTCCACGGCCGCGCGTTTCTGGACGCATGATCTGCGTGGCATGCTTGTGCTGGCCGCCATGATCGGCGGTGTGAGCGGTTGGCTCGGTTCGAGTCTGAGTGCACTGTTTGCCGATCTCCCCACCGGGGCGGTCATTGTCCTGGTTGCAGCCGCGATTTTCCTGGTGAGCATGCTATTCGGTCCGGCCCGTGGGGTGATACCCCGCTCATGGCGCCAGGCCCGGTTGCGGCGCAAGGTCGGGCGGCAACACCTCCTGCGGGCGGCATATGAAATACTGGAGGGGCAGCAACCCGATGTTGCCGAGCCTATCCGTAATCTTCCCATCGCGCTTGATTCCCTCAGGACCCATCGGTCCTGGTCGGCTCAGCAGATCAACCGTCTCCTGCGTACCGCTCGGGCCGAAGACCACCTGGAGGAGGCGGGGCCAGGGCAGGTGCGGCTCTCGGAGGCCGGTTTCGGCGAAGCGGCCCGGGTCACCCGCAATCACCGTCTCTGGGAGCTTTATCTTATCCACTATGCGGACATTGCACCCTCTCACGTTGATCGCGATGCCGATCTGGTGGAGCATGTCCTCGACGCTGAGGTCGTACATCAGCTTGAATCCGAACTGCAGGACCGGCCCTCCAGCCTGGAAGTGCCGCCCAGTCCCCACTTCATTGATCAACGCGCAGAGTCGTAAGTATTTTTATCGGAAGGCATGAACTGGTCTATCCTGGACACCTGGACGGTCGCGATTGGAGCGATTTGCGCAGTGGCCTGCGCCCTGCCTGGTTGCTTTCTTGTTCTTCGGCGCATGAGCATGATGGGGGATGCCATCAGCCATGCGGTTCTGCCCGGTCTGGCAGTGGCCTTCCTGATTACGCACAGCCGGGTGACGGTGGTGATGTTTGTCGGAGCGGTCTGCGTGGGTCTGCTCACCGCGGTTTTCACGCAGTGGATCAGCAGGTTCGGAAAGGTGGACCGGGGTGCGGCGATGGGCATTGTATTCACGAGCCTCTTTGCCCTCGGGCTCATCCTGATCCGCCAATCCGCCAAGCACGTCGACCTTGATCCCAGCTGTGTGCTCTACGGTTCCTTGGAATATTGTGTGCTTGATATGGTGCGGATGGGTGCCCTGGAAGTGCCCCGTGCGGCCCTGAGCACGGGGACAGTAATGCTCGTAAATTTGCTCCTGTGTGTGCTCTTATTCAAAGAGCTGCGTATCAGTTCCTTCGATCCGGCCCTGGCCACTACGATGGGAATCAATGCCAGCCTGATGCATTATCTCCTCATGGCGGTCGTGGCAGTGACGACGGTTGCGGCCTTCGAGGCGGTGGGAAGCATCATTGTCATTGCCATGCTGATTGTCCCCCCTGCCACCGCTCTCCTGCTCACCAATCGCCTGCCATTTGTGCTCATATTGAGCGCGGCGGTCGGCATTGTCTCGGCCTTTCTGGGGCATCTCGGAGCATTGACCGTCCCTCCGCTCTTCGATCTGGGGGGCACGGTGAGTTCCGGTATGATGGCGGTGGCCGCCGGCCTGCTGTTCTGCCTTGCGTGGTTCCTGGCGCCACAACAGGGTTTGCTGGTCCGTTGGTTCGGGCGCGATTCGGGATATGACGAAGAATCCCCGGATTTCCCCGAAGAGACGGTCTAACACCTCCGGGAGAAGGCCTTCCCCGCTCGCTCAGGAGATCTTGCGGTCAATCACTTGCTCACAAGAGTTTGCGATCAATGGTTGCACGTAATCGAAATGCTGTGTTATCATGGCCTTCTGCTGGTTGTGCGGGTTGCTGCCATTCCGTAGGGCCAGCCCC
>DLRK01000066.1:25509-56260 GCA_002501065.1 Akkermansiaceae bacterium UBA7890
ATTCCGTAGCGCCAACCCCATTCCATAGCACCAGCCCCCCATTCATCATGACAGAATCAACGATGTCCGCGTTGAATCCGGACCGCGCGACGCTGAACTTCCTCAACGGCTTTCCCGAGAAGGTCCGTAAGAGGGGAGAGAGGCTGCAGCAAGACGGCGCGGTAACGCAGATATTCGGCAACCATCTTTTCATTCAAGGGCGGGTGGAGGACAAGGCCGGGACGCACCGGACGACTCTTCGCCTTCAGGGCAACCGCTGGTTCGGGAACTGCACGGAAGAAGATGAGGCCATCGCGGGCGCCGCCATGTATGCGACCATGCTGGAGCGCATGCACCGTGGCGAGGATTTGCCCGAATCACCTAATGAGTTTGATGACACTCCGGTTATCGATCTCATCGAGGACAGGCTTGAGCGCGAGGTCGATGACGCGGAGGCCGACTTCGTCAGCAAGGTGGAGAAGCGTTATCGACGTTACGTGATAGAAGGAGAGATCCACGATCATGACATGGTGCGCCTGAGTCCCCGGTGGGAAATCAACAGCTACGAACCACTCGAGCTCTGGCCTGTTCCGCCAGGTGACATCATCGAGTTCTGGAACTATATTGCTTATGCCTTTTACAAGCGCAAACTAAACTACCCGGACTTCATGAACGCGATCACCGACCTTGGGGCGGTGCAACGCAAGATGAGCGACTGGGAACAGGAGCGTGAAATTGCCTCATGGTACGACCGCATCGAGCGGGTCAACGACCGGCCTCCGCAACTTGAACCGGTTGGAGCTGAGTTTCGTCTGGTGTCCACCATCAATGAAGCCCGGATAGAGGCCCGGGAAGGAGAAGGAGAGTGGTACGTCCTGCGCGAAAGGCAGGAGATCGAGCGTCTCCTCGAACTCTACAAGGACTCCGCCTTGCGGACGGATGCCGCGAGTCAAATCCTCTGGGAACACTTTCTCAATTACTACACGGAGCACGGAGAGGCCGGACTGGATCTTGACCAGGAGAATGCCTGCCGATTCCTGAACCGTATGTTCTGTCAGGAGGCGGTGAGCAGCCGTCTGGTCAATCTTGACGCCCGCGAGTTCAAGATGGTCAGGGAGGCGCTCAAGTGGGTATGCGAAGACGATCCGGCCAACCCCAATTGCTTCGCCCTGCAGTTGGTGACCAAGGGTGGGGAGGAGGTCTCCCACTCGGTCCGGCTCCTGCCTGGGCGGGAGGAGCTTTATCAGTCAGATGAGACGGTCTTTTCCGGTCCTCCCCGTTGGTTGGAGGAGACCGAAGTGATGCCCCGGTATCTTATTCCCAAGACGGTTATCGACAGCCTGGAAGGGGTGGAGTTCCTCAGAAAAATTGGAGCCAGACTTCCGGAATCGATGCGCCGCAGGGTGGTTGATCTGGATCTTTATCCACGTTTTGAGATGAAGATCATCCAGGGCCTGACTGCAGCGGAAACCGAGCACCTTGTCATTGACGTGACGGCTCTTGAGAAGAAAGAGCGACGTAGTGAAAAGCTGATCAAGGGAGGCTGGGAAATGGTGGAGCAGAAGCCAGTAAGGGGGAAGCAACTCCTTCGATTTGCGAGAGAGAAACTCTATCCCGTCCCTGATCTTCTGGCCGAGCAAGGCCTCTCTTACGACGAGAAACTGGATGCCTTTAAGACGCGCATCACCAAGCAGTTCCCTGAGAAGTTCGCGGAGTGGAATGAGAAGATGCCCGATTTCGTCGAGATTGAGATGGACGGCAAGCTGCGCACGATCCTCGCTGATCCGGTCTCGGCCGCGGTTCGTTTCGAAGTCATCAACCAGGAGATCGACTGGTTTGACCTGCGGGTGGTCATCGATGTGGAAGGCGTCAATCTCAGCAAGGTCCAGATCCGGCAGTTGGTCGCGGCCCGTGGCGGTTATGTGCGCATGGACGACGGTTCCTGGATGCGCCTCGAGATCAAACTCGACCCCGATCAACGTGATGCAGTGACCCGGCTGGGACTGGATCCCTTCGATCTCTCCGGCGACACTCACCGGATGCATGCCATGCAGCTGGCGGATCCGAAAGCGGCCGAAGTCTTCGATCCCAAGGCCTGGAAGCGCATCAAGGATAGCGCCAGAGATATCACTATAGAGGTGGAACCGGAGCTGCCGCCAGGTCTGCAGGCAGAGCTGCGGCCTTACCAGGTCGATGGGTTTTACTTCCTTGCCTATCTCGCAACCAACCACTTCGGTGGCATTCTGGCCGATGACATGGGTCTCGGTAAGACAATCCAGAGTCTTACCTATATGCTCTGGTTGCGCCAGCTGGCCAAGGAACAGGGAAAGCACATGCCGGCCCTGGTCGTGTGTCCCAAGTCCGTGCTCGATGTCTGGGCCGTGGAAGCCGAGCGTTTCGCCCCGGAGCTCAAGGTGCAGGTCCTGAGGAGTCGGGACCAACTGGACCTCGAAGCTCTCAGGAGCGAACTCGATCTCCTCGTGCTGAATTACGCCCAGTTGCGGGTGGGCGGGGAAGAGCTCAACAAGGTGAAGTGGCTGGTAGTCATCCTGGACGAGGGTCAGCAGATCAAGAACCCGGATTCGAAGGCCGCGAAATGCGCCCGTGAACTGGATGCAGAGAATCGCCTGGTGCTTACGGGAACGCCTATCGAGAACCGCCTGATGGACATGTGGTCGCTCATGGCTTTCGCCATGCCGGGAGTGCTGGGCTCCCGCGCCTACTTCAAGAAGCGCTTCGACAAGCGCAAGGATCCCAACTCGCAGAATCGACTTGCGGCCCGGCTTCGCCCCTTCCTTCTGCGCCGGACCAAGGGGCAGGTGGCCAAGGATCTGCCGCCAAGAACCGAGGAGGAGGTGTATGCCAACATGGATGGCATCCAGATGGAGATGTACAAGGCCGAACTGAAGCGCATTCAGAAAGCGCTCCTTGGTCTCGACTCGGACGAAGCGGTAAAGAAGAACAGCTTCGCCATCCTGCAGGGGCTCATGCGTCTACGGCAGATCTGCTGTCATCCGGGACTGATTGATTCGAAGTATCTCAAGGAAGAGAGCTCAAAGTTGACCGCCCTCTTCTACCTGCTCGACCAGTTGCGCGAGGAGGGACACAAGGTCCTGGTCTTCTCTCAGTTCGTCTCCATGCTGGAAATCATCCGGACCCAGTTGGAGGTGGAGAGCCGCCCCTTCAACTACCTCACCGGTCAGACCAAGGACCGCAAGGGGGAGATCGAGAGGTTCCAGACCTGCAAGGAGCCCTCCGTCTTCCTGCTGTCCCTCAAAGCAGGTGGCTCCGGACTGAACCTGACCTCTGCCTCCTACGTCATACTCTACGATCCATGGTGGAACCCGGCAGTGGAAAATCAGGCCATCGACCGGACGCACCGGATTGGACAGAAGAACAAGGTGATCGCCTACAGGCTTCTCACCCGTGACTCGGTAGAGGAGAAGATTCGCGTTCTGCAACACCAGAAGACCGCTCTGGTCACCAACGTTCTTGGCGATGAGGGCTTTGCGAGTAACCTCGGTCTCGAAGACCTGCAGTTCATCCTGAGTCACGGAGGAGAACTGGAAGGGGAGGAGGAAGAGTGAACCGGGTGATTTTCAGTCTGCGAATTGCAGGATGCCGGATCCCGGACCGGGTTTCACCTGAGAAAGCCTTGTTCGCCCCTTGCGTCCCTCGATGAAGGGCCCCCACTACTGGCTTTCCTCAGGGCCTGATCGGTTCTTGGAGTGAATCCGCATAAGGTGTCCGGCAGAAGGAAGCCTTACCGGGTTCCCCGTAATCGGGTCAGATTGTTTACTGGTGATTAGCCCCTTTGAGTGATGCGAATCTTCCGCTCCTGTAAAGAGGCGATGGAGGTCCTTCAGTTTTCCGTTGTTTTGGGATGAAGGAAGTGCTGGCATTGGCTGTGTCCCGGGGTGCATTGCCGTAAAAGTGCCGGCCCCGGGCACGACCTTTTCCGATCAATACTGCCATGAGTCATACAACCCGAATTCCATCCGTCCTTGCCATCGCGGTGGGGAGCATCCTGCTTCTTCATCCGGTCACGGCCAAACCTGCTGCCGAGCGCGAGGTCTACAAAGAGGTCATCGTGCCCATCCTGCGAGGCAAGTGTTACCAATGCCACGCCGAGGCTGCTGATAATCCGAGTGGGAAGAAGAAGATCAAAGCCAAACTGGACCTGACTACTATTGAATTGATCAAAAAAGGTGGTGACGAGGCACCTGCGGCAGTGGCGGGGGATCTGGAGGAGAGCCTCATGATCGAGCGGATCAAGCTTCCGCATGACGACGACGATCACATGCCGCCTGAGGACAAGCCCCAGACCGATGAGCATGAACTGAAGGTGCTCGAGTGGTGGGTCAAGGCCAACCTTCCGGAGGGAAAGAGCATGAAGGATGCAGGTGCTCCTGACGATGTTCTGGCGGCAGCAGAGAAGGTGCCCTCCGATGAGGAGGTGAAGAAGACCTTGGTGAAGTTGTTCGCTAAAGCAGAGAAAAACGCTGCCAAGTTGGTGGCCGATCGCAAGGCGCTGGAAGGAGCGATTGCCGAGGTGTCAGGGCAGTTCCCTAACGCGATTGGCTTTGTCTCCCAGCAGGACAGCGATCTGACCTTTACGGCGGTAAGCATGCGCAAGGATTTCAAGGATGAGCACCTGGCCAAGCTTGCTCCGGTGAGTGAGGGCCTGGTTGATGTCAACCTGGGAGCCACTTCCATTACTGATGCCGGGGTGGCGAACCTGAGCAAGATGCCGAGACTCAGGAAGCTCTGGCTCAATGGGACAGGAATCACGGACGCCGGTCTGGATTCCATCAAGGCTTTGAGCGCCCTGGAATATCTCAACCTTTACGGAACGCAGGTGACCGACGAGGGGCTCAAGAAGCTCGCAGGCCTGAAAAACCTCAAGAAGCTCTATCTCTGGCAGACGAAGGTGACTTCCGGCGCAGTAGAGGAGTTCAAGAAGAGCGCCAAGGACTGTGACGTGAACATGGGGATCAAGGTCGAGTAGGGAGGGAAGCCTGCGGACCGGATTTAACTTCGAATCCCGCGGGATCCCACCACGGGGCGTTGCATGCCGCCCCGTGGAGAGGGAACCCCTCGTTCAGCGTCTGTCACGGGGAGTCTCCGCCCCGGGAGCGATCGCGGAACTGCTGTCTGCGATCGGCGTCACGGATGATCTGGCTCTGCCGTTCAGCAGAAAGTCCACTGTTGGGGAGCCATGCGCGGGCTTCCTCCGGGTCTTTTCGAATCCAGGAGTGGGCGACCCCGTTCAGAGTTTCGGTGCGGATCTCATCATTTGCGATGGAACCGGCCCATTCTGCGGCCATCTGGGGGTCTGAGCCGTCAATCTCATTGGCATAGCTCCGCACTGCCGTATCACGGGATGCGGAAGGCTCCATTTCGCGCAGGAAGTTGCCGGCCTCAACCGGATCCTCGCGCGTCCAGCGCTCCATGGACTGGTAAATCGCCCGTGACTGATTGGCTTCGGGGAGATCTGCGAGCCAGCGGACTGCTTCCTCGGGATTCTCTCGACCGAGTTCTTCGGCCACCTCGCGCACGGCCCGTTCGGCGTAATCCTTGTCGGCGTGACTCTCCACCCAGTCTGCCGCTGCGGCAGGATCTTCCCTGGCGAACTGATCAGCCACCCGGTCGAAGGCGGAAGCCTTGATTGTTCCTTCCGGGAGTTGTTCGGCCCAGGCGGTTGCATTGGACATGCCGCGTTCAATCTGGGCACTCGCGATGGTGTCGAGTTGCCGGTCAAAGGCGTAGGCGCGACTCCGCTCCCACCACTGGCGCTGGCCGTCCTCGGTGTCGGAGTTGGCGAGGGCCTCCCGTTGGGACTGGTCGAGTTCCAGGACAAAGGCGGTGGCGGCCCCGGGATCGGAGCCTGCCAGGCCATTCACAATGCCCTGGGCGAGCACGCCTTTCACCAACTCATTGTCAATACCCTTGAGGTGAGCTTTGGCTCCCTCCGGGTCCGTGCTGGCCCAACCAGTCATGGCCGCGATTCCGGCCTGCCCCTGTCGACGGGGATCCCGATCCAGTTCCTCAACTGCCTTCATGGCGGCGGCACCGTCCAGTTGTCCCCAGGCGCGCAGGAAGAGAGTCATCTGGGCATCTGAACTGTCGCTGCGATTCTTACGCAGGCCGTCAAAGATGCTCCGTGCACTGGAGGCGTCCATGCTGAGGATGAGATCAGCGAACAGCTTGTTGGCAATGAGCGGGTCACGTTCACTGAGAAACTGGGAGATGGTTACCCCTGAGCCGGTCAGGTTGCTGCCGGAAGGCGAACGTTCGGAAGCCTTGTCCGCTCTCTGCGTCGTGGAGTAGTTCCCAGTCCGGGTTGCGCTGCTCTTGCCGGATCTGTTCTTGTCGGCGTCTCTGCCTGAAGCTCCACTTGAGATCCCGCTGGAGCGACCGAAGAGGAAAGCGGCAGCGGCGAGGGCGAGCCAGATGGCGTGGAGGGTGAGGGACTTGTTCATGGGGAGGATTCAGGATGGGTTATCATGTGCATGCGTGGATAATGGTGGGAATCCGCAGAGAATTGACAAATTGAGGCTTCTCAGGAGGGATTCTTGATCTCCCGATGGAGCCAGGTCCTGCCATAGGTCCAGAGGGCCTCCGCGGTGCGCTTCTTGAGATCCATGGCCTCGGCAGCTTCAGCCATTGTCATCCCCACGAAATAACGGAGTTTGACCAATGTAGCAACCTGCGAATCTTCCGCTTCAAGGCGGTCCAGGGCCTCGTGGACCGCGATCAACTCCTCGGACGGAGCGTTCACCACGATGGAGAGTTCAGCGGCATCAAGCTCCACCTTGGGTGTGCCGGATCCTCGTTTCTGGCTCTTCTTCTTGCGTGCGTGGTCGATGAGGATGCGGCGCATGGCCTCGGCGGCCGCGCCGAAGAAGTGGTTGCGGTTTTTCCAGTTTGGTCCCGAGCTGCCCTCCAGGCGGAGCCACGCTTCGTGTACGAGAGCGGTGGCCTGGAGGGTATGTCCAGCGCGTTCACCTGCCATTCTGCGGCGGGCGAGGCGGCGCAATTCCTCGTAGACGGCGGGAAGGAGTTCTTCCGCCGTGCACTCGCCGGTCTCCATCCGGCAGAGAATGCGGGTCACGTCATCCAAGGCAGGTGGAGAGTCCTCCATGCCCGGGATTCTGTCAACGGGCAGCACCGGGAGAGAGGTTCGGTGCGGGAATTTCGACAAATTTGCGCATAATGGGGATAGCGATGGTATCATTTCGTCATACAGTTTGTGAGGTCTCGGACCTTTCACCGACAACCAGTCATTGATCGTTGCCGTGAGTCGCAATCCAGCAAAAGGGACAGGGGCTGCCAGAAACCTGCGGGAAATCTTCACCGCAGCGCTGGCGTGCGATGATGCGAGGGTGCGGGAGCAACTGCTGGAGCATGAGTGTAATGGGGATGATGTCCTGCGTGGAAAAGTGGAGTTATTGCTGGAGGAGTCGACCATGGTGGGAGACTTCCTGGAGCGCCCTGCGGTTGAAGATCCGACCCGGGGGAGCGCCCGGGCAGAGGCGATGGAGCTGCCGGGAGAAGGTCCCGGAGATGTCATGGGCCCCTACCGTCTCATCGATCTGGTGGGAGAAGGAGGAGGAGGTTCCGTTTATCGGGCAGAGCAGCAGGATCCCGTTCAGCGGACGGTTGCTCTCAAGATTCTCAAGCTGGGCATGGATACCCGGAGTATCATCCGCCGGTTCGAAACCGAACGGCAGGCCCTGGCGGTGATGGATCATCCCCACATTGCGAAGGTTCTTGATGCGGGAGCCAGTCCCGATGGACGACCCTACTTCGTGATGGATCTCGTGGAGGGCGAACCCATTACCGGTTACTGCGACACTCATTCGTTGCCGGTGAAATCCCGGGTCGCCCTCCTGATCAAGGTGTGCCGGGCAGTCGAACACGCCCATCAGAAGGGGATTATTCATCGCGATCTCAAGCCCTCCAATATTCTTATCGTCGAGCAGGACGGAGAGGCCGCTCCCAAGGTGATTGACTTCGGAGTAGCCAAGGCGATCGATCCCTTCGAGGAGGATCGGTCTCTGACCTTGAACGATACGGTAATCGGGACTCCGGCCTACATGAGTCCGGAGCAGGCTGAACGTGATCGCGTGGACATTGATACCCGTAGTGATGTCTATTCCCTGGGGGTTCTTCTCTACGAGTTGCTCACCGGTTACACTCCGCTGGACGGGGGCAAGGTAAAGGAGGCTGGTATCGATGAACTGCGCCAGGCCCTGCGCGAGGCCGGATCCTGTCGGCCCTCCCTCAAGCTGCGGCATTCACGTGTTGAGGATCGTCCCCGTATCGGGCTGGCCCGGGGAACTTCGATTGGCAGGCTGGAGATCGAAGTGCAGGGGGACCTCGACTGGATCGTCATGAAGACGCTTGAACGGGACAGGACCCGCCGTTATGGCGGAGCGAGTGAACTGGCGGCTGATATGGAACGCTACCTGCAGGGGTTGCCGGTGGAGGCGAGTCCGCCGAGCACCTCTGACCGTCTCCGCAAGTTTGCCCGTCGGCACAGGACGGTGGTGACTGCGGCAGCTTTGCTTTTGTTGATGCTGATTGCGGGAGTGATCATCAGCACCGGGCAGGCCCTGCGAGCCATTCGAGCCGAGCGGGAGATGAGGGAGGCTCACCGGCAAGAGTCCATCGCTCACGCGAGTGCCATGCGGGAACGGGAGGAAGCGGTTCGCAGCGAGGCTACGGCGCGGTTGCACGAGTATGTGGCTGATATCAACGTAGGTTACCATGCGGTGGAGGATGGACACATCGCCAAGGCCCTGAGTCTCCTTGAGGGGCAGCTCCGCTCGGATCCGGCAGGGGAACTGCGCGGCTTTGAGTGGCGCTACCTCGCTTCAAGGTGCATGGGTGTCCCTCACCGGACGCTGCCTCGTCAGGGCAGCCCGGTTTCTACCCTGTCGTTTTCCCCCGATGGGGATCTTCTGGCGGTGGGGACGCGTCATGAGGTCCTGGTGTGGGATCTTTCCCTGGACGAACTGAAAATGTCCGTGCCCGGGCCGGCCACGACCGTTGTTTTTCTTTCGAGAGGAGAGCGACTGGTGGTGGGTAACCGGAGCGGGGTGGTGATTTACGATTCTGAGAGTGGGGAAGTGGTGCAGGAGTTGGGAGAACAGGGAGGGGGAGGCGCGGCGATTCTCTCTCCGCGGGGAGATGTGCTGGCCACGAGCGGACGTGGTTCGGTAACCTTGTGGGAGACCGGGAGTTGGCAGCCAATACGGCGCTTGCCCGATGTTGCCGGACCGCTGGCGTTTTCCCCCGACGGAATGACCCTGGCCACCGGTTCGCGCGAAGGAATCGTCCTGTGGTCCCTTGGGGAAGATCATCAGGTCACCCTGTATGACTCAGCGGTTCCATTGAGTGGATTCTTCCCGGGAGGGACGAGGATTCTTTTCTCCCCGGATGGTGCGACGGTGCTGGCTCCGCATGTCGAGAAATCCGAATTGGGCGTGTTTTACCTTGGGACCTGGGATGCAGTGAGCGGAGAGGAACTGGGGGTATTGCCCGCAAGTCCTGCTGACGAGGGGCATTCGGGCATGATTACTTCGCTCTCAGCCGACTGGGAGGGGCAGGTTCTGGCCTCAAGTAGCTGGGATCATTCGGTGCGCCTCTGGGATCTGGAGACCCGCCGCCTCCTGCGAACCTTGCACGGACATCGGGGGGAGGTCTGGTGCACGGCGCTCTCTCCGCATGGGGGAGTGGTGGCCAGCGGAAGCAAGGATGGCGAGGTCAAGATCTGGCCCACCAGCGGGGCGCCAGAGGCGGAAGCCATCGTGGGGCAGTGGAAGCCATTGAGTTTTTCACGGGATAGTCGCTACGTCGGCGCTTTAAACAGGGAAGGGGGAGTTGCGATCATGAACCTTGAGACAAGGAAGATGATCCACCAGCTGGAGGTGAGTTCCTCGGACAGGCGTTTCCCCCGTTATATCGTTGCTTTCACGGACGATTTGACCGCGCTGGCCGAAGCGTTGCCCGAGGGGGGAGTCAAGATGAGGAAACTGGGAAAGAAGGAGACAGTCATGACCTTTGCAAGTGGGAGTTCCCGGATTGACAGGTTGGCCCTCGCTCCTGATTCGAGCACGATGGTGACGGTCGGGTGGCGGGATGATCTCGCCTGGTGGGATCTCACGGACACATCAGAACCCATAAAGAGGATTTCAGGTCGCCAGGCGGTGTTTTCTGCCGATGGGGGAACGCTTGCGACCGTGACAAGAGACGGATACAGTATCATCTGGGATACCGCGACCCGCAGGGAGCGCTTACGCATTGAGCATGGGGGGCAGTCCCTTGGTTCCAGCGTGGCGGTTTCGCCGGATGGAACGATCCTGGCCCTGACCTATGGGATCGATGACTTTGAGAATACGGTCAGCCTGTGGGATACCAGCACCGGGGAGCATCTGGGGACCTTGCCGGGACACAAGCAGACCATCTGGTCGGTCGCCTTTTCTCCGGACGGGAGAACGCTGGCCTCCTCCAGCGCGGACGGCACCCTCCGCCTGTGGAATGTTGCTTCGCAGCGCGAACTGATGTCCATCGATCAGGGTGGTTCGAGTCTTGCTCATCTGCGATTTTCTCCCGATGGCACCTTCCTGGTAGCGGGGACTCCACCCTTTTCGAATTCAGGCCAGATCCGGATTATTCACGCTCCGCCGATCCGTTTCGATGATCCTGATACGGATATTATTCCGTGAGGGGAGCTTTTTCCGGGAGCTTGCGCTCTTCGAGTGGAATTCCGTAGAGGGCGGCGAGAGAGGATACGAATCCGGCATGTTCCCCGGGGACTGCCCTGTGCCACTTGGAGAGATATTGCGCGAAGGTTTCGTCCCCGGGTGAAGGGGAGGAATTCAGCCAGCGAATGGCGTTCCAATGTCGTGGTTGCCGCTCAAAGGCGGCCAGCAGCACGAGAGCCATTGCGCCGTTTTTGTCCCGGTCGGTGGCGTTGGTGGAGAGGTGCCGGGCGTGCTTCCGGTAATAGGCCGGGAGACCGGTCCGGGTAATCTCAAGGTAGTCTTGCCGGTTGCGCTCGATGTCATCGGTGTAGTCCCGCAGGGATGAAGAAAAACTTTTCCAGTTCTCATAGGGAGCGTTCGTTCTCCACTCCACTGACATCCTGCGCAGGCAATAGAGGGAAGCGGTCTCGCACAAGGTTTCCTCGAACCAGAGGTTTCCCTGGTGGTCGTTTTCATACCCGCACAGAACGTGGCATATCTCATGGGAAAACTGGTAGGCATATTGGGCCCAGTGGAGCTTTTCAGTGGCCAGTTTTATGAGGTGTTCGCCATTCTCTCCCTTTTTGAAGAGGACAATGGGTCCATGCGCTCCCTTGCTGACCAGGACCTTGGTCTTCCTGAGGTCGACCATGTGCCTGAGCAACTGGTCCGCAGCTGAGCGGCAGACGGCATGAATGTCGGTCCTGGAGGCGTTGAAGCCTTCGGGGCTGATCTCGACTGTGACCGCCTCCCGCGAATCGGCTGCCGCAGAAAGCGGCAGAAGAACGATAAGTGGGAGGGATAGGAAAATTGGATTTCGCCCGTGTCTCACAGGTGCAGGAGGGTGGTGGTTTCCGGGGCAGAGCGGTGCTCGTTGTGGTGAAAAGTGACGCCCTGGTGGTCCGTAGAGTCGCTCAGGTCGTGGCCGTGCAATGGCTGTGCGGTCGTCACAATGAGGCAGGGGAAGGTCTCAGTAGGGTCCACGAATGTGCTCATGGACATCGCGGGAATAGAATTGGCGCAGAGTATCGTGCAGCTCAGCTGAAAGAGGGGAAAGAGTGGAGACGGTTGCATTCTCCCGGGCCTGCTCCGGGGAACTCGCGCCTGGGATGATGACGGAGACCGCTTCGAAATCGAGAATCCATCGCTGAGACATTTGAGCCATGGTCATGCCCTCGGGCACGAGAGGTCGCAGTTGATCGGCGAGTTGCAACCCCCTCTCAAAGGGAATTCCCGCGAAGGTTTCCCCGACATTGAAGCACGCTCCATCCCGGTTGAAGTTGCGGTGGTCGTCTTCTCCGAAGGTGGTTTCGGTGCTGAACTTGCCGGTCAGTAATCCGCTGGCCAGGGGAAGTCGGACGATGATGCCCACTCCGAGTTCTGCGGCACGGGGGAATAGTTCATCAATGAGTTTTTGCCGGAAGGGATTGAAGATGACCTGAAGGGAAAGGAGATCCTCGTGCTGCAGGCAGGTGAGGCCCTCATCCACACTCTCGACACTCGCGCCGAAATGTCTGATGAGACCTTCGTCCCTGAGGGCCCGCAGCCAGTCAAAAATGGCTCCCTCCCGAAGAACCGGATGCGGGACGCAATGCAGTTGGACGAGGTCGAGGCAGTTCAGTCCGAGTTTCTCGCTGCTCTCCAGGATTGACTTCCGGAGGTTTTCTTCACTGTAGCCGTCGGGGTAGACTTCGCGACCGGTCTTGGAGGCAACCGTGATGCCCTCGCCATGCTCCTGAAGGTATTTGCCGATGAGGCTCTCGCTGCGTCCAGCCCCATAAACATTGGCGGTGTCAAAGAAGTTCGATCCGCTGTCCTTGGCCGCGGAGAGAATCTGATGGGCGGTTTCCTCATCAAGGGGACCGAATTCTGTCCCTCCCAGCTGCCAGCAGCCCAGGCCGACTTCCCCGATTTCAAATCCGTTTGTGCCGAGGGTGCGGGTTTTCATGCGCCAGGGGACGATGGCGGGGCGGACAGCAGGTGGCAAGGAGGGAGTGGAAGGGCCGGGGGGGATGGACCGAATACCCGAATACAAAACGGGCCGCGGATCCGCGGCCCGTGCAGGGGGGCTGGCACCGGCATTGGCGGTTACTTGTGATCTGAGGGCTTCACTCCCTTCTTGAAGCCGTTGAAGCTGTAAAAGGAAGGCTTATAGTCCCCGATCAGGGTGACGTTGGCCTTGCCGTCAATCTTGTTCTCCATGCCAAGTCCCCAGAAGACGCCGTTGACAACCATGCGGCGCAAGCCCTCGCTCTTGAAGTCGGTGGCGGCTCCCATGGTGGTGCAGAAGAGTCGGTTGGTCTTGCCCTTGGGGTTCTTCAGTTCACGGGTCCAGGCCACCGGCATGGCCGGATCGTTGACATCCTGAACCTGTCCGGTGGCGCGGTTCTTCTTCTTCTTGCCCTTCACTGGCTTGGAGTCCGGCTTGAGGGAATCGGTCACCACTCCCCGCATGAGAATCGTGGCGTCCTTGGGAGGAGCCGCTTCGTAGGTGTCGCTGTCGGCAAAGACATCGGTAGCTCCCTTCAGGATGGGGTGATCCTTGTTGGCATCCTCCACCACACCGCGACATCCTTCCCGCTTATGGTGTCCCCAGTGACTCACCCAGCCCTCGCCGAGCACCTTTTTTCCAAAGCCGTTGAAGTCCCGGTAGGAACCCTGACGAAGTTGAAAGGCGTGGGTGCTGGTCCGCAGGCCGATGACGGGGACGCCCCGATGATAGGCGTCCACAAAGTGTTTCATGTCCTCATCCGGCCAGTTGCGAAAACGCAGAGCGATGATGATGAGATCGGCCGAATCCATGGCTTTGGCGTTGGATACACTCTTCTGATTGTTGGGATCGATCTCACCCTTGTCGTTTACAGAGAAGAGAACCGTGCAGTTGAACCCGTGGTGTTCGGAGAGGATCCGGCCCAGCATGGGAAGACACTCTTCGGAGCGGTATTCCTCGTCGCCACTGACAAGGACGATGTGCTTGCCCTTGCCCGGGCCGTCCTTGCCCTTGTAGTGGACCGAGAGATGGTGATCGGCCTGAACCGGGGTGAGGCTGAGTGCCAGGCCGGCACCAGCTGATACGATACGATGGAGTCGATTCATGGGTAGTGGGTGGTTCGTGTTGGAACAGGCTGCATACGCGCCCCCTGCTGGCAAGATTTCAATCGAGCGATCCCCCGGGGGCGGCGATCCCCTGGGAAATGGCCGGAAATGGCGGGGCGGTTTCCTGTGTCCCCGGAGAAAGGGTTAATTGGAGAGGGCCCGAAGGGCGGCGACATTGGCCCTCATTACGCTGAGAAAGTCTCCGCTTACGGGTCGCTTGCCACAGGGGGAGATGACCACGCTGGTGAGACCGATCCTCTTCAGTTTCTCGGTGTTTTGGGGGAGAGGGTTGCCCTCCCAGATGAAAAGGGTGGTCCCGGGGTTCTCTTCCCGGATTGTGGCCAGGGCGGCCAGATCCCCGGGGGTGAGTTCCATGTCGGGTTCCCAGAGGAGTGAGGGTGCGGTGATGCGGTAGGCGCGGGCCCAGTATTGATAGACCGGGTGAGAGACAATGACGGGAGCGTTTCCGAGTCCGGATGTGGCGGCGGCCATCTCGATGTCGAGGTTGTTGAGATCCTCCAGGAGGGGGGCCAGCCTGGTCATGACCGTCTCCTTGCGTTCGGGGAACCGCTCGGCGAGCGCAGACGCTATTTCAGATGCCTGGGCGGAAGCCTGCTTGAAGTCCAACCAGGTGGTGAACGCGAGGCCGTTGTGCGAGTGGGCTTCCTCGCCCTTCTTGTGCGTGTGCTTGAGAGTGCCCTCGATCGCGATGAGTTTGTCCCGGAAGGAACTGGAAGTCGTCACCGTGATCTCGTCGGGGAGGGTGCGGGTGGAGATCCACTTGGCGTAGGTTGCCCCATTCAGCAGGATGAGATCGGCCTCCTGGATGGCGGTGATCTGCTCGTCACCTGGTTCCCAGAAGGCGGGGTCCTGGTTGGTCGGCACGTCGTAGAGAACGGTGGCGAAATCGCTGGAAAGGCGTTCGGCAAAGTAAGCCAGAGGATAGTTGACGGCGGCAATGACAGGCTTGTGGATTCCGTCGCCATGGGACTCGGTTTGCTTGTCGTGCTCCCCGCAGGAAACGAGAAGAAGAGCGAGGGTCAGAGGGACCGGGAGAGCGTGTTTCATGGCAGAGAAGCAGTTCCTAGTTGAGAAACCTGGAGAGAAGATCGCTAGCGAGGGAGCGGGTGAGGGAGACGGCAACCCGTGCCAGGATCATTGCCGAAATCACGACGATGGTGACTTCGACTGCCTTAAGGGTGCCGACCAGGATCCTGCTGGCGCCGATCTTGGCGTAGGTGAGCATTTCGCGTTCACGAAGACGGAAGGAGAGCAGGAATACGAGGGAGGCCAGTCCCAGGGCGGCCACGCCCAGAAGGCGGAAGGCTGCCAGGGCAAGGCGCTGGGTGGCGAAGAGGGTGTCGGCGAGGTCTGTGACGGCTGAGAGGGGAATGACCATCTGAGCGGTGGCGTCCTTGTCCTGATAAGCCGCCAGGGCGAGGGCGTGTTGCTTCTGGTTGCGGGGGACGACGATGGCAGAAGAAAGGGGATAGGCGCCAGGTTCACCGTGAAAGTGAAAGCTTGTGATATTCTCGTCGGTGACTTCGTTGAATTCAATTACCGAGGCATTGGCGCGAACCACGTTCTTCCCGGATTCCCCGGATTCCCCGGGGGGTCCCGGGTCGGTCAGGTCCTGGTGACCATGGGCGAGGCCTTCGATAATCCAGGTGGTCTTGAGATCGACGAAGACGGCGTCGTCATCGGCGGTGTGATTGGGGGCAAGCACGCCGGTGATGCGCATGCGCAACGGGTAGACGCCCGCAAGATCGAAGACATTCTCCGGTGAGGAAGTGATAGTGTCGCCCGGTTTGAGATTTTTCCGGGCGGCGAGTTGGGCTCCAATAACACAATCGCCAAGACGGGTGATCATCCGTCCGGAGACCACCATGAGTTCGCGCAATTCGAAGTAGGCGAGAGAAGTCCCTATGACGGGAGCCTCTTCTGCCCGGAATCGGGAGTGCACCGGGATGGTGGTTCCGAAGCGTTGCCGGGAAAGGTTTTCATAGGCGGCGTAAGTGAGCGGAGGAAGTTGCTGCGGGGTGAAATAGAGGGAGTTCAGGGTGAGATCGATTGAGCTGCCTTTTGGGCCGACGAGCAGAGGGGTGGAGCGGGCCCGCTCCTGGAGGACATCCTCACTTTCGCTGATGAAGACCTGCAGGGCGCGCGGAAAGAAGAGTGTGAGCGCGATGGTAGTGACCAGCGTGAGCGATCGCATCGGGCGATGGCTGAGGTGTTTCCAGCTGAGGAATGCGATGCCGCCGGGATTCATGGGGTGGTGCTTTCCCGGGACTGGTTGAGTTCTTCAAACTGCACGACTGCGTCGAAGGCATCCAGAAGTTCGACATCGTGGGTGGCGACCACCAGACACTGTCCCCGTTCGCGGGCGGTGGTGATCATGACATCCAGGACCTTGCGCTTGTTGAGAGGATCGAGATTGCCGGTAGGTTCATCGGCCAGAACAAGGCTGGGTTTCGTGCTCAGGGCACGACAGATGGCGACCCGTTGTCTCTCGCCGTGGGAGAGGTTGCGGGGGTGCATCCTCCAGTAGCCTGCGATTCCGGTATGCTCGGCGAGTCGCTTCGCCTCCGCTTCGATGGCGGTTCGTTGTGATCTCAGGCCGAGATGCACGGGGAGAAGGATGTTGTCTCTTACCGCGAGATGCTCGACCAGTTCAAACTCCTGGAAGATGAGCCCTATTCGCGCCAGCCTGAAGGTTGCCCCCATGGAGTCTCCCAGGGAACTGATTTCGACGCCGTCCACGCTGATAACTCCCCTGGACGGGTGCAGAATTCCGGCGGCCAGATTGAGGAAGGTGGTCTTTCCGCAACCACTGGGTCCGACGATCGCGGTGGCCTGGGCCGCCTGGCAGACGAAGCGGTCGATCCGTAGCCGGTAGTCGCTTTGCGGATATTGAAATTCGATCTCTTCGACTCGGAGCACGGATCAATCAGGGGTGGATGTTGCAGTGGGCACCGGTTCCGGTTCGCGTTCACGCTCATGCAGATTGAGCTGTGTGATCTTCCAGCGATCCTCCAGGGGTTCAACCACGAAGGTGGCACGGTAGAGGTTGGTGCGATCGTGGAAGTGTCCCCAGTGCCCCACCCGGCCACTCACCTCCCAGTTGCAGGTGGCTGTGAAGCCCGGTCGGTCGGGCAGGGGCGAGGGCTGTGAGTCTTCTATGCGCAGATCACTCACGCGAACCCGTGAGCCGTCCCGGGCGCGGCTCTCAAGGGTGCGCTGCACTTCGAGAAATATCCGGGTGAGAGCCGCTCTTCCAACCACCTTGCTGAGGGCGTCGTACTGTTCACCGGGCTTGCGATAGTGGAAGGAGTGGTAGACACCGCGCAGGAGGGGGTCGAGAATGCGGGACGACTGGGTCTCGCTGAGCTCGGTTCCGGAGGCCTTGCCAATTTTCACCCTGACGTGACTGAGTCTTGCCGCGGTGACGGCAAGGAGGATGAGCAGCACCGCGAGAACGGGGTTTTTCCGTTGGCTGCGCAGGAATCTGATGACCAGAGGAACGAGGACCAGTCCGATCAGAACAGTGAGCCAGGGGAGATTGACGATTTTGGCGTCAAGGGTGGGGAGGTCAGGAGGCGGGGGAGGAGCGTTGCGACCGGCGGAGCGATAGCGGCCGCGAATGTTCAGGGCAGGATTGAACCTGGTGAGATTGAAACTTCGCGTTCCTCCGGCATCGGCCACTTTGACAGTGACGAAAGGTGCGTTCTCGGGGATGAGGTTCCAGAAGACCTGAAGGGCCTGACGCGGGTCCATGTTGGGGGCGGCGTAGACCACGCTGATCCGGATGTCTCGTGGAGAGACGGTCGCCTTTGGATCGATGAGGGAGAATTCGGTGGCCCTGGGTTCAATGAAGTGAATGCGGTCGAGAGTGAACTCGATCGGTTCATCCTGGATGGTGACGGGGCATTTTTGCGCCAGAAAGTTGCCGATCCTCGGTTTCAGGGCCTCACGTTCCTCCGGGGAGAGTCTGGAATCTGTCGTGATTCCGAGGTCGAGCCATTGCTGGAGGGCGAGTGGGCTTACGATGAACTCCTTCTCGATCTGCCAGGCATCAAGGTAGAGCGCTCCAGCCAGTTCGGCAGGAGGGGAAGGGGTCTCCTGCGCAGGCAGACCGGAAACGAACGGGATCGCGAGAGTCAGAACGGCCCGGAGTGGAAGGGCCGGGAGGCTGATGCTGATTTTTTTTTGTGACATGCGCGTGCGCGCAGGGCTTGGTGGCGGGAGTCTACCGGGAGAGATGAAAAGGAGCAAGGGTGTGGGAGCCGGGTGAGCGCACGGTTGTGGTGCCTTTCAGGCATGACAGGAGCAGTCACCCCGAAGAGGGGCGGCGGAGCTCCTGAGATCTCTGGTCGCCGATTCGAGGGAAAAATCAGCCGTCAGGCGATCAGGATGCCCGCCCGGGGGCATTCGATCCGGTGCTGCAACCGGGCATTGGGGGTTGAGGTATTATGTCCCTGGGGGGCTTATTCCCCTTGAGGTCGGATCAGGCGGAGGGCCGGGAGGCCAGATTCATCGTCTGAAGGGAGTAATTTGGGACGGTTGGCTTGTAAGATCCCTTCGATCCTGCCAATTTGTCCTGAGTCAAAAACCCATGAGACACACGCACGGATTTCTTTCGTCGCTGGCGTTGACGGCCATTGCGATTTTCCCGATCGGTTTCGTTCACGGTGCGGAAGGAGATAATGAAGGATCCGACCGTCCGGTCAGTTACTGGAACGACGTTCGGCCTCTGATGCAGGCGAGTTGCCAGGGATGTCACCAGCCTGCCAAGGCCAAGGGCGATTATATCCTCACCGATGTGAAGCGCCTTATTGAGGGGGGAGAAAGTGATGAAGCGGCAGTTCTTCCGGGAAAACCCGATGAGAGTCTTCTGATTGAGCAGATCATCCCTGATGATGAGGGCAAGGCGGAGATGCCTCCCAAGGAGGAGGCTCTGCACGAGACCGAGATTGATCTGCTCAGGCGGTGGATCGCCGAGGGCGCGGTGGATGATACGCCCGAGAATGCCTTCCAGAAATATGACATGAAGAATCCGCCGGTTTACGCGGTGCCGCCGGTGGTGACTTCGATGGATTACTCTCCGGATGGTTCATTGCTTGCGGTGGCGGGCTTTCACGAGATCCTGATCCATAAGGCGGACGGGAGCGAGTTGGTGGGACGGTTGGTGGGACTTTCCGAGCGCATCGAGAGTGTGGCCTTCTCGCCGGATGGCAGCATGGTGGCGGCAACCGGGGGGTTGCCAGGCCGGATGGGCGAGGTCCAGGTCTGGAATGTTGCAAAGAAGACGCTCAAGGTCTCGGTGCCGGTGACGTATGACACTGTTTACGGAGTCGCCTGGTCTCCGGACAGTAAACTGGTTTCCTTCGGGTGCAGCGATAACACCCTGCGTGCAATCCAGGTCTCGAATGGGAAACAGGTGCTTTTCATGGGGGGGCATAACGACTGGGTACTCGATTCCGTTTTCTCCCGCGATGGAAAGCAGGTCATCAGCGTGGGGCGCGATATGACGGCGAAGCACACCGAGGTGGAAACCGAGAGACTTATCGATAACCTTACCTCCATCACGCCTGGGGAGTTGAAGGGCGGGATTGCGGCGGTGGCGGGTCATCCACTGAAGGACGAGGTGCTCGTGGGTGGTTCCGATGGACAGCCCCAGGTTTTCCGCTTGAAACGCCAGACCGCCCGGAAGATAGGGGATAACGCCAACGTGGTGCGCAAGTTTCCGCGTATGCCGGGGCGGATCTGGGACCTCTCCTTCAGCAGGGACGGGAAACGGGCGGCGGGAGTCAGCAGCCTGAATGGCGGAGGAACCATCACCATCTACAACGCCGAGTACGACAGTGGCATCCCCGGGCCCATCAAGAATATCTTTAACAAGACACCTAACGCAGGAGAGAAGCAGAAACTGGAGGAGTACTGGGCACGCGAAGTGAAGGTGCTTCATTCCGTCGATGTGCCGGAAACGGAGATGTTCTCCCTGGCCTTCTCTCCTGACGGCAAGATTCTTGCGGCGTCCGGAGCGGATGGGAAAGTGCGTTTCATTGAAGTGGAGAACGGAAGGGTGAAGGGTGATTTCGTGCCAGTAATGGTGGAAGGAGCCAAGGTCTTGGCCCAGCGTGGGAAAGGAGAGCAGAAGCCACTCAATCGAAAACGCGGCAAACGGGCCGAACTCGGAGAGCGCAGGATATCAGCTGACGAGATCGCCTCCCTGTCCCTGGAACCGGGTGAGATCGTCTTCAACGAGGCCAATCAGTATGTCCAGCTTCTGGTGACGGCGATCCTCAAGCAGGGCGGAACAGTCGACGTGACCCGGCAGGTGTCGGCAGTGGTGGGGGGTGATCTTCTGGAGGTGAGTGCGCGAGGGCGTGTTCAGCCGGTCAAGGATGGGGAAGGAACCCTGAGTGTGACCTTGGGCAACCAGAAGGCGAGTGTGAAGGTCACGGTCAACAACGTGAAGCAGCCGCGCCTTCCTGACTATGTGCGCGACGTGAAGCCGGTGCTCAGCCGGATGGGTTGTGATGCGGGAACCTGTCACGGCGCCAAGGATGGCAAGAACGGATTCAAGCTCTCCCTCCGCGGCTACGATCCGCTCGTTGATGTGAGGTCCTTCAGTGACGATATCTCCGCGAGGAGGGTGAACTATGCCTCTCCGGACGATAGTCTCATGCTTTTGAAGGCGACCGGTGCGGTTCCGCACGAGGGGCAGCAGGTGACCGAACCGAACTCGGAGTATTACCGGATTATCCGTGACTGGATTTCCAACGGAACGGTTCTGACTGACCCCAAACCGGTTGTGAAGTCGATCGAGGTTTTCCCGAACAACCCGGTTATCCAGGAAGTTGGCGGCCAGCAGCAGATTCGCGTAGTGGCCACCTATAAGGATGGATCGAAGCGTGATGTGACACGCGAATCCTATGTGGAAGGAGCCAATCAGGACGTGGTGGTTCATGATGATTATGGGTTGATGACAACCCTGCGCCGGGGAGAATCTCCGGTGCTGGCCCGTTATGAGGGTGCCTACGCGGCCACTACCCTGACAGTGATGGGAGATCGGAGCGGGTTCGAGTGGGCCGAGCAACCGGCTTGGGGAGAAATCGACAAACTGGTGGCCGCCAAGTGGCAGCGCATGAAGATCCTGCCCAGCGACCTCTGCAGCGATGAGGAGTTCTTCCGCAGGATCTATCTTGATCTGACCGGACTGCCGCCCAAGCCACTTCAACTGAAATTGTTCATGGCGGATCCCACTGACTCGAAGACCAAGCGGGAAGAAGTCATCGACGATCTCATCGGTTCATCGGGGTTCGTGCAGCACTGGACGAACAAGTGGGCGGACATGCTGATGGTGAACAGCAAGTTCCTTGGCGGGGAAGGGGCCACGATTTATCGGGAGTGGATCCGCAAGGAAGTCGAAGCCAACACCCCTTACGACATCTTTGTGCGCAAGATTCTCACCGCCAGCGGATCAAACAAGGAGAACCCGCCTGCATCCTATTTCAAGATTCATCGCACGGCTGATCTCCTCATGGAGAATACCACACATCTCTTTCTGGCTACCCGCTTCAGCTGCAATAAGTGCCACGACCATCCCTTTGAGCGCTGGACCCAGGATCAGTATTACGAGATTGCCGCCTACTTCTCCCAGGTGAAGTTGGAGAGGGATGGCAAGAATGCTCCCAAGCAGAACATCGGTGGAACCGCAGTAGAGGGTGCCAAACCGCTTTACGAGATCACCAAGGATGCAGGGGGAGGGGAGATGAAGCATGAACGGACCGGTCAGATAACCCCGCCTGCCTTCCCTTACCTGGTAAAGCATGAGAAGCCGCAGGCTGCTCCTGAAAAGAGTGCCACCCGTCGGCAAGAACTGGCGGCATGGATTACGGCGGAGGACAACCAGTTCTTTGGTCGGAGTTATGCCAACCGGATCTGGGGTTACCTCCTGGGAACGGGGATCATCGAACCTCTCGACGACATTCGGGCGGGTAATCCGCCCTCCAACCCTGAATTACTCGACTATCTCACCAAGCAGTTCGTTGAAGGGGGTTTCGATGTACGCAAACTCATTGCCGAGGTCTGCAAGTCGAGGGTCTACCAGCTTTCCCTGACCACCAACAAATGGAATGAGGACGACCAGATCAACTTCTCGCATGCCCAGGCCCGTCGCCTTCCTGCGGAGGTGCTTTATGATGCGGTTTATGCTGTGACGGGTTCCGCGCCGAAGTTGCAGGCCAAGGAGATCGACGCCAAGCAGGACACCAAGAGCGGGTTGCTGGCCACCCTGGGGCGCCCGTCCCGGGAGAGTGCCTGCGAGTGTGACCGGATCAACGATGTGCGACTGAGCGCGGTGATGGCCTTGCTGGGTGGTCCCGATATCGCGGATGCCATTGCCGATTCCAAGAATGCCATTACCAAGTTGGTGGCAGAGCAGAAGGACGACACCAAACTCATCAAGGAAATCTACCTCCGGGTGCTGAGCCGGGAGCCGCGTCCCTCCGAGATCGCAGTGGTGAAGGCCAACTGGGCCCTGATTGAGAGTGATCATGAGGCCATGGTCGAGGAGTTGGCCAAGCGAGAGAAGGACTGGGAGCCCGGCCGCAAGGAGCTGGAAGCTAAGAGGCAGGTGGCTATTGCCAAGGCGAGGAAGGAGATCAGTGACTACCAGTCCGAACACGATGCCCGCGTGAAACGTCTTGAGGAAGAGCGGCAGAAGAAGATGGAAGTATCCAAGCGGGCGATTACCGAATACGAGGCCACCCTTCCCTCAAAGGTCGACGAGTTCGCTGCCAAGACCAAGATAGATGAAATCCCTACCAGGTGGCACCTCGTCCGGCCGATTTCGGTGACGGCCTCCGACAAGTCCAAGGTGGAGATCCTGCCAGACGGTTCCGTCAAGGGTAGCGGGGGTGAGCGAGCCTTCGACTATCTGGTTACCTCAGAGACGAAACTCACCAATATCACCGGCCTCATGATCGAGGTCGTGCCGGATCTTGCGTTTAATGGTGGACCGGGTTTGAGCAAGGATGGCAATATGGTGATCACGGAGTTGCAGGCCCGCTGGCAGAGCAAGGCGGAGGGTGCAGTGGGGATGGGAGTGCCCATTGCTGATGCCAAGGCCAGTTTCACTCAGAAGGATTTTGATGTGAAGCGCACCTTTGACGGCAATCTCGATGGAGGAAACCGGGGCTGGGCGATCGCTGGCACAAATTACAAGGTGCCGCAGCGGGCAGTCTATAAGCTGAAGGAGCCTGTAAAGGGCGATTCAGAGAACGGCGCGACCCTCACCGTGGGCATACTCTGCCGGTTCAAGAGTCATCCGGCAGGGCGTTTCCGTGTTTATATCACCACCGACGCTGATCCTCTGCACTTTGGCATCCCTGCCCACATCGCGGATGCGTTTGGCAAAGAGGCAGCGCAGCGCAGCGAAGAGGAGGGGAAAGCTCTCGCGGCCTGGATCGGCGAGAGCGACGTTGAATACCAGAATCGTCGATGGGCGGCCAAAGGGCCGGTTCCACCTGTCCCGCCTGACAAGAAACTGGAAGAGCTCCAAAAGGCTCTGAAATACGTGGAAGCTCCGATTGAGGAGGATTCCCGGCTCATCAGATTCCGCAAGGACGTGGAAATGAGTGCCAGACAGTCCAAGAATCCCAGGCTCACCGCTGCCCAGGATTTGACTTGGGCATTGATTAACAACCCCTCTTTCCTGTTTAATCACTGAATCAACCACGCGGGGCAGGCAAGCTCCGTCAAACCCGATCTGAAACCATGTTCCGTATCAAAGGCGCCAAGGGCCGCGATCTCTGCGACTCTCATCTTGGCCACTCCCGTCGTGACTTCCTCCGTGTGGGAGGAGCCGGCATGATGGGGATGTCCCTTAACAACATCCTGGCAGCCCAGGATCAATCGAAGGCAAGTCCGCATGCGGGCAAGGATGGGTGGGGCAAGGCCAAGAGCGTGATCCTGCTTTACCTGCAGGGGGGGCCGAGTCACCTCGATCTCTGGGATCCCAAGGAAAACGTTCCGGATAAGATCCGTTCCGTCTTCAAGACCATTCCGACTCAGATCCCGGGGATCCACTTCACTGAGATCCTTCCCAAACTCGCCAAGGTGAACGATAAGTTCACCACGATCCGGTCGATGAGCTACACCCCTAACGGGCTTTTCAATCACACGGCCGCGATCTACCAGATCATGACGGGGTATACTACTGACAAGGTGAGTCCGTCAGGTCAGCTTGAGCCTCCTTCGCCGAAGGACTTCCCTAATTTCGGTTCAAACATCATTCGGTTCAGGCCCACGGAGGAGCCAATGCTCCCCTTCGTCATGCTGCCCCGTCCACTCCAGGAGAGCAATGTGGTGGGCAAGGGAGGGACCGCCGGCTTCCTGGGCAAGGCCTATGATCCCTACTACCTTTACCCGCCGGGGGATGATATGAAGATGAGCAAGATGGACGGGATCAGTGTGGAAGATCTGCAACTCCGTCCGGAAGTCTTTTCCACCCGTCTCCGCCGCCGTGCAAAGTTGCGTCAGACGATTGAGGGTCAGATGCCCGCCATCGAAAAAGCCGTCGAGAAGTACAACCTCGATAATTACTACGAGCAGGCTCTGAATCTGATCGTCTCGGGCAAGGCTCGTGAGGCGTTTGATCTGGAGATGGAGAGCGATGATCTGCGTGACCGCTACGGTCGAAACACCTTTGGACAGAGCTGTCTTCTGGCTCGCCGCCTGGTGGAAGCCGGCACCCGTGTGGTAGAGGTGGTCTGGCCCAAGGTAGCCAATTCCGACAACCACTCATGGGATCATCACAAGGATCTCAGCAAGCGCATGAAGACTCAATCGGGCCCCATGCTGGACGGTGGGTTGGCCACCCTGTTTGAGGATCTCGATGAACGTGGCATGCTTGACGAGACCCTGGTAGTGGCCATTGGGGAATTCGGCCGGGCTCCTGAGAAAGGGGTGAGCACCTCCGGTAACGGCAATAGTGCGGATGGCCGGGATCACTGGCCCTACTGCTATACATCCGTCATGGGGGGAGCGGGAATCAAGCGCGGATACGTGCACGGGAAATCGGACAAGACGGGTTCCGCCCCGCTCGAGCTCCCGGTGCATCCGAGAGAGGTTCTCGCCACCATCTATCACAGCGTGGGAATCGATCCTGAGACAGTTGTCCTCAATCATCTCAAACAACCGCGTGAACTGGTCAAGGCCCAGGCGGTGGAGAAACTCTTTGCATAGGAGAGAGGCGCCGCCTGCGGTGCTAATCGGTTGGAGTCCTCCACGGGGAAGGGCTGTGTTCCTGCCGGGACTCCTGTTGTTGGCGACTGGCTGGTCCAGTCAATTCAAGCCGGAGCTGAGACTGGAAGGGCTTCCGCTGCCCGCTGGAAAGCCGCTGCGATGGGGGATTGGGATCCGTCCAGCAAAGCCACTGGCAGGCCGTCATCGCAGCGCTGTCTGGTATCAGGATCGAGGGGGATCTGAGCCAGCAGGGGGATATCCAAGAGTTCAGCTTCGCGCTGCCCTCCACCTTCTCCGAAGAGATGGTATCTTGTGCCGTGCTCACATTCGAACCAGGACATGTTTTCGATGAGTCCGAGGATCCGGACATTCACCTTGGCAAACATGCTGATGGCTTTGCGGGCATCGATCAGGGCGACTTCCTGCGGAGTAGTGACCACGATTGCACCGTCGAGAGCGATGGTTTGCACGGTGGTCAGTTGAATGTCTCCTGTTCCGGGAGGAAGATCCAGAATGAGAACATCGAGTTCACCCCAGGCCACCCCCTGGAGAAACTGCTGGGTGTAACGGGTGGCAAGAGGGCCCCGGACGATGACGGGAGCATCGTCACCAAGAAGGAATCCCATCGACATCAATTTGATGCCATGGGCTTCGATGGGAATGATGCGCTCCTTTGTGTCGGCCATGGGTTGTTGGTCGGTGGCGCCGAACATGAGGGCAATGGAGGGTCCGTAGAGATCGCAATCACAGAGCCCTACCTTCAGCCCCTGCCTGGAGAGGGTGACTGCAAGATTGGAGGAAACCGTAGACTTGCCCACTCCTCCTTTTCCGGAGGCCACTGCGATGATTCGCTTCACGCCGGGGATGGACTGGCTGTCGGTCGCTCCACCGGGTGTAGTTGCGTTGCCGGGGGGATCCTGAATATCGATCCCGATCTGCACCTTTTCGGGATCGCCCGCGATTTCATCGAGGATCTCGTGGCACGCCTTGAAGATCTGCTCAGGAACCTCAGGGTCGCGGGTCTGTATCTGGATCCCCACTGACACCACCCCTTTTTCGATCAGGATCGATTTCACCAGGCCAAAGGAGACAATGTCCCGGGAAAATCCCGGGTATTTGACAACAGAGAGAGCGTTGCGGATGGCGTCTTCGGTCATGTGAGAGAGGGTTGTCGGTGGCCGATGCAGGGTTGTCAAATCTTCCGCCGGAGAGAGTTGAATAATTGAAGATCAGGGTTGTTTTGCTTCAGCGTTTTCGATGCCGGGAACCGGCATGACAGGAAGAGAGAAGGAGGCGCCGACTCTCCAGTCGAAGATCATGATCAGGGGCTCTCCTGGAATACGTCCCTGTCTGGTTAAGACGGGGTGAGCTCAATAGCTCCTCCGGAGGTGACTGGGCAGGATGTTGAGCTGCTCGCGGTACTTTGCCACGGTTCGGCGGGCCACCTTGATCCCCTGTCGGGAGAGGATCTTCTGGATGGCAGAGTCGGAAAGAGGCTTTTGCTGATCCTCGGCATTGACAATGGACTGGAGGGCCTCCCGGACCCCCTCGTTGGAAACCGTATGTCCTTCCGAGGTCTTATAGCCGGTGGCGAAGAACCGGCGCAATTCCATCACACCGTGAGGAGTACGGGCATGTTTGCCGGCCACCGCGCGTGAGACAGTAGCGGGGTGCACCTCGATGGCTTCTGCAACCTCGTTCATCGTGAGGGGTTTCAGGCTGCGCGGGCCGTGCTCAAGGAACTCGGTCTGATGTCTGATGATCTCCTCGGAGATGGCGAGGATGGTCGCCTGGCGCTGGTCGAGGGCTTTGATGAGGGTGCGGCCTTCGCGAAGCTGATTGCGCAGATAGGTGCGGAGTTTGCGGTCGGGGCTGGTCGCCACGAGATCCTTGTATGTATCACTCAGTCGGAGGCGGGGCAGGTATTCGTTGGTGAGCACTGCGATCCAGTCGCCCTCACCGTCTTTCTCCAATGAGACATCAGGGATAATGTAGGGATTGCTGGACGGATCGAAGGAGGTCCCCGGAGCGGGATCAAGCTGGGCGATGTGGGTCGCGGCCTCTACCACCTCCTCGACACTCACGTTGAGTGCGCGTGCTATTTTCGGATAGTGTTTGCGTGCCAGTTCGTTGAGATGGTTCTCGACGATACGGAATTCCAGCGAGTCCAACCGGTTGGAGCGATGCAACTGCACGAGCAGGGATTCCTGGAGATCATCCACCGCGATTCCCGGTGGATCGAAGCTCTGAAGGATGGTTTTTGCGCGTTCCAGATCCTCGACCGGAATGCCCAGACAGCGACCGACTTCTGCAAGGGGTTCATCGAAATAGCCACGTTCGTCCATGTTGCCGATGAGAGCCAGCGCGGCGACCCGTAATTCATCGGGGGGGGCGGACAGATTGAGCTGATCGGCCAGGTGCTGCTGGAAGGTTTCCGGGCCTACGATGGAGCTGTAGAGGTGTTCCCGGCGCTCTTCGTCCTCCTGGCTGGACCCGTTGGTCCGCCGCTCCATGATGGCAAGTTCACGGAGATCATCGTCAGGTGATTCCACCAGTTCATCGGGATCTGCCTCCTTCTGGTCGAGGTCGTCGAGGGAGAGGGTGGACAGTTCGTGCTCCAGAACCGGGTTGGTCTCAAGAAACTGGCGCAGCAACTGCTGCAGCTCCAGGGTGTTCGACTGCAGGATCTCCAGACTCTGGCGCATCTGAGGCGCGAGGGTCTGCGTCTGGCTGACGGTCTGGCTGAGGGAGGGTCCCGGCATTACATGTTGAACTGCAACACCACCATGGCACTTCTTTTTCGAGACGCGAGCGTTTTCGAAGCAGCATTTATGCCAATCCCATCAGTTTCATGCGATTCCTTTCAGAGATGATGTTTGGGGGCAATTGGCTGTGTCTTTCTTGGCGGCGATTCGTGACCGGAACTACGCTGACGAAGGATTCCATCGGGTTTGGGGTTTCGTGGATTTGGCCACCTCACCGCACAACCTCAACGGAGGTGTCGACCTTCCTGACGTTTGGTTAGCTGGGCTTGAACGCAGGTTGGGAGCATTGTGCGCGTTTGAGAATGAAGGGTGGAATTCGGCTGCGCGGGGGTGGCGTGCATGCGGTGGCGATTCCAGCTCCAGGGTGGGTAGTTGGCTGATTGTGAGGCAGTAAAAATATATTCAGAAGCTTTCGCTGGATCGGGCTTGCCAATACTGTGGAGCTTCTATTCACTCGCTCATGGCGGAATTGACTCTGGGACTGTCCTTTGACGACGTACTTCTGGTGCCCAAGAAGAGTGGGGTTTTGCCCACTGAAGCGCGGCTGGACACGGCACTCACCGAGGAAATCGCCCTCAAGATTCCCGTGATTTCCGCGGCCATGGACACGGTTTCGGAGTCAGAACTTGCCGTGGCTCTCGCTCGGGAAGGGGGAATGGCGGTTATTCATCGAGCCTGTTCGGTGGAGGAGGAGGCGGAGATGGTCACCCGGGTTAAACGCTCGGAGAGCGCTGTTATCCAGAAACCAATGACGGTGAGGAGCGATACCACCATCGAGGATCTCAAGAGCATCATGGGGGAGCAGGGTTTCTCTGGATTTCCGGTGGTTGATGAAGAGGGCGTTCTGGTCGGAATGGTGACGGGTCGGGACATCCGTCACTTTGCCGATGATGCGGCCAAGGTGGGG
Organism: Akkermansiaceae bacterium UBA7890; assembly: GCA_002501065.1. Lineage (GTDB taxonomy): Bacteria > Verrucomicrobiota > Verrucomicrobiia > Verrucomicrobiales > Akkermansiaceae > Roseibacillus_B. The sequence continues at coordinate 54,258 of DLRK01000066.1, forward strand.
GATGTCATGACCCGTGGGGACAAGCTGGTTACGGGGGGGCCCGAGACCACTCCCGAGGCAGCCCGCCGGATTCTCTATGAGCACCGCATTGAGAAACTGCCTCTCGTTGACGCCGAGGGGCGGTTGGCAGGATTGATCACCGGCGGCGACATTGAAAAACAGATCACTTTTGTGGATGCAGCCAAGGATCCGAATGGCCAACTGCGCTGTGGTGCGGCCATCGGGGTGGGAGTGGAGTGGAAGGAGCGGGCGCAGGCGGTGATTGATGCTGGTGCAGACGCCCTCTTTATTGATGCCGCGACGGGGCATACCTCGCGTGTTCTCCAGGTGGTGGAGGAACTGGCAACTCTTTCGGACCGACCGGTGGTGGCGGGTAACGTGGTGACGGAGCAGGGCGCACGCGACCTTGTCTCGGCAGGTGCCCGGGCAGTGAAGGTGGGAGTGGGTCCCGGATCGATTTGTACCACTCGCGTGATTGCCGGGGTGGGCATGCCGCAGTTCACGGCCATTCAGAATGTGGCTCCGTGGTGCCGGGAAAATGGTGTGCCCGTGATCGCGGACGGGGGAATACGTTACTCCGGTGATATCGTGAAGGCCCTGGCGGCCGGTGCGGATATCGTCATGCTGGGATCGGTCCTGGCGGGCACCCGCGAGAGTCCAGGGTTAACCGTTCACTTTCAGGGACGCCGCTTCAAGACCTACCGGGGGATGGGATCTCTGGGCGCCATGATGAAGGGTTCCGGCGACCGCTACGGGCAGGGCGCCAGTGGTAAACTGGTGGCGGAAGGAGTGGAGGGGCGTGTGCCCTACAAGGGCCCACTGTCCGATGTGGTCTATCAACTTATGGGGGGACTCAGGTCGGGGATGGGATACGTGGGAGCGGAAAATCTGGGAGTCCTGCGCTCACAGTGCGAGTTTGTGCGGATCACGCCGGGCGGATTGCGTGAGAGTCATACCCACGACATTGTCATCACGCAGGAACCTACCAATTATCAACCGATCAGTTAGGAACGGATTGGGGATTAGTTATCGAGGTTACGATCATGGAAGAGAACAGGCACGTCGCAGTTGTTGATTTTGGGTCGCAGTATACGCAGCTCATCGTGCGGCGGGTACGGGAGCTGGGGTTCTTCGCCAGGCTCTATGCTCTGGAAGAATTTGATGAACTTGGGAAGCCGGGTGCCATCATCCTCTCGGGGGGGCCCAGGAGTACCAGCGAAGAGGACGCTCCTGACATCGATTTCGGACGGTTACAGGATTACGGAGTTCCCGTGCTCGGTATCTGCTATGGGATGCAGTTGCTCAATATCAAGTTTGGCGGGAATGTGCAGGCCAGCGACCATCGCGAATATGGGCCCGCGGTGCTGAAGCCGGAGCAACAGGAAGGACTCTTCGAGGGGATCTCCCAGGAGTCGCAGGTGTGGATGAGCCACTCGGATACAGTCAACGATCTGGCTGGGAACTGCCGGGTGATTGCCCGCAATCAGCATGGTACGCCGGTGAGCCTGCAGTGGGGCGAGCGCTATTTTGGGATTCAATTCCATCCGGAAGTGACTCACAGCCATGAAGGCCTGAGGGTCCTGAATAATTTTCTGCTACGGGCCGACTCGCTGCAGGAATTCCGTATCGAGGATTTCAAGCGTGAACTTCTGGAAGAGATCCGGGAGAGAGTTGGCGAAAAGCAGGTTGTGTGCGGTGTGAGCGGTGGAGTGGACAGCACCGTGCTGGCAGTTCTCCTGAAGGAGGCTGGAATCAAGATGCGGGCCATCTTCGTCGATCACGGGCTTCTGCGGAAGGATGAGGGGGATGAGGTGCGGAAGAACTTTCACCGGATGGGAGTGGACATCGAGACGGTGGAGGCCTCGGAGCGCTTCCTGGGCGATTTGGCCGGGGTGACTGACCCGGAGGCCAAGCGTGAAATCATCGGAAACCTGTTCATCGAGGTCTTCTGGGATTCGGTGGGAGACGCCGATATGCTGGCGCAGGGCACACTCTACCCGGAT
>DLRK01000066.1:56564-108995 GCA_002501065.1 Akkermansiaceae bacterium UBA7890
GCGCAGGGCACACTCTACCCGGATGTGATCGAGAGTGCATCGAATGCCAAGACCAAGGCCTCCAAGATCAAGACACACCACAACCGGGTGGAAAGGATTCTGGAACTGCAGGAGCAGGGCAAGGTCCTGGAACCCCTGGCGGAGTTGTTCAAGGACGAGGTGCGGGAACTGGGCATGTCACTGGGGATTGCGCATGATATCGTGCACCGGCATCCCTTTCCAGGTCCTGGACTGGCGGTCCGCTGTCCGGGTGAGATCACTGAGGATCGGCTCCGCATCATCCGCGACAGCGATGCAATCTTCATTTCCCGCCTCAAGGATCACGGATGGTATGACAAAGTGTGGCAGGCTTATGTCGCACTCGTACCGGTCAAGACCGTGGGGGTGAAGGGCGACGAAAGAAGCTACGAATTCGCCGTGAGTCTGCGGGCCGTGGTGAGCGAAGATGCCATGACCGCAGACTGGGTAGAACTGCCCTACGATATACTCCGGGAGACCAGTCACCGGATTCTGAACAGTGTGCCCGGAGTGAACCGGGTTCTCTATGACGTTTCCACCAAGCCACCCGCCAGTATCGAGTGGGAGTAGTTGGCGGCCGAAAGTGGCCGACCCCGCAGGGATCCAGAGGGAGGCGGACTCTCTCGAAATCTCGCGCAGGTGGTCTCAAGGGGGCTATCCCGGTTGCGACTTATCGGCGTCCGCGACCATCCTGACAGGAATGGGGGCGAGGGCCTTGCCGGCGGCGAGAGTCATGTGGGGGAAGGGAATCTCGATGCCTTCCTCGTCGAAGCGTTCCTTGAGTTCGCGGGGCAGGGTGTTTCGGAGAACGCCATAGTCCTCCTGGAGACACCAGGCGCCGAGGCGAAAGTTGAGGGAGGAGTCGCCAAAGCCGGTGAAAATGATGAGGGACTCCGGTTCATCAAGGCATTGGAGATTCTTTTCGGAGACATCCCGCAGCACGCTGAGGACGTGTCCGATATTCTCGTCGTAGGCCACGCCCACATCGAGGTTGAACCGTCGGATCGGGTGCCGGGTGACGTTGGTGACGTTGGTCTTGACCAGGGTTTCGTTGGGGATGCGCACCGAGCGGTTGTCGAAGGTGCGCAGGGTGAGCGACAGCAACCCGATGGTGTCGACCGTGCCGCTGATGCCGTCCACCTCGATGATGTCACCCAGTTCGAACGGCCGTTCACCAATGAGGAAGAATCCGCTGATGATATTCGAGAGCGATGTCTGCGCCGCAAATCCGATTGCGATGCCGGCGACTCCGGCTGCTCCGAGAATCGCGCCCAGGTTCAGGCCGATCTGGTTGAGAGCCAGGATGCATGCGAAAGCAAAGCCGAGGTAGCGGATGAGTTTCTTGAGCACCATCACGCCCTGGGATCCCAGACGTGGACCGAAGATCCGGAGGGCCACCCTGTTGAGGATTGTAATGGTGATGACGCCGCCCAGCAGGATGGCGGCAGCTCCTACGGCCTTCCAGAGAGTCTCTGATTCGAGGAAGTTGGAGAACCAGGCAGGCAGGGCGGCGAGAATCGGGGTAGTCACGGCAAAGGCTCAGTTGATGACGTCAATAACAGAGGCGAATGCCCGACGGAGAGAGGAGTGGCGTATCGTTCCGGCCCGTGCATGAGCAATTTCAGTGGCATCAGCGACTGGATGGAGGGGACCGGGTTCGTAGGTGATGTCGTTGCCTTCCTCTTCGTCCTCGCTTATCCGGATGCGGCAGGCATTGGACCAGAGCCGTCCTTCATGGCCGAAGATGGAGAAATGTTCCAGGTCGAGGAAGAGTCGTTCAAATTCGAAGGGGTCTTCGCCTTCGTTATAGAGATCGACGGTCACGATGATATCATGCCCGGGCCAGTCTTCGGGCTCGAAGTGACGACGTGCACGAGTGCGCAGGGAGTAGCAGGGTTCGCCCTCGGAGCGGTCGCCGTGCCAGGTTTTGCTGAGGGTTTCCGTCGAAATGCTGGTGAGCTTGCGCAGGTCGGCGCCACATTCGCCGTGAACCTCGATACTTGCGGGGATGCCGACATAGAAGAGGGCGTTCCCCCCGGGCGCAATGGAGAGAGAGGTGGTTGGCTTGGCAATAATAGGCAGATCAGGGAAGGAGGGCAGGAGACGAACCCGGGAGTCGTCGTCGCTGCAGTCCCAGCGCTCCCATTCCAGGCTGGCAGGGAGATCCTGCCTGTCGCCCTCCTCTGGCAACTCCGGGAATTCCCCGTCCTCCCACGTGCTCACGCGCCACTCGTCATGGCGACGGAGAAGGGCAAGATTGAGTGGGCCCATTCTTGTGCGAAGCCAGCGACCCTGCGCAAGGTTGCGTTCGTCCCAGGACTGAATCACCCGGCCACGATGGAAACTGCACTGGGCAAGTCAAGCGAGGCTGTGGGTGGATGCCAAAGGGATTGGGAATAGATTGTGAACAGGACTCAGATTGGCCATAACCTGTGAATTCCTGGAGCAAGGGTGGATCGTGGTAGGCCTGGGGATTTTCCGCCGTCATTCGTGGGAAGTCTGCTTAGCGTTGACGGTTTCCAGCGTTGCCTCTAGGTATGGAAAGACTGATGAATCTGACCAGAACAGCCTACGGGACCTGGAGCGGGGGGCGCTACATGCAGTTCGGCGAGAAGTTGGAGGAAGACCGCTATCTGGAATGCATCCGACTTGCTTATGAGAGCGGGGTGCGGACGTTCGTGTCCGCGGATGTGTATGGCCACGGTCAGGCTGATGCGGCACTGGCAGAGGCTCTCAGTGCCTACCCCCGGGAGTCCTATTGTCTGGTGGGAACTATCGGGCACGATTTTTATGAAGGGGCACGATCCGGGGCGGGTGGCTATCCGCGCTTCACCGATCCCGGCCTGCGTAAGCCCGCAGCCTACGGTGACTATCTGCGGATGGCTTGCGAGAAGTCGCTCCTGAACAGTCGAACCGATCACTTTGACCTTCTCCTCCTGCACAATCCGGATGAGTTGGGATACACGCAGGAGGGCGTATGGAAGGCAATGGCAGCCCTCAAGGAAGAGGGAATGGTACAACGTCTGGGCGTTGCTCCGGGTCCGGCCAATGGCTTTGTCCTCGACCTGATCTGCAGTTTCGAACGCTTCGGGGAGTTGATCGAATGGGCCATGATTATCATTAATCCGCTGGAGCCGTGGCCGGGGCAGTTCGTCCTGCCAGCAGCCCGGGAACATGGGGTCGAGATCCTGACCAGAGTGGTTGACTATGGAGGATTGTTTCAGGGCGACGTGAAGCCCGGACATGAGTTCAAGCCCGGCGATCACCGGTCCTACAGACCGGAAGGCTGGGTGGAGGAAGGCCATGAGCGGATTTTGGAGATGGAGCCGATCATCAGGCGTCACGGACTTTCCCTTTTGCATTTCGCTTGTCTGTGGAATCTCTCCCAGGAGCCTGTGAAGAGTGTGGTCCCCACTTTTATCCAGGAAGGGGGAGCCGACGCCCGGCCCATCGAGGACAAGATAAGGGAGTTTGGAACTCTGCCGGAGGTTGTCCTCAGTGCGGAGGAAATAGAGGAGGTGCGGGTTGCCGGGGATAACACGGGCTGCATGCCGCTGAAAGGTGCAAGCTACCGTCACGAGCGCAGTGAGAGGGCTGACGAGTGGCCCATGCGTTCCGAGTTGACGGAAATCGCTGACCGGTATGGAGTGATAGCAGAGTGGTAGGGGTGGTTGATGGAGTGATGCGCGATCGGGACAGAAGATCATGAAGTGCCCCCGATGTGTGCAGCGGGTTCACCGGATGGCGCGGCAGTGTCCACACTGCGGATTCAGCATTGCCGATGTGGACCGGGTCTTTGGTGAAGATGACGTGAGACTGGGGATCCTGACTGATGCGGCAGGAGTGTTGCGGAAGAAAGAGCGGGTGGCATTGCTCAGGATGTTGCGTAACTTTGAATCCACCTTTCCCCAGCTCTTCTTCGGGATCTACTTTGGGACTTTCAGAGAATTGCCGAGCCTGCGGCAGTTCGGTTTCTGGCTGTTGAACAGGGGAGCGTTCGAGGACGTGGATGTTTCCCGTCCCAACGAGGCGGGAATCCTGTTGAGCGTTGATGTTGGGGGGAAGTCGGCGGGGATCACCTATGGCTACTCCCTCCAGCCCTTCCTCGATGATGAGGCGACCTTCAAGGCCGTGTCAGCGGCCCATCCCTACTTTCTGCAGGGGCAGTGGATGAAAGCCAGTGAGGTGGTGATCCGGAAGATCAGCAAGACCCTGGGCAGGCAGGCCCGCCGGGCTCGGCGCGACCCGGAAGCTTTCCAGGCGTCCCACGAGAAGACGGAAGGAACCGGGAAGATGCTGGAACGAATCCGGGCCAGTCACCGGAGGAGCCAGAGGAAGACGCAGGTATGAGAAAGGGGCTCTTCATTTTTGTATCTTTGGTGCTGCCCGGGGCCCCGCTGACCGGGCAGGAATCGCTGCGACCTCCCGCCGCAACTTCGGGATTGGCCAAGGGCGCAGAGGTAGAAGTCAGGGAGAGCAGGGCGAAGTCCCCCGAGGAGAAGGCAGCAGAACTGGAGAAGGTAAGGACATCCCGGTTGCCCGCTCTTCCTGTCTGGAGTCCGAGTGATTATGAGAAGGTCAAGAAGGGAGAGATCGTGGCGGGCCAGAATTTTTTCGCACCTGTCCCGGTCGATCCTGACGCAAAGATTGAGCCGCCGGTGGTGGAACTGCCGGAACCAGTCGAGGATTTGCCGCAGCCAGAGGAAGACGAGACCGCGATTTCAGACGAACACATGGCAGAATACTTCCGGGAGATTCCCGGAGACGGGAGCGGGGAACCGATTTATCTGAGTGATCCCCAGGACTTGTTGTCGCAACAGGAGTTCCGGGATCGGGAGAGTTTTCTCCACTACCATTCCAGTGAGTCGAACATCGACATGTTTGTTTATCTTTTCGATCAAAGGCAGGAATTCCCGGTGGGCACCGATATCCAGGCCGTTTACCGGGACCTGTTCACGACGCATGGTCCGGTGGCGTTGGTCTTCTATCACCTTGGAGCTCCTGACCGCTCGCAGTTTTTTCTGAGTTCGGATATCCGTGCGGTGATTTCACAGGATGAACAGGACCGTGCCCTGCGGGCAGCAGTGGAGGAAGCATTCGAGAAAAGCGATGTGGCCTATCAGTTGGACAACTTCCTGGTTGAACTCTCGATTCGTCTCTACTGGATCGAACGGGAGTTGAAGGTTGCCACGGCAACGCGCGAGGCTCGTCGTCTCGAAAGGGAAAACCGAGTGATTTCTGCCCCTGTGGGGAACGAAGAAGATAATCTCCGGCTGATCGGCCGGGCGATTCTCCTTGCTTTTTGCGTGATCCTCGCCGGGCTGTCAGGGTGGGGTGGTTGGGTGTGGCTGCAGCATCGCAGGAAGTATCGCTTCCCGGAGGTGGAGTGTGGACCGCTCCTGGGAGCGCCGCATGCCGCCGGGGTGGGTGCGGTTATCTCGTTCAGCAATGCTCATCTCCCGCCGTCGCGGCAACGCGACCAGGTACCGGACTACCTGGAGCGAATGTAGAGTATGCCAGGGTTGCAGAAGTTTCCCCATGGACTGGGAAGAATCATACCGAAAAGGAGAGATGCCATGGGATCTAGGTGGGCCTGCTCCTCCTCTTCTCGCCCTGTTGGAGGGGCGAACGATTGATCCCCGGGGTGCAGGCAGGGTCCTGGTTCCAGGTTGCGGAGCGGGTCATGACGCGGTGGCGTGGCAGGAGGCAGGGATGGGGGCCATCGGTCTGGACTTGTCTCCGAGTGCGCTTGCGGTGGCACGAGAGCGTTATGGGGAAGGAGTAACCTGGTTGGAGGGGGACTTCTTCGATGAAGCCCTCGCTGCCCGTTGTGATGTGGAAATGCTCTTCGAGCATACCTTCTTCTGCACGATTGCTCCTTCCCTCCGGTGGTCGTATGTTGAGGCTGCGACTCGTTGGCTGGGGCCGGGGGGTCGGTTGATCGGAGTCTTTTTTCTCGATCCTCCGGAGCGGGAAGATGGGGAACCAGGACCACCCTACCGGGTTGACCTCCTGGAACTTCGGGAGTTGTTTACAGAGTCTTTCAGAATCATAGAGGAGTCGTCACCTGATCGCAGTCATCCTGACAGGTTAGGGCGCGAGATCTTGCTTGAGATGGTCAGAAAGCCCTGAAATTCAGTCGCTGAGCTGAGCAGAATTGTACTTGCAAAGGAGCCTTCCATCATAAACCTATAACGATTCCCCCTTGGGGGGGTTTAGACAGCCCAATTGGCGTTGGCTACAGGTTAGGGGGTTTCCTGGGCCAGTTTCACGCCGTTGGGTTGTCTTTTTTCGGGCTTGGACGTTGAAGTGGCAATATCCGGGACTTATTTTGCCTCTGTAAAGATGATGAAGCCTCTCCCCCATTCCGACCGGCACCTTGGAAGGTCGGCAGTCCTCGTCACTCTCTTGTTCGCGGTTTGCAACCTGGTCTCCAGGGCCGAAGAGAAGGAAGAGGACCGTCCCTACTTCAACCAGAAGGAGGTGCCGGAAAATATCCGTGATCTCAAGAAGATTCAGGAGGCTCTGCAGAAGAACCTACCCGGATCCCGTTCGGCTACGGTTTCGATCGATCTGGGAGGTGGCTCAGGCAGTGGTGTGATCGTCAGCGAGAAGGGTTTGATCCTGACCGCCGCGCACGTGAGCGGAGGCGTGGGAAAGAAGATGACCGTTATCATGGAGGACGGCACCAAGCACAAGGCCACTTCTCAGGGCCTGGTGGCTGCGACAGATGCGGCCATGATCAGGATTGATGAGGAAGGGACTTATCCCTACGTCGAACTGGACAAGAAGGATACCGCTTCACTTGGAGACTGGGTTTATGCCCTGGGGCATTCCGGGGGGTTCGAGAAGGAGCGCGGAGTGGGAGTTCGGATCGGCCGTCTGGTACGGATGGCGGATGAAACGATCAACTCGGACTGCAACCTGATCGGGGGCGATTCGGGGGGGCCTCTCTTCGACATGAACGGACGGTTGATCGGTATTCACAGTCGGGTGGGAGCCAGTCTGGAGCAGAACATGCACGTGCCGGTGAGGGAGTTTCTCGCGAACTGGGATGAGATGCTCAGGAACGAATTCATCGGAGAGGGGCCTTTCGTTCAGAAAGGCGGACCCGCTTTCATGGGGGTGGCTACCGAGGACCGGGAAGAGGGTGGAGTGATCGTGAAAACGGTGGGGGAGAAGACGCCCGCGGCAATGGCTGGACTCAAGGAAGGAGATGCGATCGTGGAGATGAATGGTGGAAAGATCGAAAATGCGGAGCACTTCTCGGCCTTGATCAAGGAATGCAAGCCGGGAGATAAAGTGAAACTCAAGATCCTGCGAGATGATGAAGAGATGGAAATCGAAGTGGAACTGGGTGAGAAGTAGTCTCCTGAGCCTCGTTGGGTTCAGTGCCTCGCTTTCCAGTGCCCAGCAGCAGTTTGGCCAACTCGAGGGGGAGTTCAGGCTCAATGGGAAGGAGACCTGGAAAGCCTTCGAGCCGGTTCGCGAGGTTCTGCAGGCGAGCAGTGCGGTGATCTATGACGGATGGAGGTCGGTTGCCTATGGTGTGGTGGCCAGCGCAGACGGTTATCTGGTGACCAAAGCCAGTGAGATCGACAAGGTTGAGGAACTCAGTGTGAGGGTCGACCGGAAGCATTTCAAGAAGGTGGAGGTGGTGGCGACCACGGTGGAGTGGGACGTGGTGCTCCTCAAGGTGGAGGGGGAGGATCTTCCTCTGGTCGAGTGGGCGGAAGCTGAACCGGGGCATGGCACCTGGGTAGTGAGCAATGGGTCCACAACCCGGCGTGATCGACGGGTGCGGGTCGGAATCATCAGTGCCAACGCGCGCCAGGTCGGTGGGGGGCGCGCTCCGGTGGTGCTGGGAGTGACCCTGAAAATCAATGACGAAAGCGGGGGGCTGTCGATAGGCAAGGTCCATAAGGATTCCGGAGCGAGTGAGGCTGGTCTGGAACCTGGGGACATCATTCTCGAGGCTGACGGTATCCAGGTGAAGAGCATGGAGGACCTGCAGGAGATTCTCGGGAAGAAGGAACCGGGAGACAGACTCAAGCTCAGGACAAGACGTGCCGATGAAGAGCAGGAACGCGAGGTGGAACTGAAGAAGCGTGAGAGCATCTTCGAAGAGGAGAAAACCCGTAATGACGCCATGAGTGGCCGTGTCTCTCAGAGGCGGAGCAATTTCCCCCGCGTGTTGCAGACTGATCTGCCTCTTTCAGTCCGGAGTGTGGGCGGTCCTCTCCTGGACCTTGAGGGGAAGTGCATAGGAATGAATATTGCTCGAGCCAACCGCTGTGAGACGTTCGCGATTCCGGCGAAGGAACTGCGTGAGATCATCAAGGATCTGATGAATCCCGCGCAGGGAGCGGAGGGTGCCGATGAAGAAGAGGGATCGGAAGATTCGAAGGAGGAATAGAGGGGCGCAGGCCTGGAAAAAACAGAGGCTACTTCTGCGTGATTCGCTTCCTTCAGGCCTTGTCGAGGAGTTTGCGGCCCTTCCGGATCGTGGCCTGACTCAGTTTGCCGTCAACGCGGCGGGAGTTGTCCACCAGTTGAATCAATTCGGCGAGACCCTTCTCGGCAGCGGAGAGCGATTTCTTGGATCCCCCATATTTCTTATCGCTGAAATACCTGGTAAACGTTGTTCCCGCCCGGCTCAGGCAGAGGCGCCATCCCTGAAAGGCGGTGGTCTCGTAGGTGAAGCGGGTGAGGTTGCGTTTCGATTTCATGGTCGCTACGTAAAGGAGCATATGGCCCGTCGGACGAGACAAGCCAATATAAAAGTTGAAGGAAATGTTAGATGGAAGCTCCACACCTGTTAGGGACTGGGAGGGTGTTGAGAGGAGCCGAATTAAGGGTTGCATTGGCCGGGCACATGTCCTTTATTCCCTGCCCGCGAGACTTAACAACCGCCGTAGGTCCTCCGGGCAGTCAGAATTCCTGACCGCCATCTCGCCGGAGGGAAACCCGGCAACCCCATGAAATCATGTCTGAAGCACCTGTTGCTGAAAACGAAAGCAGTAATGAGCCCATTCGGCTCGACCGGTTTGAAGTCCCAAACCGCCTGATCAAGAACGAGGATACCGCTACGGAGAGCTATGCGCAATTTGTGGCCGAGCCCTTTGAAAGGGGATTCGGTCATACCATTGGCAACTCGCTGCGCCGAGTCCTGCTCTCTTCCCTGGAGGGTGCCGCCATCACTTCGGTGCGTATTGCCGGCGTGCAGCACGAGTTCTCCACGCTTCCCGGTGTGCTGGAGGATGTGACCGACATCGTCCTCAACCTGAAAAAGATCAAGTTTCATCACCACGACAAAGAACCCCGGGTTCTTTCGATCAAGCTGGAAAAGGCCGGGGTTGTGACCGCAGCTGATATTGACGATGACAATGTTTACGAGGTCATCAACAAGGACCAGGTGATCTGTACACTCGATCGCGCGGTGAAGTTTGACTGTGAATTTGAGGTGCAGGTGGGGCGCGGTTTCCGGACCGGTGACGAAAACAAGCGGGAGGAAATGCCCATCGGAGTGATCGCGATTGACTCTATCTTCTCTCCAGTGACGCGCGTGAAGTATGAGGTGGAGAACACCCGGGTCGGCCAGATGACGGACTTCGACAAGATCATATTCGACGTATGGACCGACGGGCGCGTAGAACCTCATGAGGCACTTCTGCATGCGTCCGCCATCCTGCGCCATCATCTGGATGTCTTCGTGAATTATGACGATGACGCGGTTGAATTCGAGGAGGCACCGGCCGAGCAAAGTGAGGAGAACGCCGCGCTGAAGAAACTCCTGAACATGAGCGTGAACGAGATCGAACTCTCAGTAAGGGCGGCCAACTGCCTCAACAACGCGAACATCACTTCTGTAGGTCAGCTGGCAATGAAGACCGAGGCTGAAATGCTGAAGTACCGCAACTTCGGAAAGAAGTCCCTCAACGAGATCAAGGACAAGCTTTCGGAGTTGGGACTGAGCCTGGGCATGACCTTCGATCCGACCCTCCTGACCGGTCCCATGCCATCAGTGGCCGCGCCGCGCCTGGGAGTGGAAGACGAAGCCCCGGTTGGCCTCGCGGATCTGATTGCTCAGAATATCGACGAATAATCACTACCCTTAGTTATTGCCATGAGGCATCGCAAAAAGATCGCGAAATTGCAGCGGAACTCCAGTCAACGGAGGGCTCTCCTCTCAGGCTTGGCCTGTTCCCTGATTCGCGAGCGCAGAATCCGGACAACCCTCGCCAAGGCGAAGGCCTTGCGCCCTGTGGCCGAGCGACTGGTCACCCTTGGAAAGCGGGGAGATCTCCATGCCCGGCGACAGGCGGCAGGCTTCCTTCGTCAGAAGGAGGCAGTGAGCAAGCTCTTCGCCGATGTGGCCCCTGCCTGTAGCGACCGGCAGGGAGGATACTGCCGGATCGTCAAGCTCGGGCCCCGCTTCTCGGACTCAGCTCCCATGGCCTACATAGAGTGGGTCGACCTCGCTGTGGAGGTGGGTGAGATAGAGGATGAGGAAAGTGAGGAAAGTGAGGAGGCAGAGGAGTAAATCACTTCATCTCAGAATCACCTTTTCAAGGAAGACGCCCTCCCGAACGAGAGGGCGTTTTCTATTATGAGTTTCCAATACCTGAGAAAGATAATGGCAGAGGTGGCGAAAAACGGCCGCGAGCCAGCCCGAAGATTCCCTTGGAGCGGGACAGGCTGAAGTTTGAGCAGTTCTTCTTCCTGGATTTACTGTGAAAGGCCTCAGATCCTGGAAATCTGGACGGAGGATCCAAGGGGTATGAGGTCGTAGAGTTCGGCTACATCGCTGTTTTTCATGCGGACACAACCGTGGGAAGCGGGAGTGCCAATCCTGTCTTCATGGTTTGTGCCATGGATATAGATGTAGCGCTGATAGGAATTGGCGTTTTCTTCCTCCAATCCGTGAAGGCGAAGGATGCGGGCGAGGATGAGGTCTTCTTCCCCCGGGTCCTGATCAGAACTCCACTCGCCGGCAGGTTTGCGTTCCTTGAAAATAGTATGCAGGGATTCTTTGCCCCCGTGTTTTTCGCAGATTTCAAAGGCCCCGAGGGGGGTCTTGAAACTGCCTTCCTCAGTGCCCAGTCCGAATCTGGAGGTGGAGACCGGATAGGTCCTGAGAAGTTCATCCCCCCTCCAGACTTCCATGGTCTGTGTGGCGACCGTGACGCAGAGACGGAGGGAGGGCATTCGCTATTACGGCCTACTTGGGAGCCGGAGAAAGGGGACGTTCCGGGTTTGAGCAGGGAGCAGGAGCGGAGCGGTCGGCTGGCTTGGCTTCCAGATCGAGTTTCTTCAGGAGGGCAAGGTCGTTTTGAATCGCCGGGTTGGCGGCAGTGAGGAGTTTGTCGCCATAAAAAATTGAGTTTGCGCCGGCAAAGAAGCAGAGGGCCTGGGCTTCATCGGAGAGGCAGGTGCGTCCGGCTGAGAGACGGACGCGGGCGCGGGGGACCGAGATGCGGGTGAGAGCTATGAGGCGGGCAAGATCGAATACGTCGACCGGTTTGCCATCGGCCAGGGGAGTCCCGGGCATGGGCATGAGTGTGTTGATGGGAATGCTCTCAGGTGAAGGGTTGAATTCTGAAATCACTTCCAGCATGCGCAGGCGGTCCTCGACGGTCTCTCCCAAGCCGAGGATTCCTCCACAGCATACCGACATGCCGGCCTCCTGCACATGCCGGATCGTGTTGAGGCGATCCTGGAAGCCGTGGGTGGTGACGATGTTGGGATAGTTCTCAGGGGAGGTGTCGATGTTGTGATTGTAGGCAGTGACACCCGCCTGACGGAGGGCTTCGGCCTCCTCTGCGCCCAGTTCCCCCAGGGTCACGCATACCTCGATCTCAAGGGCGGACACGTCGCGTATGATCTCAAGGACAGATTCGAATTCACGAGTGCCAACCCTTACCCCTTTCCCCGCAGCACCCATGCAGAAGCGGGTGGATCCGTTTTCCTTGGCCACCCGGGCCTGCTCAAGAACCTGTCCCTTTTCCATGAGACGCTCCGTATCCAGCCCAGAGGTGTAGTGGGCTGATTGTGCGCAATAGGAGCAATCTTCAGAGCAGCCTCCTGTCTTGATTGAGAGCAGGGCGCAGAGCTGGACGCTGGAATCGCTCCAATGATCTTCATGCACCCCGCGAGCCTGCTGCAGCAGGGAAAAGAATGGCTGGTGGTAGAGGATATCAAGGTCAGCGTAGCGCATGGTCGTTCTCAGCCTCGATTAGCGGACCCACGTGCCCGTGACGTATGGCAGGCGTCCCTGGCCCACCTCACTGTAGTTGGTTTTTCCGTTCGCGCCGATGAGGCGAGTGCCGACTTTCCGGCGCCAGACCTTGCTCATGCTCTCCCCGGTATGACAACCGTAGCTCTGGCAGATGGCCCCCCTGGAGAAGACGGATTTCCTGATCCTGCCCAGATCCCGCTGGTGAATCCAAGCCTTTGAGATGGCCATGATATCGTTGCTGTAGTCGAGCATGAAGGCGTAGCGATTGGAGTGTCCGAAAAAGTCGAAGGTAAAAATGGAACGGGCAGGACGGCCATTGATGGCGGCGATGGCCTGGGTGCCGCTATCGACCCAGATGAGCTGGCAATTGCGTTTGTCTGCCTGTTGCTGGATCCACACAGGATAGGATTTGCCATCAGCACGGGCACGGGTGACATAACCGGGTTGGTAGACGATCCAGACCAGTTTGGACTCTTTACCGTGCTTGAGCCTGATCTCAGCCATGCGGAGGGTAGAGGCGCGGATGAAGTTGGCCCACCACCGGTCGTGCTGTTCATTCTCCTTGCGAAGATCCTCCCACTTTCGCAGGGCGGGACCTCCACAGAGGATTACGTGTTCCCGGACGGCCGCGGAGAGGCTGGCGAAGGGGAAAAGGACCGTCAGGAGGACCAGGAATCTCACGGCCCAAAGATGCGGCAGGAGGGGCAGGGGGGCAAGGAGGGAGTCGAGGCAGTCCGGCAGTTTCCCCTGAATCCACCGCAGGGTAACGGGATTGTCTCGAAGGCTAGATGGGTCAATCCCACTCCGGGGGGTGACTGGGAAGAGGTGAAGAGGGGAGGAGTCCGGGCGCGGTCGTCGATTGACTGGAGAGCTTCCACCCGTCACGGTCCTTGAAGGGTGACGATCTTGCTCACGAGTTTTTCAGAGGCGGAGTCTGAGATTTGCACGATACGCAATACAGTCTTCGGTGATGAACAGAATGTTCCACCGGAGATCGACTGGGATGGGAAAGACGAGAAATGCCTGCATGTTCTGGCGCTGGGTGAAAAGGGTGAGGCGGTGGCTACGGGTCGCCTCGCTCCCGAAGGAAAAATTGGACGTTTGGCGGTTTTGCGTTCCCACCGCGGGAAGGGTGTGGGAACGGGCATGCTGCGAGCGTTGGTGGAGGCTGCACGTGGCCGGGGGTTGAGGCAGGTGTTCCTTCATGCGCAGACACAGGCCCTGAGATTCTATGAGCAGGAAGGCTTTCGGGTGCGTGGCGGGTCATTCTGTGAGGCCGAGATCGAGCACTACTACATGTATCGATATCTGGGCGGCAATGGAGATTGCGCGTGATGACGAAAGCGGTTTCCGTCATGCGCGTTCGCGGGTATAATGTTCCGCTGAACCGGTGAGGGAAAGATCGGCCAGGAGGCCCGGGGACGGCATCAGGAGTGAGGAGGAAGAGAACTAGATCCGTTTGCCAAGAGTTTTACGGATGGCCTCGATGGCCTCCTCAAGGAGCGCCCGACTGCATCCGAAATTAAGGCGGGCATGTCCCGGGCCGCCGAAAAGCCGGCCGTCCGAGAGGAAAAGGCCTGCCTCCTTTTCGAGGAACTGGGCTGGTTCGGGGATCCCGGCAGGGCGGAAGTCGAGCCAGGCGAGGTAGGTGGCCTCCATGTCCGGGATGGTCACCTTGCCGAGTTCCTCGCGGCAGAAGGTGGTGAGGAGATCACGGTTGGACCGGAGGTAGGAAACCAGTTTGTGGCGCCACGGTTCACCGTGACGATAGGCCGCTTCAGCGCAGTAGTATCCGAGGCAGGTGATCTCCGCCAGGGTGTGTCCACGCCTGCTGGCAAAACGGTGCCGCAGGCGTTCATCCGGAATGACTGCGTAGGCATAGCCCATGCCCGCTATGTTGTAGGTTTTACTGGGGGAGAGGAGCGTGATGGTTCGGACGGCGTATTCGTCCGGAAGCTGGAGGGCCGTGAAATGAGGCGTGCGTTCTTCATCCAGGATGAGATCACAGTGGATCTCATCGGATACAAGAATGAGATCATGACGGTCACAGAACCCGGCAAGCTGGAGGATTTCCTCTTTTGAGAACACGCGCCCCAGGGGATTCTGGGGATTACTGAGAAGGAAGAGCCTTGTCTTGGAGGTGATCGCTGCTTCCATGGAATCCCAGTCGAACACCCATTGACCATTCTCAAGAATGTAGGGGACGGTGATGAGTTCGAGGCTGGCGTCGCGGTGAATGCTGAGGAAGGGCGGATAGATGGGCGTACATGTGAGGAGGGCGTCTCCGGGATCCGCAAATGCCCGGCCTGCGAGGGAGAGGGCGGGCACAAGTCCGCCAAGATGGACGAGGTGATCAGCAGAGATGGATACCCCGTGTCGC
Organism: Akkermansiaceae bacterium UBA7890; assembly: GCA_002501065.1. Lineage (GTDB taxonomy): Bacteria > Verrucomicrobiota > Verrucomicrobiia > Verrucomicrobiales > Akkermansiaceae > Roseibacillus_B. The sequence goes on from DLRK01000066.1 coordinate 71,201, forward strand.
TTTGCGAGGTAGTCGAGAATGGAGTCGACGAGGCCATCATGAGGCACCGCATAGCCGAAGACGCCGTGATCCACCCGGTGGTGGAGAGCCTCGATCACTTCCGGTGGGGAAGGGAAATCCATGTCCGCAACCCAGAAGGGTTGCAGCTCGGGTCGCTTGTCCCATTTCAGGGAGCCGGTTCCGCGCCGGCTGGGAGGGACATCGAAGATGGACATGAGCGGGAGCGATAGGGCAGGTGGCGCAGATGTCAAATCATGTCCCGGGTAACCGCGAATTTAGCGGCGCAGCGGGGACATTGAATGGTGATCTCTTCCTGGTCCTGGAAGAGTTTCTCAGGCTGGTCGCGCCAGATCCCGAGCGTTGGAAGGATGCGATTCAAATCGCAGCCACAATCCCAGCGGAAGCGGCGGGTCTCCAGGAGCCTGGTTTCCTCAGTTTGTTCGAGGCGGACGATGTCAGGAGTGTCGACGGACATGAACCACTGTTCGTCATAATCGGGCTGGGCCGCAAGGAGGACAAAGGTCTCGTCGGGCAGGCGGAAGGCCCGTCCCGGTCGTTGCTCGGAATACCGGTAGAGATTTTCAGTCCATTCAAGGGGATTGGTGGAGTCGACCTCCAGCGAACTGCGCCGCGATTCCTCGTCGGGGACGGTGGTCTGCGAATAGAAGATGTTGCGATCTGTTTCACGGACATCCTCGGTAAAACAGCGACCGGTGATCTGTTGGTGGAGGGAGGAACCGGTGGTGAACAGGTTTACCCGTGGTGTACGGATGTTAACTGTCCAGGCGATGGTCTCTGCCCAGGGTCTCGCGACCAGATGAAGGGTGAGCATGGCCATGGCATCCTTGAGGGTAGTGTCGAGGTGCTCAGGATAGCGTAACCCGTGCTGCATGAGGTGAAGATAGTAGTCTGTGTAGATTGGCGGGAATCCGCCGCGGACCATGAGGACATTGCGATGTCGGACGAAAATGGACTCCACGCCTGCGAATTCCTCAGAAAGCTCGTGTTCCATGGGACAGGCAGTGGTTAGAGAGGGAGTTCTGGTTCATGCTCCATTTCCAGGGGGATGACCGTCTGCTGCTTCGACTGGCCGGTGGAGTTGTCCAGTCGTTCACGCGCAATCTGAAGGTATTGCTCATCGAGCTCAAAACCAATGCAGGTGGCGATGTTCTGGTTGCGTGCGGCCAGGGCAGACGATCCGATTCCGATGAAGGGGTCGAGGAGGACGGTCTCTGACCCTTGCCCGTGGAGCCTGATGCACTGTTCCACGAGGGCCGGTGGGAAGGTGGCTGGATGGGGTCGCTGATCCTTCCTTGACCGGATTGTTTCGTAGGGGATGAACCAGGTGTTGCCCCGGCAGCGACGATCGAACCCCTTGGTGTGCTTCCAGCGCTTGATGTTCGACTTGTCGGCATAGGGAACCCCGGCGGACCGACGATCGAGTGGAACGGATCCGGTCTTGGTGAGGTGGAACACGAACTCATGGCAGTCGTTCACATATCGCTGCGAATTGATCGGCTTGAAGTGGCCTGCACTGATGATTTTGTCGTTGCGGGTCTGGATGGAAATCGACTTGATCCAGTGGAAGGTGTTCTGGAGCCTGAAGAGATCGGGTGCCGTCAGCGCAAGGAGTAGTTGGTGGGGCAGGAGCGGGTTACTGGGAGATCCGCCCAGGTTCAGAAAGAAGGAGCCGTCAGGCCGGAGAACTCTCAGGATTTCGCCGGCCCAGTCTTCGCACCAGAGGAGAAAGGCTTCACGTGGGGAAGTATCGTCGTAGCTGCGATAGTCGATCCCCAGGTTGTAAGGCGGCGAGGTGACAACCAGATCGATGCTCTCATTCTCCAGTTCGGCCATGCCGCGGAGGCAATCGCCATGGTGGAACTGGAAGGAGGTTGGGATTGCTTTGAGGGAAATTGGTTCCCCGGCAACCTGCGGGGAGATGGGTGGCGGGGGCAAGTCACTCTTTTATAAATAGCATAAACCTCAAAAGAACAGTTAGTTAAACCTGTAGTTCGCTGAGGGTCCAAATTTAGGTTGACCGCTGAAACTCACGTTTTAAACATTCGTTTAAGTTGATGTCGGAGACACTTGAAGATGCCCGGGGCACTCGTGAGAGGGTCCTCAGGTCTGCTGAAACGCTTTTTGCGGAGCGGGGTTTCGAAACCGTTTCCCTGCGAGACATTACCGGGGCGGCGGATGCGAATGTTGCTGCGGTGAACTATCATTTTGGCTCCAAGGAAAGGTTGATCGATGCCGTCATCGAGCGCCACGTGGTGCCGATCAACGAGCAACGGCTGGAACTGCTTGATCGTTTTGAAGCCAAGTGCGGAGAGGAACCCTTGACGGTAGAGGCGATTCTGAAGGCCTTCCTTTCGCCGGTGTTGCGCCACATCACGAGTGGAGAAATGTCGGAAGATCTCTTTGGAAAATTCATGGGTCGCCTCATTGGAGAGCGTGGTTACCGACTCCCGGAATCCGTCCGTCCCCTGTTCAGGATGATGGCTGTCCGCTTCACCTCCGCCCTGCGCAGGGCGGTGCCGCAACTCAGCGAGGAAGAGGCCCTCTGGCGAATGCATTTCTCCTTTGGAGTGATGTCCAATACACTTACGCACGGCGACACCTTGCGTGAGATCTCAGGTGGAAGAGCGGGAAATCCTTCTATTGAGAAAATCTTCGAGGAGATTATTGAGTTCTGCGCAGCGGGAATCGAGGCAGCGAAAGAGAGTCATGAGTGAGAGGAGATCCATGGCGGCAGTGCTTGGACTGGTGATCCTTGCGACAGGTTGTGCGGTGCGTCCGCCCGAAAGTCGTATCGGCAAGATTTCCGCCGGAGCTCCGGAACGCTGGATTGCGAGCAAGGCTGCGAAGGCGGGGATCGATCAGGACTGGATCAAGCGCTTTGGGGACTCTCAGCTGGTCGCTCTGGTTGACGAATCAATGAAGAACAATCCGGACCTTCGGATAGCAGCCGAACGCGTCCGTCGGGCGGAAGCAGTGGCCCGTCTTTCTGGAGCAGCACGGAAGGTGCAGGTGTCAGGAAAGATCAATGGTCAGTTGCAGAAGCAGCGTTTCCCAGGCTTTCCGCTTAACCTGGGCAGCAATACGGCGGAGGTTTACGGGGCTTCGCTGGATGTTAACTGGGAGCTGGATCTCTGGGGTCGATTGCGTGCTACCCAGCGGGCAGCGATGGCGGACAAACAGGCGCAGGAACAGGATTACCGGGCCGCGCGGACCTCGCTGGCCGCGCAACTGGCAAAGGCTTGGTTCGCACTGGGGGAAGCCAATGAGCAGATCGGACTCGCGCAGGCGGCGATCCTGGTGCGTGACAAGACGGCCCGGTCGATTCGCGAACGCTTTACAGCGGCTCTGGAAGGGGGGCTGGCGTCGCAGTTGCGCCTGGCGGAAACGGATCTCGCCGGTTCCCGCGCAGCGCTTGCACGGTGGCAGGCTGAACGTGAGCGCGCATTGAGGCAGGTGGAATTGCTGGTGGGGCGCTATCCGAAGGGAAATCTGCTTTCCCGGCGGGTTCTTCCCAAGGCGCCAGCGGCCCCGCCAGCGGGACTGGCCTCGGAGCTTTTGCTGCGGCGCCCGGATATCCTTGCAGCCGAGCGTAGATACGCCGCGGCAGGAAGTCGTTTCAAGGCCGCACGGTTGGCGCACTATCCGAGCTTTTCGTTGACTGGCAGGCGGGGCACGAGCACCGATGTTCTGCACGAGGTGCTGGACAGTCGGTTCGGGGTGTGGTCCCTCAGTGGAGGCTTGGTCCAGCCTTTGCTTTCCGGAGGCCGCCTCCGTCAAGAAGCGAAGATTGCGGGTCATGATGAGGAGATCGCCTTGCGTGAGTTGCAGCGCATCGTCCTGCGCGGATTCGGAGAGGTCGAGCAGGCGCTCGTGGCAGAGGAGTATTTTGCCAAGCGGGAACGGGCGGTGGCGGAATCTGCCCGCTCGGCCCGGGAAGCAGCGGAAGCGGCCATCGTGGATTTTGCAGATGGGGCAGTCGAAGCCCTGACCCTTCTGAGCGCCCAGGACCGGCAGGTGCAGACTGCATTTCAGTTGGCCTCCCTGCGCCGAATGCGACTCGACAACAGGGTAAACCTTCATCTTTCGCTGGGGGGAGATTTTAAATTGCGAGAACAACAGTAGCAGGATGAGCAGGAAGCTATTCGTCGATGAACGACTGGTTCGGACCGGGATCTGGGCGCTGATCTGCGTGGCAATTCTCGGCGGAGCGATTGGGATTACCAGATTTCTGATCAGGAACGGACCGGAGGCGCCAACCTCCGAACCGAAGATGAGAATGGTCACGGTGGTGGTAGAGAAAGCGGTGGTCTCTGAAGTTGAACTGAAGTTGAAGTCCGGGGGCGAGGTGCTGCCCCGCCGCCGGACAGCGGTAAGCGCGGAGGTGGGAGGCCGATTGTCCTTTGTTCACGACCAGTTCGAAACAGGAGAGACATTCGAGGGAGGGGGCCCGGAACGCCGGGGCGACCTGCTGCTTCAGATTGACCGGGCGGATTACGAAGCGGCGCTGGCAGCCGGGGAGGCGACCCTGGCCGATGCCCGGTTGATGCTGACGATGGAGGAGGCACGCAAAGCCCAGGCTATGCGCGATTGGTTGAAAATCGGGAACGGGGAAGAGGCCAGTGAGCTGGTGAAACGGATACCGCAGATCGCGAGCGCCAAGGCCAAGATCGCGGCGGCGGAGGCGGCCCTGGAAAAGGCAAAACGCGATTTGAATCGCACGGAAATTCGTGTGCCCTACGACTGCCGGTTGGAACGCACCTACGTCGATGTGGGATCAACTGTCACACCCGGGATGCCTCTGGTTGACCTGGTTTCCCTGGGAGCGGTTGAAGTGCGCTTACCTCTCTCCCTCGAGGACTACGGGTATTTGATGAGGAAGGACGGCGGGATTACTGGCGAGGTGGAGGCGATCGGCCGGATTGGCGGAAAGACGGTGAATTGGAACGGTCGGATCATTCGTTCGGAAGAGATGGTAGAGAGAACCACTCGATCGATCAACGTGGTGGCGGAATTCGGCACAGACGGAGGTGACGCTCCACCCATTGGCATGTTCGTTCAGGCATTCATCCGCGGGAAGACTCTTTCCGAGGTGGTCCGGGTGCCGCGTTCCGCCATGATTGATGGTGATAATGTTCTGCTGGCGAAAGAGGGCAGGCTGGATATCCGGCCGGTGGAGGTGCTTCGCACGGAGACAGCGGAGGTGATTGTAAGGGGGGGATCGGCGAAGGGCGAGGTGCCGGCCGGGGCACAAATCGTAATCACTCCACCAAATTCCCCGGTGCAGAACAGGCGGATTGCAATAGAGGAACCCGCGGGAGGGGAGAGCGATACCGAGTCTGAAGAGAAGGGAGAGGAGAGGGAGAGGGAGGAATGAAGGGTGTTATCCGCTGGTTCAGCCGCAATCACGTGGCGGCTAATTTCCTGATGCTGGCGGTTCTGCTGGCGGGATTTTATACTTGGTTTCAGCTCAAGAAGGAGATCTTCCCGGAGATCTCGATCGATGCGGTATCAGTGGGAGTGCCTTATCCCAACGCCAGTCCCGAGGATGTCGAGGAGGGAGTGATCATTCCGGTGGAGGAAGCCATCGCAGACCTGGACGGAATCCGTGAGATCAATTCTGTGGCCGCGGAGGGCATGGGCATGGTTACCGTCAGGATTGAGAACGGCTATGACGTGCGGGATGTGATGGATGACATCAAGACGAAGGTGGATGCCATCGATAACTTCGCGCAGGAGGCGGAGCGTCCGGCTCTCGAGGAACTTCGCATCACCTCGCAGGTAGTCAGCATTGCCGTCTCGGGAGACGCCGACGAGCGCAGTCTGCGACGGGTGGCGGAGGATGTGCGGACCGGCCTTCTGGATTTCAAGCCCAGCAAGCCGAAATTCAGCATCAGGAATCCGGGGCCGTTTTTTCTCTCCGCCCTTCAAAGGGAAACGAAGATCACCAAGGTGCGACTGGCTGCGGTGCGCCCCTATGAAATCGCAATTGAAGTTTCCGAAGAGAGGTTGCGGCAGTTTGATCTGACTATCGAGGAGGTTGCCAATGCAGTGAGACAGGCATCCTTTGATCTTCCGGGTGGATCAGTTCAAACCTCCGCAGGAGAGGTGGTCATCCGGGCTCTCGGCAAACCAGACGATTCCCGGCAGTTCGAGGAAGTCGTAGTGCTCACGAGACCGGATGGTTCGACAGTTAAAATCCGGGAGATCGCCAGCGTGGTGGATGGTTTTGAGGAGATAGACCTGACCAACTCCTTTGATGGGCGGAAAGCCATCCTCATCAACGTTTTTCGCACCGGGGATCAGGACACGTTAAGGATTCGCAAGACGATTTCAGAGTATCTGGAGAAGGCTCGGACGGAGATTCCAGAGGGGATAAGGTTGGAGGTCTGGAATGATACGAGCATTTATCTCAAGGGACGTGTCGATCTGCTCAAGCGGAATGGCACCTGGGGACTCATTCTCGTATTTCTTGTTCTGGCGCTGTTCCTGCGACCCAGTCTGGCCTTTCTGGTAGCGTTGGGGATCCCGGTTTCCTTTGCCGGTGGGATATGGCTCATGCCGTATATGGGAATCTCGATCAACATGATCTCCCTTTTCGCCTTCATTCTCGTGCTTGGGATCGTGGTCGATGATGCCATTATCGTGGGCGAGAACGTCTACCGCCGCATGCGCAATGGGGAGGATCCGAGGGAGGCAGCATGGCAAGGAACACACGAAGTGGGAGTGGTTGTCGTCTTTGGGGTCTTCACGACCATGGTGGCATTTACCCCCATGTTGGGATTGAGTGGTGTGAGCGGGAAGATCTGGCCAAACATACCGCTCATCGTGATTCCCACGCTGATGTTCTCGCTGGTGCAGTCGAAACTGGTCCTGCCGGCTCACCTTGCCCTGCTGAGACGAAGCGATCCGGCCCGCAAGGTTTGGATTCTGGTCCGTCTGCAGCGAAAAATCTCGCTCGGACTCGAGCGGTTCGTGATCCGGATCTACAGTCCTTTTCTCAAGTTCTGCCTGCGACATCGCTATGTCGTGCTCTCGATCTTCCTGGCAACTCTTTGCCTGACGGTGGGACTGGTAAAGGGGAAATGGATCAAGAGCATGTTCTTTCCACAAGTGGAGGCCGACCTGGTTATTGCGCGTTACGAATTACCACGGGGAATTCCATTCCAGTCTTCTCTTGAGGCCACGCGGAAGATCGAAAAGGAAGCCCTCAAGCTGGCGAATTCCCCGGACATGAGGACGAGAGATGGCAAACCGGTTATCCGCCATATGCTGGCCAGTGCGGGCATCCAGCCCTTCATTACCGAATTTGCAGCGGGTGGGCCAGGGTCTGGCAGTAATATCGGGGAGGTTACCATGGAGTTGGCCCCATCGGCGGAGCGCGATATTTCATCGAACGAAATAGTGCGTCGCTGGCGCGAGCAGGTGAAAAGTATCCCGAGTGCGGTCGAATTGACCTTCATCGCCCAGGCCGCGGGGGGAGGGAACGCGATTGACCTGCTCCTGGTAGGAAAGGACCAGAAGGAACTTCGGGCGGCTGCTGATTTCCTGCGCGAAAAACTGGAGAGCTATATCGGAGTGATTGATATCGCCGATAGCGATCGACCAGGAAAACGGGAGTTGATTTTCGAGGGTTTGACCGCTGAGGGCCGGGCTGCGGGTCTCCGTCTGGGAGATGTCGCCGCTCAGGTGCGCCGGGCTTTTTACGGCGATGAAGTACAGCGATTGCAGCGTGGCTACGATGAGGTGAAGGTGATGGTGCGCTATCCGGAAGGAGAACGGGAATCGGTTGAAAATTTTGAACAAATGAAACTGCGCACGCCGCAGGGCAACATCCCGCTCATGCAGGTAGTGACGGCGAGGGAACGCAGGGGACCGGATACCATCCGGCGGTCGCAAAGGAAGCGTGCGATTCGTATCACGGCTGACGTGGATCGCAGCGTGGCTAATTCGAACGATGTTGTGAAACGGTTCAAGTCGGAGGCACTGTCCGAACTGGCCGGTCGTTTCCAGGGGGTGGAGTACAGATTCGAGGGCGAGCAATCTGATCAAGCTGAGAGTGTGCGTCAGATTGGCATCGGGTTTCTTTTTGCCCTGATAGCGATGTATGTGCTCATGGCCATACCGTTGCGTTCGTATCTCCAACCGGTCATCATCATGTCAGTTATTCCATTTGGAATCGTAGGCTCCGTATTTGGTCACATCGTGATGGGCACGGAACTGAGCATCATGTCGATGTGCGGATTCGTTGCGTTGGCCGGAGTGGTGGTAAACGACAGCCTGTTGATGGTGGATTATGTGAACCGTCACCGGAGGGATTGCGCCAGTGTGTCTGAAGCTGCCGTCAAAGCGGGGGGAGTGCGCTTCCGTGCCATCCTTTTGACATCGCTTACGACCTTTGCGGGGTTGATGCCCATATTACTTGAGACGGATATGCAGGCGCGGTTCCTCGTTCCCATGGCGATTTCCCTCGGGTTCGGGATCCTTTTTGCCACCACCATTACGCTCGTGCTGGTGCCCTCGGCATACGTCATGCTGGAAGACCTTCGGCATGGGGCGAGATGGATGCTGGGGAAAAAAGGGTCCGGAGATCGGACGGATCTGGATGCGGTTGATATACCCGGAGGGGAGTAGAGGGGACTCTGAGGGTTCTCATGCCCGGGGGATGGGGTTGAGGCGGTACAAATGACGCCCGGCGGTGCCGAAGCATCCACCGGGCGTCGCCCTGCCTTGCCGTATAGGAATCGAAAAGTGGTTTCTTTCTGAGGGGAGAAGGGTTTTAGCGGCCGGGGACGTAGATCTCAGAACCCTTTGCAAGGACGAGGCTGCTTCTGAAGTTCCAACCGTTGAGGGCGTTGAGTTGCTCCGGTGTCGTGCCATGCCGTTTGGCGAAATCGCCAAAGGAGACCTCCTCGGTGACAAAGACGGATGAAATGGTCTTGGGCATGAAAACCTTTTGCCTGGTCTCTTTCTTCTGCAGGGAGACGGAAGGACCTGGTTTGGGAGCGGGAGCCTGCTTCTTTACCGTGGGAGTGGGCTTTGTTTTGGGAGCGGGAGTCTGCTTCTTTGCCGTGGGGGCAGGCTGCGTTTTGGGAGCAGGAGCCTTCTTTGGTTCCGCCGTCCTGACGGGGGTGCTCTTTGCAGTGGGAGGAGGTGTCTGTGCTTTCGGCTTGTGGGTGCTGATGGGATGGTTCCTGGGAGGACGAACAGTGGCGATCTTGCCTGTCACCGTGATTGTCTGACCTACGACGATTTGGTCGCCAATGTCCGGATTGAGGCCACGGAGGGCGCTAACCGATATCTTGTGTCGCCGGGCGATTCCATAGAGAGTGTCGCCGCGCTCGACAGTGTAGTTGTGCGCATCAGCTGGAACTTTGGCGGCGGGTCTCGATGTCGGCCTTGGTGGGGGAATTTGATTCGTTGCGACCTTTTCGGGGATCGGGATCGCTTTGGGAATAGCAGTGTTCTCGGAAGGAGACGCTTTTTCCGGGAGAGTCAGTTTCTGACCGATACGGAGGCGAGTGGGGTCGGTGATCTCATTGGTCTTCATGAGGGTGTCCACCGACGTATTGTAGCGACGAGCGATGGAGGAAAGCGTATCACCGGTCTTTACGGTACAGGTTTCCACGGATTTCGGGTGGGCGGCTGACGTTGCGCTGGCATCTGCCCCGCGGGCCCGGCGGCGTTCGAGGGCGAGTTGGCTATGGAGATTCTCGATATCAGTCTCCAGAGTCCGGATTTGACGTTCCTGCTCGCCACAACGGGCCCGGAGGATGTCCAGTTCGCTACGGCCCTCGGCAAGAAAACTGGCCGGACCAAGGAAGATACTTAAGGCAAATGCAAGGATTCTCATGGTAAGGGTGCTATTATTTTTCAAATTTTGATAGATCGGTCAAACAAAATTTTAACATTTCCGAAATATTTAGGAAATTTTCCCGCCCTTGCTAAGGATGAAGGCGGTTCAATTCCGGTCCGGGTCAGCCGTTTTTCCTGAGATCCGCCTGATGGTCATCGTCAATCGGCAGGATGTGGCGGACGAAGGCGCTGGGAACCCAGCCGCGGACATGATTGGCGAGCTCAACATAGGTCCAGGGGCCCCGGGTGGCGATGGAGCGACAGAGGCTTCCCGGCGGCACCTCAATGACCTTGTGGCTGCCGTCGGGGGATTTGTCGTCTTTACTGATGGTCGCGGCCTCAGTGCCGGCCAGGATGGGATCCCTGTTGATCATGGTGGCCTGCTCACTGATGGGAGCGAACTCGATGTCGGTGGGGTAGAGAAGAAGGCACACTCCTCCAGCCAGGGCAATGACCGGTCCCACGGAGAGACTGGTCAGGAGGAGGCGACGCAATCCCTGCACGGAAAAGAAGGCGAGGGATGCGAGGACAACCAACCATAGGCCACCGGCGATGAGGTTTGGATAGAGTGAGCGTGGGAGCTTCTCAAGCCACTTCTGGTATCCGGGGCGCTCCATGGTGATTGCACCGGTCTTGCGCTTGAGGAATCGCAGGTTCTGGCTCGCCTCAGGGTGTCCGGGATGCTGGTGCAGTGCGCGGCGGTAATAGAGGGTGGCCAAGCCCCGTTCACCGAGTCGGAAGTAGCAGTTCCCGATATTGTAGAGGACATCGGCAGGCAGGGCGTCATTCTCATGAGCCTCATGGTAGAGGTGTATGGCGAGGTTGTAGGCGTTCTTGTTCCAAGCCGCCTCAGCCTGTTGATAGAGTTGCCGGGGGGGCGGATCATCTCCATTGGCTCGTGCTTCCCCCGGACCGAGTAAAACGAGGAAAAGAAGAAGCGAGGCGATCTCAAGGGCACGGCGGCGCAGGTGTTTGATGACGTCCAGCCGTTCGGGGTTCTTCAATTCCGGTTCGTTGCTCTCCCGCTGGTAGCAGTGATGGTCGCGCCGGGCGAGGAGTTGCAGAGTTTCTTCGTCACGGGATTCCTCGGGAATCCATTGTTCGATGAATGCCCCGGTCGCTCGCAGGAAGTCACGGGAACCGGTCCCGGCCTGTTCGATCGAGGTGAGTGCCTGTTGCAGTTCCAGTTCACGTGTGGGTCGGGCAAAGCGGGGCAGGAGGCGAATCCGGATGATCTGGACAAGAAGAGCAAGGGCGAGGAGAGCAGGGAGTAAGTGCCATGAGCGCCAGAGACCCGGAGGGGAGGCGGGGGGATCCTTCCTGGGATTGATCAGGCCGAGCGTGCTTTCCATTTCCTCCACCGGGGTGTCGAGATCTGGAAGGACGGAGGGTGTCAGGCCAAGATCCGGAGTGGAGGGAACAAGATCAAAGGGAATGGGTTGTGTCGTGGCGGTGATGTATTGCTCGCTATCGGGATCGAAGGAGATGAGTTGATACGGCGGGATAACCTTCTGGGAACCGTTGGGACGAATGACCTGGCTGAAGGTTGTTACCCCGCTGGCATCGTGGCGGGCGCCTTGTCTGGGGAGACGGTGTGGAGGATAGCTTTTCCAGTCAGGGGGATTGCCCGCAAGTTCCGGTGGGGCCAGGGTGTCGAGGTTTCCAGTGCCGGTCACGGTGAGTTGAATCGAGATGGGTTCTTCTTCGCGCAGTCCGGTGGTGTCTGCCCGAACCGCAAGGATGAAGCGGCCTACCGCATTCCGGAATCCCGCAGGAACGGGGCCGGGCAATGGTCGAGCAGTAAAGGCGTGCTTCCGCACCGGGAGATCGAGGGGAACGGGGACGGTGCTGGTAAATCCTCGTTGGGAGATACGCGTCTGCAGGGTCAGGCGGGCTTGCCCCGGTCCGATGGAGACCATGCCGTCGTGCAGGGGAGTTATGGTGCTGCGGTAGGCGACACCGAGGTAGTCCTGTTGCTTCAGTCGCGTAGTGGTGATCAGGATGTCATTCCTGGGAATGAGGTTCGAGATATCGAAGCGTTCGGCGGCCACTCCCTCGTGTTCCAGTTCAGCAATGGTGGCCTTGTCGATCTTGAAGCGGGCGGGGAGGTAGACCTTGACTTCGGCCGGGGTGGTTTCTCCCTCAAAACGGGTTCTGCCCGGAAGGCAGATCTGACTGGCGAACAGGTATTTCTCTCCGTGAACATCCTGTTCGAACCAGGCGTGGTCGGGGAGAGAGGCGACATGGAGTTTGAGGGCCTGGGTGCGCAGGGTGATGCCCTTGTGCTCCATGGAGAAAGGAGGAATGACATGTGGGCCCTCCTTATAGGAGAGGACGGCATAGCGGTAGGTGTAGGTGCGCTCCCGGGTGGAGTTGGGAAGAATGGGATCACCGAGAAACTTGAAGGTGATGTGTTCCGTCTCGGGAACAACGGGTTGCATGGCCGGTCTCGTATCGGAGGTCACGGTCAGCCATAACTCCGTCTCCTCTCCTGGCACGGTGTAGGCCGATCCCAGCCAGGCCTTCAGTTCAGGAGCTGCGTGGACAGGTTGCGCACAGGTCAGTATGACCAAAGCTGGCAGAAAGACTCTTCCTTGCATCGCCTTACCAGTCTTTCTTGGGTCGCCGTCCGCCAAGTGGCTTCAGCGGTAGTAGTTTCAGTTCGAAATCCGCATTGTCCCGCAGGATGCGGCGGGCGAACTCTTTGGAGCTTTCTCCCGGTCGGGGCTTGGCCGAGTCGGTGGCAGGCGACTTGGTTTCCTCATCCTCTGGATTGTTCTCGCCGGGTTTGTCAGGAGGGGATGGTCGGTTGTCGGGAGTGGTTGCGTTGTTGTCTTCAGGGGTGGAGTCCGGTTTCCTGGTGGGGTTCTTTTCGGAGGGTTGTTCCGGTTCCTGCTCCGGGCGCTCCGGTGGATCCGGGGTCGGGTTCGGTTGACCGGCAGGAGGGTGATCGTCGGTCTTCTCCTGGTCGGCGAGCCATTTTTCCAGTTGCCGTTTCACGTAATCACGATTTTCCGCTGCTTCCCGATTGTCAGGATTGAGAAGGAGGACTTCGTCGAAGTGCAAAATGGAGTCTCTCCAGCAGCGGGGGATGGCATCCGCTGTTTGCAAGCGATGCTTCAGTTGGAGCCCCTCGTGGTAGTGTGTGTTACCCAGGCCGAAGTGAGCCTGTTCCTGGACGCTCCTGTTCTGGGAGAGGAGTGCTCCTGAGTAGGATTGCGAGGCAGCACGGTATTTCCGGAGGCGATAGGCTGCAGTAGCGGCGCCCAGTTGGAGACGCGGCTTGCGCTCCCCACGTGCCCTGAGAATCTCGTCTTCAAAGAGTTTGAACGCCTGTTCGTGATCACCTTTTGCAAGGGCACGCCCGGCGGCGCTACGGGGAAGAAGGCCTGCCTCGGCAGGAAAAGCGAAGGCGAACCAGAGGCCGGCCAGAGCGAGGGCCGACATCGAGGGCGAGGAGGGGCGGATGGGTGAGATCCTGCCAGGAAGGGGAGCGTTTGCCTTGAGTGACGGGTGGTGCCGTGCCCGTTGGAAGCGGAAACCGGAATTGAAGAGTATTCCCACGGCGAAAAGTAGCATAGAGGGCGCGAGAAACCACTGGAAGTGTGGGGTTGCGATCCTACGTCTGCGCCCTTCGATCTCAAAGCGTTCGGAATGCTGGATAGCGATTTCCAGCCTGGAGAGAAAATGGCTTCCAGCGCCCTTCGAGTAGACGCCTCCGGTGCTGTCAGCAAGATGGAAAAGGGGTTTGCTTTCCAGACGGGTGAGGACGAGGGTGCCCTCACGGTCGTGAAAATGCCCGTCGGTGGAAGCGGGATCCGGAATCATGGTGCCTTGCCCGGTGCCGAAACCGGCGGAGAAGATGGTCACTCCTTCGCGGTCTGCCTCGTGGGCTGCCTGCTCGATGCCTCCATGATGGGTTTCGCCATCACTCAGGATGACGAGGGTGTTGTCCTGCTGCCCGGTTTTATGGAGCTTCTTGACCGCGAGTCGCACGGCGGTGGCGAGGTCTGAACCATCGCGGGGAATCCAGTCATTATCGTGGTTTCGGGCATAGTCGAGTTGCTGGAGAGTGTCACGAAGGGCACTATGATCAATGGTCAGAGGTGACTGGACCCAGGCCATTCCGGAGAAAGCGATGATTCCAATGCGGTCATGCGGAAAGCGGTCGAGAAGTTCGAGGGCTGAAGCCTTGGCTGCATGAAAGCGATTGGGGTTGACGTCTTCTGCGAACATCGACCGGGAGACGTCGATGGCGATCATGATATTCCGACCTCTCACGGTCTCCGGTCGTTCCCGGAATCCGGCACTGGGTGAGGCCAGAGCCAGAATGAGGAGAGTCAGTGCGAGCATGAATGCCGTAAGGGCATACCACCTGCGTCGGGGAGAGCGGGGATGATAGAGAATGGGGCGAAGCCGTTCTGTGATGAGGTGGGTCATTTGACGGCTTTGCCTGCGGGAGGTCAGGATGGCGCCCGCGATCATGATGGGGATGAGCAGGAGAAGCAGGAAATACTCTGGGTGGGCGAACGTCATGGGCGCTTATGGAGCAGGGAGCGGAACAAGGGCGAAGGAACTGAGTGACAGGAAAGCCAGGAGAAAGGCGGCGCCGAGAAACCACAGATAGAGTTCCCGGGTGTCGATTACGCTGGCACTGCGGGCATCGGATTTCTCCAGTTTGTCGATGTTGGCAAAGGTTTCACGCAGACTCTCCATGGTGGATGCTTCAAAGAATTCCCCGTCCGTGATGCGGGCTATTTCGCGCAGGGTAGGGGCGTCGTATTCCTGCCGGGGTTGTGCTATATTGGCGGGATCAAGGCGTCCCTCGGCAGTTCCTATCGCAATAGTGTAGACCCGCACCCCGAGGGGAGCGGTGGCGCGGGCCGCCTGGAGAGGATTCAGGGGGCCCGAGTTGCTGGCGCCGTCAGTTACGAGGACCACCACCTTGCTCTTGGCGTCCCGGGAATTCAGGCGGGTGGTGGCGGCCGCGATTGCGGAGCCGATAGCTGTGCCGTTGGAATCGAGGTCTCCGACTCCGAGTTCATTGAGGCGGGTTACGAGCCAGGAATGATCAAGGGTAACGGGACAGACTGAGTAGGGCCGGGCACCAAATGCAATCAGACCGATACGATCGTCGGGACGTTGCTGTATGAATCGTTCGATTACTTCCTTGGCTGCCGTCACGCGCTGTTTCTTGCGACGGAATGTGCCCGATGTATTATCCTCGTAGAAGTCATCGGTCTTCATGGATTCGGAGACATCGAGGGCGACAAGGATATCGATGCCGCTGGCAGAACGGGTGGTGAGGATATTCCTCCACTGGGGCCGTGCCATTGCGAGGCCGCAGGCAAGAAGAGCCAGTGCCAGAAAGAGCGGACTGAAGGCCCCACTCAGTTCCCGGGGTCTCGTGCCAATGGAGGAAAGAATGCTGAGAGAAGGGAAATCGATGCCGGATTCGGAACCCCGGACATTCCTGAGGAAGAGGAGAGGCGGAATGAGCAGGAGGCTGAGAAGCCACCAGGGGTGCTGGAAGGCAAAGTGCTGGAGAAAGTCCCTCATGCTATGTGACGTTCCCGGGTAGATTCGAGGCCCTGGAGAATCCTGAGCGAGTCGTCGATCATTCGCTCGCTGGCGGAGGGATCTATCCTGCTTGGTCCGTATTTGGCGGAGGCGAGTTCAGAGAGAAGGGGAGCGAGGCGATCTCTGGCGCCACGGGGAAGGTCCTGGAGGGCATCGGAACGCAGGAGAAACTCTTCGTGCGTCTGGTAGAGAGCCGGTTCCCTGAGGGTGAGGACAAGGTAGTGCCGTAGGACGAAAGAAGTCTCGGTGGCGACTTCCGCCAGGGTGAGTTTTGCCAGATGAGGGCGGAATGTTTCAAGAGCTTCGCAGGAATTCCGGAAGCAGGTATCAGAATGGGGAACGGCAGCAGAGTGGCGGGGGAGGAAGTGGATCAGAGCACAGGCTGTGCCCGTGAGAAGAATCCCGAGTAAAAGCCAGCCCCACCAGGCTACTGCAATGCCCGGGAGGAGCAGATCAGGATCGGGTATGTCGTGCAGACCGAACATGAGGACGGGCAGAAGCGGTGAAATGATGGATGATTTGAATTCAGAAGGTGTCGTCTCTTATGAGAGAAGTTTCGTCCCGGATTGCGGGGTCAGCGGTTTGAGGAGGCATGACGTTTCAGGAGGTGATGCAGGGCCGGAAGGTAGTCGGTCGTGGTGGAGAGGCTGGCGTGGTCGATGCCAAACCGCTTGAACTGCCGTTGCATGCCTTCGCGGTAGCGCCGGGAGAGCTTACGGTAGGCCATGCGGGCATTTGAGTTGGACGTATTGACAATCGTGCGGTGACCGGTCTCGCGGTCCCGGAAGATGACCTTTCCCACGTCAGGAAGATCCTTCTCAAGAGGATCCGTCAGATGGAGGGCGATGGTTTCGTGCTTGCGGCCCAGGGTAGCGAGTGGTTTGCCCAGGTCCGTATCCAGGAAGTCGGAGATCAGAAAGACAAGGGCTCGGCGACGAACGGAGCGCACCAGGAAGTTGCAGGCAGCGGGCAGGTTGGTTTGAGCCCGGACGGGGTCGGCGGCGAGCACCTCCCGTACACTGCGGAGAATCTGCTTGGTGCCCTTGGCGGGCGGAAGGAAGAGGAGGGGCTCGTTGGCAAAGAGGAGCAACCCGGTCTTGTCTCCATTTTCCCGCGCACTGAAACCCAGGATGGCAGTGAGTTCGGCGGCGAGTTCCCGCTTGCTGAGATGGTGGCTGCCGAAGAGGGTTGAACCTGAGACGTCCACCGCGAGAATCACGGAAAGTTCCCGTTCCTCTCGAAAGGTGCGGATGTAGGGCACGCCCATCCGGGCCGTCACATTCCAGTCAATAAAGCGGACTTCATCGCCATGCTGGTACTCGCGGAACTCACTGAAATCCAGTCCCTGCCCCTTGAAGGAGGAGTGGTATTCGCCGGCAAATGCTTCCCGGACGAGTCGCCTGGCCCGGATCTCAAGATGCCGCACCCGCTTCATGGTTTCTTCAACAGTAGCGGGATCAGTCATGGGGAGAGAAATCGGGTTGTCGGTTTTCAGTTGTCAGATGGAGAGGGCGTGATTCGGCTGACAACCAATAACTGAGAACGGTTGATCCTGTTACGGCACGGGAACCTTGGAGAGGATGCGTTCAATGATCATGTCGGCACTCAAGTCCTCTGCCTCGGCTTCGTAGGAGAGCAGCACCCGGTGGCGCAGGATGTCACGTGCAAGGAACTTGACATCCTGGGGCGTCACGAAGGAGCGACCTTCCATGAAGGCTTTCGCCCGGCAGGCGAGGATGAGATTGATGGAGGCGCGCGGAGAGGCGCCAGCACGCAGGAGGGGTTTGAGACCGGTGTCGACCTTGGCCGGATAGCGCGTGGCATTGACGAGATCCACGATGTACTCGCGGATGGCCGGGTCGATATAGATCTGATCGATGACCGCGCGTCCTGCTTCAATGGTGGAGGGATCGACGACCTGGCGGGTGCTCTCGGAGGGAGTCGTTGAGGCCATGCGATCCATGATGAGCAGTTCCTCCTCCTTGTCCGGGTAGGTGACCTCCACTTTCAGGAGAAAGCGATCGAGTTGCGCTTCGGGAAGCTGGTAGGTGCCTTCCTGATCGATTGGGTTCTGGGTGGCCAGAACGAGGAAGGGAGCGGGGAGCGGGTAACTTTTATCTCCGAGGGTGACCTGTCGTTCCTGCATTGCTTCAAGGAGCGCGCTTTGCACCTTGGCTGGCGCACGGTTGATTTCATCGGCGAGGATGATGTTGGCAAAGATAGGGCCGAGCTTGGGAGCGAAGGTGCGTTGATCCGGATTGTAGATCATGGTGCCGACCAGGTCGGCAGGGAGAAGGTCGGGAGTGAACTGCAGTCGGGCGAAAGCCAGGTTGAGTGTGCCTGCCAGGGCCTTGACAGACAGAGTTTTTGCGAGACCGGGCATGCCCTCCAGCAGGATGTGACCGCTGCAGATCAGGCCAATCAGAAGCCGATCGACCAGTTCCTCCTGGCCTACGAGGACACGCGCAATCTCCTCCTTTATGGTGCCCACCCATTGACTGGCCTGGGCGATTCGTTCGGAGAGTTGTTGTGGATCAGTGGAAATGGGTTGCATGCCCACCGCCATGAACGTCTACAAGCGACGCGCTTGCAATGTTCAAATCGTTAATTGCCGGGCATTGAATGGCCCGGACTTGTCCCTGGGGTTGCTAAAACCCGTCTCCGAAGCCGTCGGGCTTTCCGCGACCTTTTCGGCTGCCTCCGCCACTACGACGGTCACCTCCGCCACCACGACGGTCACCGCCGCCGCCTCTCCGGTCACCGCCGCCGCCGTAGCCGCCGCCTCCACCGCCACCGCCACCGCCACTACGGGGAGCGCGTTCCTGAGCCTCACTGATACGGAGGGCGCGCCCATCCATGTCATTGCCGTCGAGGCTGCCGATCGCGGCTTCGCCGTGTTCGCGGCTGCTCAGTGTTACAAAGGCAAACCCACGCGGGCGCCCGGTTTCACGGTCAAGGGGGATATGGAGATCCACGGCCCCGCCGAAGTTTTCGAAGAGGGAACGGATCTCGTCTTCGGTTGCAGAGAAGGGCAAATTGCCCACGTAGAGTTTCATCTTTGCTTAGGAATGCTCCAACCCGTTCAACGTGATTCCTGTCGGGTGCTTGTCCGTAGGGCCGAAGCCATCAGGTAAAAAGCCTCAATTCAGGTCCTGCCGACGCGGGCGGTGTGTGTTCACCTAATCGCAAACCGGAGAGAGTGCGAGAGAAATCGCAAACAATCGGCGCGCTCGGGTTTCCGGATCAGCCCATACAGCAGCAGCTGGCAAGGAGGCCGAGGGCAGCGAGGAGGATAGTCAGTCGCAGAATCATGGCCCGGGTATATACCGGCGAACCTCGGAGGGGTCCAGCAGAGATGCTCCTCCCAGTGGGAATTCGCCTGAAAAGGAGTGTTTACGATTTGGGTCCGGATTCCGGGAGGCAATCCTGAGCAGGTCAGGGTTCGAAGGATTGCGAAGGAGTCTGGCGGACGCTAGAGAGAGGGCGTGAAAGTTGCCATAGTTGCCCATCCCCGGAATGTGCAGGCCCCCCCGGCTCTGCGGCAGGTGCGCGATGCGCTGGAGGCACGGGGCATTGAAGCCGTGCTCCAGAAGGAAAGTGCCGAATTGATCGGGGCGGAGGGTGTGGAACGATCATGGGAGGGAGCCCAACTCGTGATTTCCCTGGGTGGTGATGGCACCCTCCTGGATACCGTGCACAGAATGGGGAGTTGCGAGGTTCCGGTGGCGGGAGTGAATATCGGAACCCTGGGATTCCTGACGGCCTGCACGGCGGGTGATGTGGACGAATTTGCGGAAGTGCTGGCGAGAGGAGAACAGGAGGTCGTCGAGCGGGTGGTGCTGCAGGTGTCCATGGAGGACCAGTCCGGGGTGGAGCACAGGTTCATGGCGCTCAACGAGGTTGTTCTCATGCGCGGAGCTACGGGACGACTCATCTCGCTGGAGGCCCGGGTGAATGGCGAACTCCTCAATAACTACCGGGCTGACGGATTGATTGTGGCAACTCCTACGGGATCGACAGCTTATTCCCTGGCGGCGGGCGGACCACTGATTGGCGAGCAGGCAGGGGTCTTCGTGATCACTCCGATCTGCCCCCACAGTCTAAGCGACCGGTCGCTGGTGCTGGAGGACAGCTCGGTGATCGAGGTGGTCGCAGACGGTGCGCATTCGGAGGCGATCCTGTTCACGGTGGACGGTCGGGATGTCCTTCGACTCGGGGAGGGAAGTGTGGTGCGGATTGAGAAAGGATCGCCGCCGCTTCAGCTCGTCCGACTTCCGGGTCGCAGTTACTACGAGACCCTGCGCGGCAAGCTTGGGTGGTCAGGTGGCTAGACAGCGGAGAGCTGATCGGCTAGGTAGTTGCAGTATGAGATCCGAGGAGATTGATAAGGAGCTGTTTGTCCGGAACCGCGCCAGACTGGCGGAGTTGCTGGGGCCGGGCTCAATGGTTGTTATTCATGCCAATGATATAATGCCGACCAATGCAGATGGAGTGCTGCCCTTCGTTCAGAACAGGGATCTCTACTATCTTTCGGGTGTGGACCAGGAGGAGACGGTGGTGATTCTCTTCCCTGATGCAGAGGAGGAAAAGGACCGTGAGATTCTATTTGTGCGGGAAACGAGCGAGCTTATTTCAATCTGGGAGGGGGAAAAGCTGACCAAGGGCCAGGCCGTCGGAGTTTCCGGGATCAGGCAGGTGAACTGGACCAACAGCTTTGAGGCGCACTTCCACCGGCTCATGCCTCAGGCCCGGGCAGTTTATCTCGCAACCAATGAGCATCTCCGGGCGGGGGTTGTTGTGGAGACACGCAACGTGCGTTTCATCAAGGAATGCCAGGCCCGTTATCCCCTCCATGATTATCAGCGACTGGCTCCGCTCATGGACCAGATCCGGGTGATCAAGGACGCGGAGGAAATCAAGCAGTTGCAGAAGGCCATCGACCTCACTGAGGCCGGTTTTCGTCGTGCCCTGGGCTTCATCAAGCCGGGTGTCGGGGAGTGGGAAATCGAGGCGGAATATTTGCACGAGTTCGTGCGCAATCGTTCGAAGGGTTTTGCCTATCCGCCAATCGTGGGTTCGGGGAAGAATGCCTGCGTGTTGCATTATGTGGAGAATAATACGATCTGTCAGGATGGAGAGATGGTTCTCATGGATGTAGGTGCGGAATGGGCAAACTGGAATGCTGATATGACCCGGACGGTTCCGGTCAACGGCCGATTTACGAACCGGCAGCGGGATGTCTATAATTCAGTCCTCAAAGTGCAGCGGGGTTCTGCGGATTTCCTTCGGCCAGGGGTCACTCAACAGGAATGGCGCGATCACACCATTGAGTTGATGGAGGCTGAGTTAATCTCGCTCGGTCTGATAAGCGCAGAAGAGGCAAAGGAGCAGGATCCGGAGGATCGGCATCTGGTGAAAAAATACTACATGCACGGGATTGGTCACCACCTGGGACTGGACGTTCATGATGTGGGCAACGCCTACGAGCCTGTGAAGGAGGGCATGGTCTTCACAGTGGAACCGGGAATCTATATCCGGGAGGAGAGTCTTGGGGTCCGCCTTGAGGACAATATCCTGATCGGGCGGGACGGGAACAAGAATTTGTTCGAGAACTTCCCCGTTGAAGTCGAGGAGATCGAAGAGGCGATGAATCCCTGATGGAGTCAGGGCGCCTTGGTTGTTCGGCCGGGGGACTCTTCCGCCTCGCGGAGGTATTCAACTCAGTCTGCGGCGTCTTGCAGCTGGAGTCGCCCGCGATTAGACAAACTCCGGAAGCACGTCGTCGAGCGCGGCCAGGAGCTCTTTCATGCTTTCGGGTGTCTCGTTGCCCATGTTGCTCAGGCGGAAGGTCCTGCCCTTGATTTTCCCGTAGCCGCCATTAATGAGGAAGTTGTGCTTTTCGCGCACCGTCTTCACGAATGCCGGAACGTCGATTTCCTGATTGTTGGCGACCGCGGTGAGTGTCCTGGAGCGGTAACCCTCGGGGGCGAAATGTGCGAAACCGCGTTCTTCCACCCACTGATGAACGAGGGCATTGTTCTCAGCGTGGCGCTGGTAGCGGTTCGGAAGGCCTTCCTTGAGGATGGAGGCAACCATGGCATCAAGTCCCTGAAGGAGGGAGATGGACGGGGTGGAGGGTGTGTTGTTCTTGCCGTGGTTCCTGGCGAACTCCAGGAAATCGAAATAGTATCCCCGGTCGGGAGTTGACTCCGCTCGAGCGAGGGCAGCTTCGGAGGCGACGAAGACGGACAGTCCGGGAGGCAGGGCCATGGCTTTCTGCACGCCGGCAAGAAGCAGGTCGATGCCCAGTTGGTCCGTAGCGATAGGAACAGCGCTGAAGGAGCTGACGCTGTCGACGATGAGGAGGACGTCGTCGAATTCGTTCACCACGTCCGCAATTTCGGCCAGAGGGTTCATTACCCCGGTTGAAGTCTCGTTGTGGACCAGAGTGACGGCATCGAACCCTCCCTCGGCCAGTCTGCTACGGACAGAATCCGGATCGAGTGGGGTTCCCCACTCGACCTGTATCTTTTCGGCCTTCTTGCCGCAGCGTTGGGCGACATCAAACCACTTGTCGGAAAAAGCGCCGCAACAGAGGTTCAGGACCTTCTGTTGGACCAGGTTTCGGATGGCTCCTTCCATCACGCCCCAGGCGGAGGAGGTTGAGAGAAAGACAGGCCTGGTGGTACAGGCGATCTGCTGCAGGCCCGGTTGAATGGAAGAATAAAGCTCTTCAAAATCGGGACCCCGGTGGCCGATCATCGGGGCGCACATCGCCTCATAGGTGGCCGGTGAGATGTCGACCGGTCCGGGAATGAACAGTTTTGGCTTCGGCATGCGGGTGAAACTTGCTTTCCAGGAGGGCGCTGTCGAGTGCGTTTATCGCGCCGCAGGGCCAGACAAGGTCACTCGCCCTGGTAGAGTTGATGCTCAAGCTGGATGTCGGCCCGGCGGCGGCCTGCTTCCTTCCGCCAGGGACTTCCGCTATGCTCAACTATGCGAAGGATTGCCGCCGAAGCGGCCCACCGGGGAAGGGTGCCTTGTTCAAGGATCTCTACTGCGTCAAAAGCACAGCGCGAAAAGTAATACCACTCGGTGGGTTCCTCGCCATCGGGCAGGTTGTCCCGCCTTACGACGTGGTAGTAGGCATCGAGTGCCGGGCGCGATTCACCAAGTTCTTCGTAGACCTGTCCCTTGAGCCAGAAGAGGCGATTGCTGAGGGGGTAAGTCAGGTCGGGTTGGGCGAGAACCTGGTCATAGATCCTGAGAGCGGTCTGCAGGTCTCCGGGTTCACCCAGTTCCCGGTGAGCATCGGCGGTGAGCATCCGGGCATCAAGTTGGGCCGGGTTTTCGGTTTCGATGAGAGTTTGCAGGTTGGAGATGGCTTCCCTGGGCTGGCGGTCAATCTGGCTGTGGGCAAGAAGAAGTCGGGCATCGGTGGCAAGAGCCCCCTCGCCATCCATCACCTGTCGCAGCAGGTTCTCCGCTTCCTTGTCGGAGTTGCCCGCATTGAGCTTCAAGGCAGCGCAGGCAGCGTAATAGAGTGCGGTTTCCGCAATCACGGGGTCGTCGGTGGCGGCGGCGATTTCCTGAAACCTGGCCTGAGCATCACTCAGGTTGCCATTGTGGAAATAAGCCTCCGCCAATTTGAGCCGGACAGGCGTGCTCACGCGATTCGGCTTGTGCTTGCGCAGGAATTCCCTGGAGGCAGTGATGGCGGGTTCCCATTTGCTGGTCAGGCTGGCTGTTCGCAGGTGCACAAGCAGTCGACGCAGATCAAGTTGGAAGCTCAGGGGAATCGCCCGCAGGGATCTGAGCTCTTCCATGATCTGGCGGTGGGCAGAAGCCTTGGTGGGTTCCAGGCGCAGGTACTCTTCGGCGATGGCGAGGCGTGCTTCAGGTATCCGAGGGTGTTTCGGGCGGTCCCGCAGGAAGCGTTCCAGGCTCGGGCGGGCGTCTCCGGATTCCCTGGCAGCCTGGTGAAGAGCGCGCTCAAGGAGGAGGGTTGCAAGTGTCTCCGAGGCGTCGAGGGATTCAATCAGGTTTCTGAATCCCGCCCCGTCGCCTGATCGCAGCAGGCTGATTCCGGCATTGACTGCGCTCACATCCTCTTCGGCGGCCGGGAGTGATGAGCGGACGCGGAGAAAAGCGGCAGCAGCGGAGGTGAAATCGCCTTTTTCGAAATTAAGTCTGGCCGCCAGTCGTCCGGCTTCTTCCCGGAGGAGGGTCGAGGAGGCCGATTTCTCCAACTGCGCAAGAGTGAGAATGGCCTCCTCCTTGCGTTGGTCGGCAATCTGGAGTTTGGCGGTTTCCAGCAGAGCACGTGAACAGAATGGATGACGAGGCATGTTCGCACCAAGCCATGCGAGGAGGCTCTCGGCCCGTTTGTTGGAGTTCGTGTCGTTTTTCCGGGCGAGAGAGAGGGCGTGATGGTAGAGCGCAAATCCAGTCCGGGCCGCGGTTGTCGGAGAGACGATGATTTCGCCTCCATCAGGTTTGGGCGGGGTGTCTCTTGGTGCGGAGAAATTGACCCATAGGAGGAGTTGTTCATCAACACGCTTTCTGAGTGATTCGGTGGAGGCCCAGTCAAGAAGGCGATGGAAGGCTGCCTCAAGGAGAGTTGTGCGGGGGTGGGTGTCGAGCAGGGTGATAAGGGTCTCAATGGCATCCTCGGATTTCCCGGTTTGATGCAGGCACTCTGCCAGTGAGATCTGGGCGCTGTGCAGAAGGAGGGACGGCACGGGCTTCGGGTCTTCCACGATAGCCTGAAATGATGGGATGGCTTTCTCCTTGTCGTTACGTGCGATGAGCTGGGCGCGAAGGTAGCGCATGTGGATCTGCTGCGGTCGATCAGAGGGTTCGAGGCTCCCGGAGAGGAGTTCGTCTGCCTCCGAAAGTTTGTCCTGCGCGATGAGAACAGTGGCACGCAGAAGACGCGCTTCCTGCGAAAGATGGCTCTGGTCTGCGGATTGAAAGGTGCTGAGGAGAGCGCTTGCCTGTGCCGGTTCGCCGAGTGCTACCAGGATGTGGGCATGGGAGAGAAGGCTGCGGTTGCGCAGTTCGGAGTCCTTGGCCTTCTCCAGGTGCGAGAAGAGCGCGGCCGCCTGGCCGAGTTCGGCGCGCAGGATGCGGGCCTGGGCTGACCAGAAGAGAGCCTCTTCGTGTCCGGATTCGGTGGCTGCCTCAAGGTGTTTCAGGGCGGCGGTGCCGCGGCCATGGGAGGCGACTGCTTCCTTTTCCACCCTGCCGGCTCGCACCAGGGCTTCGCCAAGTTTGAGTTGGATGGTGTTCCGTGCGGCGGCATTGCCGGCGAAATCGCGGAGGGCGGTTTCAAGGGGGGCAACGGCCAGATCAGGGAGGTGATCGGCCAGGGCTGCGAGGCCCTTTTGGTAGGACGCGTTCTCCTGCAGGCCGGTATCCTCTTGTGCCGGGAGCAAGGGTGGACACAGGGCCAGCGCGAGGAGCAGGACGGCGGGACGAGGCACGGCAGCAGTATAGCGCATTGGACGCCGATTGCCAGAGCGGATCAGATCGTGCCGAACGAGCGGTCACCGGCATCGCCCAGTCCGGGGCAGATATAGCCTTGCTCGTTGAGACAGCGATCGAGGGCGGCCGTGTAGACCGGCACATCAGGATGGGCAGACCGGAAGGCTTCCCCTCCTTCAGGTGCAGCAATCACGCAGGCAAAGCGCAGGCGGGAAGCACCCTGTTCCTTGAGAAGTCGCACCGTTTCGATAGCGCTTCCACCGGTGGCCAGCATGGGGTCGAGGACGATCGTGTCGGAGTCAGAAAAATCAACCGGAGCATTCGGGTAGTAGACCTCGGGCTCAAGGGTCTCGTGGTTTCGGCGCAATCCGATATGGGCCACGATCGCCTCGGGGATGAGTTCGAGAAAACCTTCTGCCAGACTGAGGCCGGCCCGCAGGACTGGAACGATTATGAGGGGACGGGCGAGGCGTCGGCCTTCCGTGTCCTCAAGAGGCGTTTGGACGGGGGTGGGGATGGTGTCCAGTTGGGCAGTGACCTGGGGAACCATCAGGTAGGCGATATTATGGAGCAGGAGACGGAATTGCTCACAGCTGCAATCCTTGTCCCGCAGACGCGTCACGCGGTCGGCGATGAGGGGGTGGTCGAGGACGGTCACGAGGGGGAGTAAAATCGCGGATTGTTACTCCGTGCCGAGGATGTCCCGGAGTTCGGGTTGGGTGATCCCGAGGCGGCGTGCGCACTCTTTCAGGTCACTGTCGCTCTGCTCGAAGACGCGTCGGCAAAACTCAGCCCTGAACCATTCGAGCAGGCCCTCCTCCGGTTGAGGAACCAGTGAAAGGAGTAATTCGAAAGCGGAGCTGAGCTTTTCGTTGTGAGAAAATGGACTACGGGCAAAGGGTATGTCTTCCGGGAGAAGAAGATCACTGGTGGAGAGGGCACAGGCACGCGCGATGGTGTTTTCCAGTTCCCTCACATTGCCCGGCCAGCGGTGCTTTTGAAGGGTCTCCACCGCTTCACCGCTCAAGCGCATGCGAGCCATGCCCTGCTTACGGGCCAGGCGTTGCAGGAAAAATTCTGCCAGGAGTGGAATGTCCTCCGGTCGGTTTCGAAGGGGAGGCAGGTCGATTTCGACCACGTTGAGACGATAGTAGAGATCCTCCCGGAAGTTGCCCTGAGATACTTCCACCGCAAGATCCTTGTTGGTGGCTGCCACGATCCGGACATCACTACTGAGAATCTCGTTGCTCCCTACTCGCGAAAACGTGCCCTCCTGCAGAATACGCAGGAGTTTCACCTGGACGGAGGCAGGCATGTCGCCGATCTCATCAAGGAAGAGGGTTCCGCCATCACATTGCTCGAAACGTCCCGTGCGCCTTGCCACCGCTCCGGTGAAAGCGCCTTTCTCGTGACCAAAGAGTTCGCTCTCAAGAAGGTTCTCGGGGATGGCGCCACAGTTTATGGCGACCATGTCCCCCTGGCGGCGTGGGTTGTATTCGTGGACGGCACGCGCGACCAGTTCCTTGCCGGTTCCACTTTCCCCCGTAATGAGGACGGGAGCGTCGGTCTGGGACACCCGCCCCACGATCTTGAAGACTTCCTGGAGCGGACGGGAAATCCCAATCATTTTCACGGGGCCGTCAGCAGCGGGGAGGCTGGGAACGCTGTCCTCGGCCTGTCTTCGTTGCTCCGAGTTCTGGAGGGCGGCTTCAACCACGGGACGCAACTCGAAAGGGAGGGACTCCTTGCGAAGGACATCCCGGGCCCCCCGTCGGGTTGCCTCAATGATCTGGGAGGTGGTGGGGAATCCCGCGGTTAGCACCACGACCGCGTTACTGTTCTTCGCCCGAATCCGGGAGAGGAGTTCAAGCCCGTCAAAGGGCTGCACCTGAATGTCCGAAATCACCAGATCAAGGTCGGTTTTATCAGCGATCTTGACTGCGTTTTCGCTGTTGTCACAGCGAAGGATTTGAACGCCTTTGGCTACAAGGTGCTTGGTGGCCCAGTCGAGAAAGTCGAGGTCTTCGTCGACCAGCAGAATAGTCTGCTCCTTGGTAGCGGTGGCCATGAGTGATTATCGTTGAGGCCGGGGGCCGAGGCCGATCAGATAGCACCAAAGCGTCGATGGCGACGAGCATATTCGGCTACCGCCTGGTGAAGGTCGGCTTCCCTGAAGTCCGGCCAGTACTTACGGGTGATCACGATCTCGGCGTAGCTGATCTGCCAGAGGAGAAAGTTGGAGATACGGTGTTCACCGGAGGTGCGGATGAGCAAGTCGGGATCGGGGATCCCGGCCGTGTAAAGGCGTTGTGTGATGGCGTTGTTGTCGATGCTCTCGGGGTCGAGGTCGCCAGTCGCTGCTTCGCGGGCCAGTTGTTGGCAGGCGTCGACGATCTCCTCGCGGGCGCCGTAGGAGAGTGCCAGGATGAGATCGAGATCGGTGTTGGAGGAAGTATGCGCAATAGCCTGCTCAAGCTCTGCCCGGCAATCGTCCGGCAGTTCCTCCAGTCGTCCAATCGCATGGAGACGTACTCCCTGTTTCTGCATCTCCGGAGTCTTCTTCTTGAGGAATCCTTTGAGCAGTGACATGAGGGCCTTGATCTCCGTCTTGGGCCGGTTCCAGTTCTCAGAAGAAAAGGCGTAAAGGGTGAGAAACCTGATTCCCAGTTCCTTGCAGGTTTCCACCACCTCGCGGACGGACTCTGCTCCAGCACGATGTCCCTCACGACGGGGCAAGCCTCTCTCACGGGCCCAGCGACCGTTGCCATCCATGATGATGGCGACATGCTGCGGAACATGGGAGTTCATCTCTGGCATGATGAAAGAACGTCGGTCTGGCCCGAAAGGGTGTGCACATTCCTTCGGGCGCCGGACGAATTCTCCATGAGATGCCGGGAATTTGCTAGAGGAGAATGGTCTGTTCCCGGTCCGGCCCGATGCCGACATACCTGACTGGCGCACCAGCCAGCTCGGACAGGCGGTCCAGGTAATTCCGGGCGTTTCCGGGGAGATCATCCCAGTTCCGGCATCCGGATGTGTCAGACATCCAGCCGGGATGGGATTCGTAGACCGGCTTGGCCCGCTCCCAGGCGTCGCGTTGTGCTGGCGGAAAGGAGTGCTCGATGCCGTCGAGATCATAAGCCGTGCAGACCCTGATCTCCTCCCGTTCATCCAGTCCGTCCAAGTTGGTGACAGCGAGGTCGGTGACACCGTTCACCATGCAGGCGAACCGCAGGAGAACGCAGTCCAACCAGCCGCAACGCCGCTTGCGTCCGGTAGTGGCCCCGAACTCCCGGCCAAGACCGTGCAGGTAATCGGAGAATTCCTGGTTCTCAGTGATATGGGCGCCTTCACCCACCCGGGTTGTGTAGGCCTTGCACACCCCGACCACCCGATCGATGGCCACAGGGGGGAGGCCGGTTCCGGTACAGGCTCCACCCGAGGTGGTATTGGAGGAAGTAACGAAGGGATAGGTTCCGAAATCGACATCGAGGAATGTTCCCTGGGCCCCCTCGAAGACGATGTTCCGGCCCGCCTTCCAGGCCTGGTGAAGGATTGGAATGGTATTGGTGACATGTGGACGGAGGCGCTCCAGCGCGTCTTCCACCGCCGCCAGGACCGCCGACGGATCGTGCGAATCCATATTGTGCAGGCCGAGGAACTGATTGGCATCCTCCAGGCGCACGGAGACGAGTTCACGAGCCATCTCGGGGTCGAGGAGGTCAGCGAGGCGGAGGCCATTGCGGGTGGCCTTGTCGGAGTAAGCTGGACCGATCCCGCGGCGGGTGGTTCCGATCGCGAACTTGCCCCGGGCCTGTTCCTGGGCGGCATCAAGATCGCGATGATAGGGGAGGACGACATGGGCGCGGTCGGAAATGAGGAGGTTGTCCGGACTGATAGTGACACCCTGACCTTCCAGAGTGGAGATCTCCTGCGCCAGGCCGACGGGATCGAGGACCACCCCATTGCCAATCACATTCTGCTTTCCGGGCCAGAGGATGCCGGAAGGCACGAGGTGGAGGATGTATTTGTTCTCGCCGACAATGACGGTGTGTCCTGCATTGTTGCCTCCCTGGCCGCGGACAACGAAGTCGGCACTCTCTGTCAGGTAGTCGACAATCTTGCCTTTGCCTTCGTCACCCCATTGGAGTCCGTTAACGATCGTATTCATGAATGAGTTGTCGCTTTGCGGTTATCAGTGGAGGTCTCCTGGTGCCTGGTAACTGAAGCCGGGATCGTTCACTTCGTCGCATCGATGAGGTCGGCGAACTCCTGGAAGAAGTAGGAGGCATCATGCGGGCCGGGAGCAGCCTCGGGGTGATACTGCACGGAGAAGACGGGATCGGCGGTCGAGCGAATGCCTTCCACGGTTTCATCGTTGAGATTGACATGAGTGATCTCCACGTGGGAGGGGAGGGATTCCCCATCAGTAGCGAAGCCGTGGTTCTGCGAGGTGATGGAAACCCTCCCGCTGCGGAGATCCTTGACTGGCTGGTTTCCACCGCGATGCCCGAATTTCAGTTTGAAGGTCTTCCCGCCAAAGGCGTGGGTGAGGATCTGGTGGCCGAGACAGATGCCGAAGATCGGTTTTTTCCCAATGAGTTCCCTGATCTCGGCATGGATATAGTCGAGTGCTTCCGGGTCACCGGGTCCGTTGGACAGGAAGATTCCATCAGGATCAAGCTTGAGGACCTCGCTGGCGGAGGTGCCAGCGCCCACCACCTGGACTTCAAAACCGTGCTGACGGAGTTGTCGCAGGATGTTGAACTTTACTCCGAAGTCATAAGCGACGATGCGGCGAAGCGGTGCCGGAAGTTGGTGGTAGTGGTCGTCCTGTCCATGGGAGGGGTTGGGGACAGTCCATCTGCGGGATTCGCCCTCCCAGGTGAAGGGCTTGGAGGTGGTGACTTCCTTGACAAAGTCTGATCCTGTCATGGGAGGCGAGGCCTTGGCGGCTTCGATCGCTTCGTCCTCCTCCAGTTCGGTTGTGAGGCAGGCCCGCATCGCTCCGATAGAGCGCAGGTGTTTGGTGAGGGCACGGGTGTCTATTCCCTCGATGCCGATGATCTCATGCTCGCTCAGGTAATCCTGGAGCGTCTGCTGGGAGCGGAAGTTGGAGGGCGTGCGACAGAGTTCTCCCACCACGAAGCCTCTTACATGGGGTTGTCGCGATTCGGAGTCCTCCGGGTTGACGCCATAATTGCCGATGAGGGGATAAGTCATGGCCACGATCTGTCCCCGGTAGCTTGGATCGGTGAGGATCTCCTGATAGCCCGTCATGGAGGTGTTGAAGCAGGCCTCGCCCGTCGAAGTGCCGGAGTGCCCGAATCCCTCGCCGCGAAATACGCGTCCGTCTTCCAAAGCCAAAATCGCATCCATTCGGCGCTGCGGATGGTCGGGCAATGTCAGCTAATGGCAAGGATTATCTGGCTCAGTGAAGGAAGTTAAATTCGCTTCCCCCATTGTGCTTTGGGCGTGGCAATGCCCATTAGGGAATGTGAATAAGAGGCTTGAGCGCCATGGGCGACACTCGTTGCCCTTAGACTGCAGGGGTGGGCTCTCTCCGGGGTCGGCCGGAGCGCTTCCTCAGCAACCGATTCTCTCCCCATGAGGCGCCAGGGATTGAGTGCTGCAACTGGCCAGAACGGGGAGGTTGTGTCCTGGCATGAAATGGTTGCTGGAGACCAGGGTTTCTTGCGGGAATTTTTGCCCCTTCCGGACTCAGGGATCCTTTGGCTTCAGATGGAAATCCGCGAATTCCAGGAAGCGCTCCCAATCGTATTTTTCGATGGAATGCCCGCCGTCCCGGAGGTGGTAACCGATCTGGCTTTCTATGAAGGCTTTGCCTACGGGCGGAGAACCTTCTTCCGTCAGGAGCGTTTTCTGGCCCAGGAGACGGTAGACTTCCCCTGCGTGGTAGGCGGAGAGGTATTCGCCCCGGGGGTCGGCCCAGGTGTCTTTCACGCTGCTGTGCACGTAGACGGGACGGGGCGCGATGCAGGCCAGGAGCATATGCTGGTCCACGGGAAGATCGTCTTCCTGTTCAACGAACTTCCCCGCGTTGCGGCAGAGCCAGTAGGGAAAGCGGGTGACCATCTTCTTGAGTGTTTCGCCAGACTTGCGGCGCCAGAGAGCCGCTCCCGCACAACCTGACTGGGCGGATATCGCCAGGGCGAAACGTTCATCCTGGGCCGCAGTCCAGAGAGCGGTCTTCCCCATCTTGGAGTGGCCCATCACCGCCACGCGGGTGTGGTCGATGTCCTGATCGGTTTCGAGGTAGTCCATTGCCCGCATGGCTCCCCATGCGCAGGTGGAAATGACACCCCATTCATGCGCCTTGGGGAAGCTCTGCCCCTCCGGGTAGAAGAGCTTGTGGATGCTGTGGAGAAACTCGACCTCGTTGTGGCGGATGAGGTCCTCATGGTAGACCGCACAAAAACCATAGCCGCGATCAAGGAATTCTCCCAGGGGCCAGCCGTTCTTCAGTTTGCCGGGGCGGAGAATCGCAGCGTCAAAATCATCTCCCCTCGTGTTGTGGAAGCTGTGTTTGAGGAAGCATGGAACAGGTCCGGTCGCCTTGTTCGGTATGAATACAAGGACATGCATCGACATGCGTCCGCTCTTGTTGCTGAGATGAATTTTGATGTCTTTCCGGGTGGCGCGTCCCTTCATGAAACCGGGGTCGGTTTCGGACACCTCGAATTCGACCTTCAGGGGGGTGGATGGCTGGGGAATGCTTCCATAGACCAGGTTGCTGAAGAGGGAGAGAATCTCGGGACGGCGAATGCTGTGCCACTCCTTGGCGGTGGTTATTTCCCGGCCCTGCGCAGTGACGAGAAGAGGAGGCAGATCGTAGTGCGGGGTTTTCCGGTCGTCGTAGTTGATGTCGTTGTCCAGTTCCTTGGCTTCGCGGGCGGACGCAGGGGTTGAACCGGCAAGAACGAGGACAGGCAGGACGATGAGAGCGAGCTTCATTGTTCGAGAGGATGATGAGCGGGACGGGAGTGCAATGACGCTACGCGATAGCTCGTTCGATCAATAGTGATTTCTCGGTGGGGACCGGGGTGGAGTTTCCTGAAGGAGGGAGAGGGTTCCTGTCATTTTTCAGGAGTCGCAGCCGGGGTAGCAGGATCGGTGGTTTCCTCGCCAGAATGCCCGCTTTTGCGTTCTGGCGGGTGTCCATCACAAGAGCCTGACGGTCTCATTTTTCATCCGCTTGTTTCAGCAGTCCTTCCACCTTGGTCAGGTTCTCTCTGGCGAGGGGGAAGTCGGGTTTCAGGCGGAGTGCTTCCCGGAAGTGCTGCGCGCCTTCCTGTAGTTTTCCCCTTCGTGCCAGGGACGCGCCGAAGTCGTTGTGCACGGATGAGTTGTGGGGAACGGCGGTCAGGGATTTCTGATAGTGGTGGTCCGATTTCTCAAAAAGTTGACTGGTTGCGAATTTGTCGGCCAGGAGGTAGTGCCGACGTCCCAGCTCGGTCATGAGATCGGTTCTCTCGTTCCCGACGGAATCTTCCGCTGCCTGCTGGAGATAGCGGAGGGCTTCTTCCGGATAGCGGGCCAGGTTGCGCCGGGCCACGAGAAGGGGAAGGAAGGCAGGGCCGGCGGGGGTGGTGAACCAGCGACCGGGGAAGGGCGGGGCGAGATTCCGCAGTTGCAGGTCCGGCGCGGGGACCACATGCCGGACGTCGTGGGCGAGAACCGGGAGCGAAAGGGCGCCCCGGTAGATGGCCACGATCTCGTTGTCCGGTCGGACCAGAAGAGAGAAGGGAACAGCAAAAGGGGGCGTGGAATCGAAGAGGGACTCCTGGAGAAGGTGCAGGCGTTCGAGGTCGGCGGCTCCCACCATTCCCCAGGCAGCGGTGTACCCGATCCCGGAAAGAGTCGACCGGGCGACCTCGCGCGCTGGCTTCGTTCTGCCGTCGACACAGAGGGCCAGGACGTTCACCCCGGGCGGATTCGTGGCCAGTCGTTGGAGTTCCTCCCGGCAGTGGGGACAGTGGGCTGACCAGAAGAGGATAAGGCGGGCGGCTTCCACGAGAGGGAGGGCAACTTCGGAGCCACCGGGGTGGTGATAGGAAGAGAGGGGCAACCGGATGGGGGCGGGCAGGACCAGTGAGCCCTGTCCGGGGGAAGTGGTTACGGTGGCCAGCGGGGTGGGGGCCAGGTTCACCCGGCGTGGATGATCGCCGGATTCCGGTTGTGCGGAAGGTTCACCCTGACGAAGGAGATATCGCTGACCGACTGTGATCCCGGAACAGCTGCTGCGCGCCCCACCCGGCCAGAGGACCGAAACGGACGTCACGGTGGCGTTCTCGGGCACTCCGAAATGAATCCACTTGCTCGACTGCGAGAGGAAGAGGTTTCCCGCACGGACGGAACGCACCAGACGCGGGACCGGTTCCCCGGAGTGCTTCAGGTGAAGTTCGACCACCGCTCCAATCGCATCGCGGTTGCACTCGCTTCCCACGAGCCGGAAGGCGACATGCCGTGCGGGGCGGTGCCGGGAGGATTGATTGAGCATGAGGCGCAGGCGCGGGGCGGTGCGATTGCTGAACCAGAGATCGAGGTCGCCGTCCTGGTCCCAGTCCGTGACGGCCAGTCCGCGTCCATCGTCCGGGAAATCGAGGCCGCTCACGTGCGAGGCACCCACAAACCTGCCGCCGGTGTTGAGGAAGGAGCAGT
Organism: Akkermansiaceae bacterium UBA7890; assembly: GCA_002501065.1. GTDB lineage: Bacteria > Verrucomicrobiota > Verrucomicrobiia > Verrucomicrobiales > Akkermansiaceae > Roseibacillus_B. The sequence continues at coordinate 104,822 of DLRK01000066.1, forward strand.
TGCGCTCGTATCCGCTCCAGGAGGCTCCCCTGCGGACCTGTTGCATGAGGGCGGCCCAGGAGGCGGTGTAGCGGTCAACACCCTTCTGATCCTGTGCGTTGACCGGGGAGGGCGACACGACCTGCCGCCAGAAGAAACTTCACAGATCTTCGGTGCGAGGGCTGGAAAGGTAGCCGTTGCTGACCACCAGATCCTGCCAGCCATCATTGTTCAGATCGACGAATCCGGAACTCCAGGCCCAGCGCCCCATGGTGACCCCGGAGTCCTCGCTGACGTCCCGGAACGTCCCGTCCGCTTTCTGATGGAAGAGACTGTTTCCCCGGGCCATGCGTTGGAGGGCGGCACTGTCTCCGGCGCTACGAGCGTCCTGGAATCGACGCTGGTAGGTGACGCGGTTGCCGGCCGCCGAGAACATGTTGCCGACGTAGAGATCCGGTTTGCCATCTCCGTTGGCGTCACCCCAGGCCGCCGACATTCCTCCCGCCATGTCTTCCACCCCTGCCTCCGCTGCGATGTCGCGGAAGGTGCCACCCTCGTTGCGGTAAAGGTTGTTTCTTCCGAAGTCATTGACCACGTAGAGATCACTGTCCCCATCGTGATCGTAGTCCTCCCAGGCTGCGGCGAAAGACCAACGGGTGTTGTTTTGATCAAGTCCGGTCCGGGCGGTCACGTCGGAGAAACGAAATTGTCCATGATTGGCGAGGAGGAGATTGCGCCCGCCGTTGTTGGCGTCGTGGTAGGGGATGGGAGCGGTGGCCTCGAAGCCCCGGGCCCCTGCTCCGTCACGGTGCTGGCCATAACCGGTCACGTAGATGTCGAGGTCACCGTCATTATCGTAGTCGGCGGCCGCCATGGAGTAGGGACCGGGCGATCCCGGGTGGCCTCCGCGCAGGGTGAACACTCCCGCGCCATCATTTTCCAGGAAGAGGACGAGGGCAACGGTGCCCACTACGAGGTCCTGGTCACCATCGTTGTCCAGATCAATGATCAGTGCACTGCGGGAGTCTTCCAGGAAGTCGACCTGCGCCTCTGCGGAGTGGTCGCGGACGGTGCCGTCGGCCTGCTGAAGATAGAGGCGGTTGGGCAGGCCGCCGCCGTCGCAGGCATAGAGGTCGTCGCGGCCATCTCCGTTGATGTCGCCCACCGCCACTCCGTGGTGGCCCGTGAGCGCCATGTCATCAACCCTCGTCAGGCGTTGGGACCAGGACCCGATCCCGGACATCATCTGTTGCGCGAAGGAGGGAGTCTGGCGGAAGGCGCTCCGGGTGGCATCCGCGAAAAGAGGATCCGGCGCGTGGAGCTCGCGGAACCTGGTCACGGTGAGACTGGTCAGCCTTGGCTCTTCCTCCCCAGTCCAGGAACAACGCCAGGTGGCGTCGATCTGGGACGCCCTCTTCAGGGCCGCCACCTCGACCAGGACTTCGGTGGTGAAGTTCTCTCCGGTGGCACCGGTTTCAATCCCCACCGGTTTGAAGCTGAGAGCGGATTGCTCTTGGCTGCCGACGCGTTTACGCAGTCCGGAGAGTTCGGTGAAGAGACCTTCTGCCGTTGATTGGAAGTTGGAGCCCCTGATGATGCGGATGCCACCGGGCAGGGTGATCTCTTGAAGATCGACGGGGATCAGGGAAGAGCACGAGAAGTCATCCGCAAGCAGGGGCGCGAGGGCGCCTTCGGTCATGCGATCGGCCAGTTTTACCAGTTGTCGCATTGCAAGGCTGGCGCGGGTCTCGGAATCCCATCCGGCTGCCTGAGCACTCAAATTGGCCGCTTCCCGGTCGGCGGCGGTGTGACGGGCGGTTGTCCTGATCGGCAGTTCCGACGTGTTTTTTATCAGGAACGACGAAGTTTCCATGGATGCCGGTCGCTCGGTTCGGATGGTCGGATGGGCAGTGACCCGAAGCAATTCGTCTGGTGTGTCGCTTTTCCCGGGGGAGGCCCCGGGGGAGGCCGTATTTTGCCCTGAATCCCGGCATGCGGGCAGGAGGAAGGGCAGGGCGAGGGCAGTGGCGGCAAATCGGTTCATCGCCTGATGGGGGCGGAAATCGGACCGCGGAGGCACTTATGGCGGGATGCAGGGACCTTGCACGGAAATAAATCCTTTTCATCGGGTCCCAAAATCGCTTTTCTCATGACGCTAAAGCACCTGTTGCCTATTATGACACATAAGACCCTGCTCACTACTTGTTTTGCCATGGCTCTCGCTGGGAGCGCTGGTGCCGTTACGGTTGGTTTCGGAACCGGATTGACCGGTGTCCAGGATACCCAGTCCAACGGGGGCAACAACCAGATGCGTCAGAACATCAACATTACCAACACGGTAGTGCTTCAGCCTGGAACCTATCAGGCTACCTCATGGGATTACCTTGCCGGGGCAGACTCCGGGAATGGTAGCGTCACGCAACCGGTCTTCCCCTTCCTTACCGCCGTGAACGGTCCTGCTAATCACACGGTGCTTGCATACGGGTCGACGATCGATACCGAGCCGGGCGTCCAGAGTGGGGTGGCCTTTGGTGGGGCGAACAATGTCTTCACCCTTACCCAGGCAACAACGATTGCGGCAGGAGTCCAGAACACCAATGCGACTGGGGTCCAGAACAGCATCCTGACCGATACGAGCTTCGGTCGAACCGATCACGCCAACAGCGGCAATTTTGACGAGGCGGGCGGAGTCGGAAACACTCTCGATAGCTTCGGGCACGCCAACCTTCCCCGCACCTATGCCTTTTCGGTCGAGGTTGAGTTGATCCCCGAGCCTTCCAGCCTTGCGCTCCTCGGTTTCAGTGGATTCTTCCTGCTTCGCCGCCGCCGGTAAGTCGGTGGCCGCGCGGGAAACAAACATCGATTTCATTCCAGGGGTGGCCAGATCAATGGTCGCCCCTTTTGTATTTAACCTGTCAGTAACCCGGTTTTGCCAGTGGTTTCTGTAATGATCTTATTCTCCATGTCCAAGAAACAAACTCTCCTCACCACCTGTCTCGCAGTCGCACTAGTGAGCGACGTCGGAGCGATCAAGATAGGATTCGGAACCGCTCTCAACGGCGTCCAGGACACCCAGTCCAACGGTGGCAACAACCAGATGCGCCAGAACATCAACATCACCAATACGGTCTTCCTTCCGGAGGGGACCTACCGTGCCGCGAGCTGGGAATACAATGCGGCTCCGGACTCGGCTACACAGGGTGTGACTCAACCGGTCTTCCCCTTTCTCACGGTCGTCAATGGCCCGGCCAATCACACGGTCCTGGCCTTCGGTGATACCATTGATACGGAGCCCGGCGTGCAGATCGGGGTGCCCTTCGGAGGGGCGGACGACACCTTCACTATTCCAATAGGGGGTGCGACAGTGGCGGCAGGCGTCCAGAACACCAATGCCACCGGCGTCCAGAACAGCATCCTGACCGATACGAGCTTCGGGAATACCGACCACGCCAACAGCGGCAACTTTGACGAGGCGGGTGGAGTCGGGAACACCCTCGACAGCTTCGGGCACGCCAACCTTCCCCGCACCTACGCTTTCGCGATTGAGGTGGAGGAAGAGAATTTGGTCGACGGGGACGGGGACGGCCTTCCCGCCAACTGGGAAGATGGGAATGGCCTGGACGATAACGATGACGGGACAGCGGGAGAGAGTGCTCCCGGTGCCGGGGACGGGCCTAACGGAGCCCTCGGAGATCCCGACAGTGACGGGTTGAACAATGCGGGGGAATTTGATCGCGACACTGACCCGCAAGACCCGGACAGCGATGGAGACGGAGTGAACGACGGATCGGAAGTCGAGGGGGGCACAGAACCGGACAATCCTGACAGCGATGGAGACGGCCTGCTTGACGGAGTGGAGACCGGCACCGGCAGCTTCGTCGACGCCAACGACACCGGGACCGACCCACTCGATGCCGACAGCGACGGCGATTTGATCCCTGACGGGATCGAAGTTGCAGACGGATTCGATCCCACCGATCCCAATTCCCGTCCGGAGATCGATCTGGCATTCCACAATCCGGAAAGGATTCTCTACCGCCGCACCGACAATCTGCCCGCAGCGGATTTCACCGGGGCGTTGCCCGAAAATGCTGACCAGGCCGCTCCCTTCGGGGTGCCGGACGACCCCGACTCCAGTCTCATCTCCGCCCTTGATGTGGACCGGGAACCAGGCAACGGGGGCATTGATCTCACC
>DLRK01000017.1 GCA_002501065.1 Akkermansiaceae bacterium UBA7890
TTCCCGGAAAAATGCGTTCTTCAAGAGCGGAGTCCTTCGCCACCATCCGGTAAGTCGCGTAAGCCCCGTCGGTGGGCGCTCCATCCGTCCGGTACCAGTCACCGACCAAAGACTTCACCTTGGCGAATTGCTGATCAGCTGTCAGATGACCGGGTTCCTCCCCGAACGAGCCGGGGGTGACGCAGGACCCGAGGAGGCCGATAGACAGGAGAGACGCAATCAGGAGGAGTGGTGTGTTCATCCCCCTTGCGGATAGCGCAAAGAGTGCAAGAAAGGCTTGGAGCGATTTCATGTCTCCCCGGCCCTGTCACGCTGCCGGAGGAAAGGGAAGCAACACAGGGTTCCCGCCTTCCCGCATCAGGATGCAGGAATCAGGGTGCGAGGTGGCTTGGCTTTGCCCCTGCATGTCGGAGCGTTAGGAATCACGGCGCCATGAAGAGGATTTCTCTGCTGCTGGCTGCGCTACTGGTCGCGGGTTTTTGTGAGAAATTGTCTGGTGAAATACAGCGGATCTGGACCAGCTCCGACGGCAGGAAACTCACGGGAACGCTGGAAGGTCAGGGAGAGGGGTGGGGGATACTCAGGGTCAAGGGTAAGATTTACGAGCTGAAGCTCGAGAGAGCTCAGCCAACCCGACCAGGATTACGCAAGGATCCAAGGTGGCACTAAGCAACTTCTTGAAGAGGTCGTTGAGGCCAGATTGATCAAGGTCAACGAGTCGGAGCCATACAGTGGATGGGTAAAGACGACCTATGATTCGGGACAGGTGTGGACCCTCGGGCGGGACAAGGACTGAAAACAGGATGGTCTCTGGACGACGTGGCACGAGAGCAGCCAGAAGGGGCACGAAGGAGTCGACAAAGACGGCAAAGAGGTTTCCGGGAAATACTGGAACAGCAAAGGCGAAGAGGTTGGGGATATTTTTGAAGCCCTCGGGTAGCACACGCATCCCCCTCCAGGGAGCGCTGCGGCGAAAAATCCAACAGACACAATCGGGTGTTATTCCGCAAGAATTGCCCGGCTATCGCGGCCCGGGAGGGGTGCGGTGATTTCCGAAGTATTTCTCGCTGCGGTAGCGAAGCCAGACACGGAGCGCCTGAGGCACCTGTTCGCGTTCCTGCGGACTCAGGCGCTCGTAGAGAGAAAGGGCGCGGTCCCGCTCTCGTCGGCAGGCCTTGTTGCGGTGGGCATTCCAGAACGAGCGAGCGACCCGAATGCGTCGGCACACTTCCTTCACGAGCTCCTTACCATTCAGGCTCCCGTCGCTCTTCCTGTTCTTCCAGGCCGGCATTGCGTTTATCCATTCTGCGCACAAACGAGCCCGGGAGCACAGCGGCGAATTCTTTGAGAGACTCGGCATTGCGAATCGTTTCAAGTGGCTGTTAGTCTTCGCCGCATGCCAGCGGACGCAGCCCCGAATTCAACAGAGCCCTCGGATCCGGGCTCGTCAGCGGAGTCGGAAACGGAAATGGTGACCCGCCTGATTTCACTTTCGGATCAACTTGAGTTGATCGTCGCCGATCGATCCGTGCTTGAAGGGCTCTCACTGGAAGAACGCACCCGCCTGCTCACCGCGGCAGGCAGCGTATTTTGTCCCGACGTCACCGAGCGCCGTCGCTTCACCCGCGCCAGGCGTCGCGACTACAAGGCCAACAGGATCCAGACCGATCAGGAAGTGCTCAACGAGACCGGAATCCGGACCCTGCGCAGCAAGACAGTCTTCACCACGCCCAACGTGTATCCTCCCGAGAAATTCAGCGAAGGGGAGATCCAGGATGACCCCGATTTTCGCGAGGTGGTGGAACCGCAGAATTGCTACATCTGCAAGACGGATTACTCCCGCATCCACCACTTCTACGATCAACTCTGTCCCGGGTGTGCCGAGTTCAACTTCGGCAAGCGCACGGAAACCGTCGACCTCACCGGTCGGGTTGCACTTCTCACCGGTGGCCGGGTCAAGATCGGCTACCAGGCCGGGATCAAACTTCTCCGCGCCGGGGCGGAGCTCATCGTGACCACACGCTTTCCTCGCGACTCAGCGCAGCGCTACGCCGCTGAACCCGACTTCGGCGAGTGGGGCGAGCGCCTCGAGATTTATGGCCTCGACCTGCGGCACACTCCCAGCGTGGAAGCGTTTTGCACGCATTTGCAGAGCACGCGTGAGCGCCTTGATTTCATCATCAGCAACGCCTGTCAGACGGTCCGGCGCCCTCCCGAGTTCTATCAGCACATGATGGAGCTTGAGTCGTCCTCCCTGGGCAAACTTCCCGGCCACGTGCAAAAGCTGGTGGGTGCCTACGAGGGACTGCGCGGCTACAACCTGCTGCCTGAAGGGCAGCCTGAACTGGTCGGGGCCGGGGAGTCCGCGGTCGCCGGGCTCACTCATGCCGCCGAGCTTTCGCAAGCCGCTCTTCTCCCGGAAGAACGCGCGGCGCAGGATGCTCTCTTCCCGGAGGGCAAACTCGATCAGGACCTGCAGCAGGTCGACCTGCGCGAGCGAAACTCGTGGCGCCTGATGCTCGCCGAAGTGTCCTCAGTGGAGTTGCTGGAGACTCAGCTTGTCAACGCAGTCGCCCCTTTTGTCCTCAACGCCCGGCTCAAGTCCCTCATGATGCGCACCCTGGAACGCGACAAGCACATCGTGAATGTCTCGGCAGTGGAGGGACAGTTCTACCGCAAGTTCAAGACCACCCGCCACCCCCATACCAACATGGCCAAGGCGGCGCTCAATATGATGACCCGCACGGCGGCCGCAGAGTATCACGGCGACGGCATCCACATGAACAGCGTCGATACCGGCTGGGTGACCGACGAGGACCCGATCCAGATCGCGGAACGAAAAGCCTCCGAGCACCGTTTTAACCCACCCCTCGACATCGTCGATGGGGCGGCCCGCATTCTGGATCCCATCATCGCGGGTACTCTTACCGGCGAACATGTGTGGGGCCAGTTCCTCAAGGACTACAAGCCCGTCGATTGGTGAACCGGCCCACGTCGGTCACTTCGTGATTTCCGTCGAGAGCCACTGGAAGTCGTGTCTCGGACCGGCCATGATGGGCCTGTTCTTCCTGGCATCGCCGTCGACAGGCCTGGTGTGGCCGACTGCGTCCAACAGCGGTGTGATGGTTCCTGGACCCCCTCAGCGGTTCCTGTGTTGAGATGCACTGGAGAAGTATCGGGGTCGGCCGTGGGGGGAGACCGGGATGGGGTGAAGCCTCGACATCGTGGGATCCTTGGGCAAAGCATTGAGGCGCCATGGAATCCTTACGTATCGTTCTCCTGCTCTGGGCCGCCGTTGCCAGCCTTGCAGCTCATGAGAAACACGCCGCCGCCGGGAACTACTCGCCTCCCGGGGAAGCGGTGGTGATCGGCGAGGGTGACTTTCGCTATCGCCTGGTGCCGGGGTGGGCGACGCAGAACGCGGCGAATTACAAACTGGGGAACTGCAATGCCATCGCCCAGGATTCCCGCGGACGCATCCTGCTGTTGCACACCAGCAAGGAGCATTGCCTGATCGCCCTGAGTCCGAAGGGCGTGGTGCTCGATGCCTGGGGGGACTTCACCGTGGCGGCGCATGGACTCTCGGTGGTGAAGGAAAAGGAACGTGAAGTACTCTTCATCTCCGACCATAGCGCTGGTGGAAAGGTCTACAAGACCACGCTCGATGGGGAGGTCCTCATGACGATCTCCTGTCCCATGGAGTCCGCCCTCTACAAAAATCCGGCGGAGTTCAAGCCGGCCAAGACGCTGCACCTGCCCGGTGGCGAATTTTTCGTGATCGATGGCTACGGAAAAGACTACATCCATCGATATAGCGCGGAGGGAAAATGGCAGTCAGCCTTTGGAGGAAACCTCGGAGAGGGCGAAGCGCAGCTCAAACACTGGGGCCCCCATGGTGGTGCGATCGACTTCACCGAATCCGGGAATCCCGTGATGATTCTCGCCCTCAGCGACCAGCAGAAGATGAAGCGATTCAAGCTGGACGGAACCTGGCTGGACACCAGGTCGTTTCCCGGCAGCAATCCGCGGGACGTGGTTTTTCACCGGGATCATCTCTTCGTGCACCACCTCGGCGACAACTGGCCGAAGGACCGCAACGCACCGGGCTACATCTCGGTGCTCGATCGCGACCTGAAAGTGGTCGCCAATCTCGGCGGGAGTGCTCCCAGGTATGACGCGAAGGGCAGACTGGTAAAGATGGCGCACACCACGCACCTCTTTCATCACCCGCATGGCATGGGGATCGATCGCGAGGGCAACCTTTACATTGCGCAAGCTTCCTCGAACGGAACGTGGCCGCTCAAATTTGTGCCCGTGAGGGAGCCATAGTCGCGATTATGGAACAGCAAAGGCGAAGAGGTTGAAACGGAGGAAGAGGCTTTCAGGTAACTACACTCCGCATCAGGGTGCAGGAAAGAGAGTGCGGGGTGGTTTGGCTATGGCCCCTGCGCCTGGAGGGTGGTAATGGTGGGGAGAGATGAAGAGATTCGCCGTTCTGTTGGCTGCGCTCCTGTTTGCGGGGTGCGGGGAGAGGGTTCCGGCTGCCGAACCGAAGAAAGAAGCGGCCGAGAAACATCGCTTCGATCCCGTCATTCAAAAGATCGAAGGCTGGACCGTTCACGTCGACCCGAAGTTGCTCGATGGCGAGCACGCCGAGCAAGGCGACCAGACGCTGAAGATGCTGGCGAACCACCTGCAGCGCATCGTCATCCTGCTGCCGGAGGATCGCCTCGCGAAAATGCGCAAACTGGAAATCTGGATCGAGCACGACCATCCCCAGATCAACGTCGAACCGGGACCATATCACCCCAACGTCGACTGGCTCACTGAACGGGGTTACGATCCGCGGCTCGCGAAGAAAGTGCACATCACACGGGCGGCATCGCTTTTGGATCGGCACCACATGGTCAAGCACCCCGCAGTCGTCTTGCACGAGTTGGCGCACTCCTATCACGATCAGGTTCTGGGTTTCGATGACCCGCGCATCCTGGCAGCCTACAAAAGGGCGATGGACGCCGGTCTTTACGATGAGGTGTTGCTATACACGGGAAGGAAGGTTCGAGCTTATGCGGCGGAGAACCACTATGAATACTTCGCCGAAGGGACCGAGGCCTACTTCTACCGCAACGATTTCTATCCCTTTGTGAAGGCGGAATTGAAGGAGCACGACCCCGTGCTCTACAATCTGCTGGTGGAAATCTGGGGTCCGCTGGAGTGAGTCTCCGGTGCGGCTTCACAGGATCGGATTGCCCCGATGGAAACCCTCGAATAACACACCAGAAACACCGCATCAGGATGCAGAAAACAGGGTGCGGGGCGGGGTTCCCATTCCAGGGGGACTGAAGGCCTTGACTTTCAAAGCGACGAGGAAAATTCTTATCTGTGCCACATCCTACCGCCGAATATTCCGGCGAACAACGGGGCAGGAAGCGCCATGCGACTCATCATATTATCCCTCCTGATTCTCCTTTCCTTTCCTGCTCTTTGCTCTGCGGACTGGCCGCAGTTTCGCGGGCCCGATGGCCAGGGGCATTCTGAGGCAAAGGGCATTCCTGTTGTGTGGAGTGAGGAGAACAATATCACGTGGAAATCCGCGATCCCAGGGCAGGGATACTCCTCACCGGTCATTGCCGGAAACCAGATCTGGTTGACCAGTTCGCAGGAAGGCGGCAAGTCGTTGCACGCGGTTTGCCTGGACAAAGTCACCGGCAAGTTGTTGCACGATGTGGAGGTCCTGAGAACCGGGGACGTCGGTCCGAAGCACCGGTTGAATGGCTATGCCTCTCCCACGCCGGTGCTGGATGGCAGGCATGTGTTCGTGCATTTTGGCCCGCGGGGAACGGTGTGCTTGAGCACCGCCGGAAGAATCGTATGGAAAAACACTGAGCTCAAATTCAATGTGATCCAGGGCGCGGCCAGTTCGCCCATTCTTCATGAGGACCTCCTGATCCTCACCTGTGATGGCATCGACAATCAGTTTATTGTCGCCCTCGACAAGCAGACGGGCAAAACCAAATGGAAGCAACCCCGCGCCCATCTTGAGGCAGCCGCCAGGAAACAGCTCATTGCAAAGATGTCCTATTCCACCCCGTTAATTCAGTCTATCAATGGGATTCCGCAACTGGTTTGCTCCGGGGCAGATCATGTGGCGGCATATGACCTGACCACCGGCAAGGAAATCTGGTGGATGCCCTACAACGGTTTCTCCATCGTTGGCCGCCCTTCCTACGGCAACGATCTGTTCTACGTTGTCGGTTCCATTCGACAGGATCACTTTTGCATTTTCGCTGTCCGCCCTGGAAAGGGCAAGCTGCGTGAGGATCAGCGTGTCTGGCAATTCTCCACCGGAATCGGCCACGTGCCATCACCGATTCTAGTCGGCAGGGAAATCTTCACCGTGCACGATGTCGGCGTGGCTGCGTGCATTGATGCCCTCACCGGCAGGGAACTTTGGCGGGAACGCCTCGGTGGCAACCACGATGCCTCGCCCATTGAGATTCGGAGCCGTATCTATTTCTGCAACCGCGAAGGCAAAACCACCGTGCTGGCCGCCGGCAGGGAATTCAAGGTGCTGTCGACCAACCAGTTGAAAGGCATTTTCAAGGCCTCGCCCGCCGTGGCCGATGGCGCCTTGTTCCTGCGAAGCGACACCCATCTGTACCGCATCGAGAAGCCCATAAAGTAACAACAGGGTGCAGGAAACAGGGTGGGGGATAGTGGTAGCCTGATCTTGCAACGACGGGGCCGTGTCCTAGACTGCGACATCCAAATATGAAGATCGCAAAAGAGGATTACAGCTCTCTAGCGGGCATGTTGAGGGGTCGGGGAGAGCAATTCACATGGATTTTGCAAGGCAGGTCGCTTCGCTTAGTGTAATTTCCACCCGTTGATGAAGCCTGGCATTCTCATTCTCGGTGGCGTCTGGCCCCTCACCCTGGGGATCGCATTCCTGATTGGACAAGGTGCCCGCCATTCCGAATCGCAGGAAAATTCTCAGCTCAAGCAGCACTCCCCTTCACGCCCATCCTCTTTCTCTTCCTCGCGCCGCGGAACGAAGGGTTCCCGCGACGCGCGCTCCAAGTTTCTGCCCACCAGCCAGACCGAGCGGATTGTCGGGACCAACGCACCCCGTCAGGCCGTTACCGAGTTGGCCCAGCTCATCGATCCGGTGGAGCGCGCCAAGGGATTCCTCGCGCTGATCAAAACTCTGGAGACCGATGAATTTCTCGACGTGGTCGCCGATTTCCGGGCACTCGGAATCACTGAGCAGCGCATGAGCGAATACGGCATGCTGCTCCATGCCTGGGCCAAGGCAGATCCCGAAGGCGCACTCGGCTACGCCATGAAGAATACCGGGACTCCCTTTGCCCGCCAAGCGATCATGACCAGTTGGTCCACCGATGATCCCGAGGCTGCGATTGCCTTTGCCCGTGCCAATCATGAAGGAGAGGGAGCCAATCCCCTCTTGGTTGGAATCATCCGTGGTATTGCTCCCGCCGATCTCAGTCGAGCCACCGACCTCCTTCAGAACCTTCCCTACAGCCGCGAACGCGGTGACGCCCTGCAGAGCATCTTGCCCTTTGTGATGGAGAATGGATCTGACATCGCTCTCACCTGGACCGCTGGCATTGCTGACGCGCAGCTCAAGAGCGGTGCCATCACCCATATCATGAGCGATCTCGCTGGCAGTGAGCCGGCGCGAGCTGCTGAACTTCTCGTCACCCTCGACGACAGAGATGCAGCGGTGCGGGCGGCGGATGATGTCGCAGGCTCTCTTGCCCGCGTTGATCTAGAGGAAGCCAAAAACTGGTCGACAGGATTGGATGACGACCTTCGGGCCGAAGCCGTGGAAGGAATCATCGGCCACTATGCCTCGCAGGATCCGGTGGCCGCTTCCGAGTGGTTGGGATCCCTCGCCGGAACGACCAACCTTGATTCTGCCATTCGCCAGTTCGCCTGGAGAAGCCAGGGTTCGCAACCAGAACTGGCCGCAGACTGGATCGGCCATATCCAAAGTCCCGAGCGTCGCAATGAGATGTATAACAGTGTCCTCTCGCGCTGGTTGCGCAGCGACCCCACCTCCGCGGAGCAATGGATTCAAGCGACTCCCGACTTGCCGGAGGGGGTGCGCGAATTGCCCAACCGCCTCCGATAAACACCACCGGGGAGGATAGGTAAGGTAACCTGACTAGCCTTCCAGGAGGCGCAATTCCTGAGCATTCCGAGGGACGAGTCCCTTCACTCGAACATCGCGGTCACCGAGGCTGTCCGGGCCGGGAGGGGCAACTGGATTGTGGTCTCCGTGCTGGTGCTCGCTCCGGACCAACCGACAAAGATGGCCCCGGCCTTCGGGAGAGCGGTGAGGGTCGGCGGAAAGTCCTGAAAATACTGGCCCCTCCAGGGTGTCTCGGTCACCTCGATGGTATTGACCTGAACCGTGCCCTTGCTGGAATCGCTGGTGGTGATGGTGACCGTGGCGGTGCCCCCGGGAAGGCCGAAATGGTCAATCAGATCCCGTCGCAATTCGTCAGGTCGGGTTCTGGAAAATTCGCGCATGGATTCCACATTCCGCTCCCAGTGGGCGATGGTGAGAGGTTCATCTTCCTGCTTGTGGGGAATGCCAAAGCCGCGCGCTTGAATACCGGCCCAGCTCCATCGGGTCAGGTGTCGTTCCATTTCGGGACGAATCGCGTCTGCCATGAGGTCGATGCGCGCCACCACACGATCGCCTGCCAGCAAGGTGTTCAACAAATCGGCGCAGCGCTGGATCAGGCTCTCCTTGAATTGGTCGTTCTCCAGCATCCTGCGGAAGAGCAGGGTGCGGCCGCCACTGTTGGGCCAGCCGGTCCCGCTGCCACGGGGGTTCGTGTAGAAGTCGAACATGTTGTCGTAGTCCGAGTAGTCGCGCCTCATGGCGGGCAGGTAGACGTCGGGTTTCCACAAATTGAAGCTGTAGTCCTGATCGTAGAGCATCCAGCGGAATTGCCCCCCTCTGCTGGATCGTCGACGCCAGCATTTGATGTTTCCGATGTCGAAGTTTTGCCCGTAGATGACCGCGAGATGGTAGTCGATGAAGTTGTCAATATCCAGGTAGCGACTCTGGACGGCCCGGTAGTTACTCGGATTTGCCATCGAGTTTCCTCCAATAAAGCTACGCATCTGGTTGTAAGTCGCCGCTGAGCCCGTGTTGGCACTGCCATATCCCTCAATGAGATCGATCTCATTTGCGGACACGTTGTGAGTCGATTCGAGGTAGTGCTCGGTGAATTTTTCGCGGATGTTGTAGATGCCCCAGTAGTCGCCATTCAAGTAGAGCACGGCCGGTCGGTAGCCCTGGGTGTCCAGACCGGTCTCTGCCACCAAGCTCTGCATCATGGCATCGCGAAACATGGTGAAATTGCCATTCACAAAGTAACTGCCATGACCGGCTGGAGCGCTGAATTCATGGATAGGCGGGCGCGGATAGGTCAACCAGGTGCTCTGGTTGTCATTGCCCGAATTGCGCAGCACGATCGACTCGAAGGAATCCACCGCCCGGTCCGGGAAGAAGGGGTGGCGGATCTTTCCATAACCATATTCGCGGCGGGCAAACAGTGCCATCGACTTTTGTGGATAGCCCCGGGATCCCCATCCTCCAAAGATTTTGACTCCGACGTTCATTCGTGAAGTTCCACCCTCATCGGGCTCATGGAATTCGAAACTGGCCTCGATCTCCCGATCGCGTTTCCAGGCATTGGATGCGCTGTAGGGAAAATTGCCAATGATGTTGCCCTGGGAGGTGAACATGTGGTCGCCGAAGCCATACAGGTAGCCATCGGTGAACTCGAAGTGCCCGGGGTCGGCCGCCAATGCCATCACCGGGAGGCTGTGATGAGTGCCGATGACGTAGGTATGCGTGACGGAGTGACTATTGGGAGCTCCCAATACCACTGCTCGAATCACGGTGGTCTCCGTGAGTTCGATGAGTCCGCGATAGGGAGTTGACCCTCTGGACGGTTCGGCTCCGTCCATGGTGTAGCGGATCAGATCTCCCTCTCGGGGCGGAATCAATTCAAGGGTGACCGATTCGTCGAATACCCCTCCGCGGACACTGAAGATCGGAGCCTGGATGAACGGTTCGGGAGGGTCGGCGTTGAAATCGTGATTGGGAGCTCCGGGTGAGGGTTCACCGGAATGAAAGACGTAGTAGGTCTCCAGGTCATCGAGAGCGTGCCCCACCGAGTTGTCGGAAACGAGAGGACCGGGATCGAGACGGTCCACGATCTTCAAGAGGGGATCGCTGAGAATCACCGGTTCATTGCCGTTGCTCAATCTGAAATCCGCATGCGTTTCTCCCTCGGGGATTTCGGCGCCTTCCTTGCCTGATGCGAAGACCACCAGGTACTGCCCTGGACCGAGGATTGTTCCGGCAGGGAATTCCCACTGGCTCAGGTTGGCGTCGTTGTCGCTGAGATGATACCCGGTCAATTCGGCAGCGGTGTCGCCCGCATTGTAGAGTTCAATCCAATCTGGAAAATCTCCATCACCGTCTGCCACGGTTGTTTCGTTGTTGCTCATGACCTCATTGATCACCACCGCCACGGGCGATGAGGCAGAGCGGGCCACCACGCGGATATAACCAGCGCTCTCGTCATCGAGGGGCAAGGTCAGGATGACCCGGGAGGGATCCAGGACAGACAGGATGGCATGCTCCTGCTCGAGCCAGGACTCAGGGGACAGGTTCGGTGACCGTTGCAAGGTGTAGGTCAGGGTTTGCTCTGCAAGGCTCTCCACGGTGACCATGAGCCGGGAACCGGCATGCTCGATCTCTACGATGCGGATGATCGGTTGTACTTGGGCCCAGCCAGTCCCGACCCCGAGCAGGAAGATCAAGACGCGCAAGGATCCGTGCATTCCACCTGCCTAGCGGGAATTGCCCCTGAGGCAAGAAGTCAGAAAAATTTGCCGGGAATTGCAGGAAAATTGCATTCCCAGCCTTGATTTTCTGGCGCTTCACGGGACGGGGCAGCGGTCGAACCACTACACCCGGGCCCGCCCTCGAAGTGCCTTCTCCGCCTCCGCCGGCCCAGCCTTGCTCAATCCCGCCGCACCAGGGTGCAGGAAACAGGGTGCGGAGCGGTTTGGCTTTGCCCCCTGCGCCTGGGGGGTGGTAGACCAGTGCGATCATGAGGTTACGAAGGATTCTGATCCTGCTCACGTCGTTGGCGATTTTTTCGTGCACGACCCTGACGGCCAGTATCGCCGTGTACGTTGGCAAGAATTTGACCAAGGACGGCAGCGTCCTGCTGGGCGGATACGGTGACGAACCTTCCAGCCACTGGTTGGAGATCGTCCCCCGACGGCAACATGCGCCGGGTTCAACGATCACGGTCGGGGCGACGGCACAGTCCAATTATCCCGGGCGACTGATCAAGATCCCGCAGGCAGAGGAGACTTTCAAATTCATCACCATGAACTACTCCTACTACGCGGGCTTTCCCGCGCCGCAGACCAATGGCGGCATGAACGAACATCATGTGGCGGCCCGTGATGTGGCCCTTCTGTCGCGACCGGAATTGGCGCGAATGACTCCCAATCCGCAGCAAGGTCCTAACTACAGCGACCTGTCACGAATCGCCATGGAGCGGGCAAAGACGGCTCGCGACGCGGCTGAGATTGTCGGCAGGTTGATTGACGAACATGGTTATTCGACCTACGGCGGCAATTCTCATGTCTTCGCGGATCCGAACGAGGGCTGGGTGCTGCTGAACTTTGCCGGGGGGCAGGGATTATGGATCGCGAAACGACTCGGACCGGACGATATTCTTCTGAACTGGCGCGCCCAGGGCGGCATCGGTTACATCCAGGATATCCCATCGAATCTCGATCAAGACGAGGATTACATGGCGTCAAAGAACTTCATCCGGTTTGCGGTGCAGCGCGGTTGGTATGATCCAAAATCCGACAAGCCGTTCAACGTCATCAAAATCTACTGCCGGGGCGTTGGCCATGGGGAGGAGGTGGAAAAAGCACATAAGACACTCCATCAACTTGCCCCGCATGTGACGGTGAAAGACGTCAAGCGTATCGTCCGGGCGAGTTCCCGTGACAGCTCGGGATACGGTCAGGTGGCTCATTTGAGAAGTGGCATACATTCGGATCTGGGCGTCTTGTGGTGTGCGCCTGCATCGCCTCTGACCGCGCCCTTTATTCCCCACCGGGTGGGGATCGGCGATATTCCTCCGGAGTTCAAACGGCATCGGTATCTGACCGCGGGAGAAGCCTCGAGAGAGGTGATTGATCCGGCAGACCTGGGTCTGGAATCGACGCGGTATGCGTTTCGGGCGTGCAAACGGCTTTATTACCTCGCGGCCGCCCATCGAAAGCAGTTTCTCCCCGAGGTTACGCAAGCCTTGGAAGCCTTTGAGGATCGCCTGCTGGAGGAACAAGAGACCGTGGAACGCACGGCACTGAAGCTGTTGGAAGCGGGAGAGCGTGAACTGGCGCACCGCTACCTCACCTACTACAGCCAAACCGAAGCCGGCACTGGATTGCGGCTGGTGGAGGCACTCGCCGAGAGCCTGGAAGCGAGGACGAAGGTCCTGTTCGGGATCGGGGCTCCCGACGATCAGTCAGAATAGTCGAGATCGCCGCCACATCCGCAGGGCACCCGTGCACCGTGCCGGGATTATCGAACCCACGAGCACCCATTGAACGCATGCTTGAATGGTCGGCAAGGTTGGTTTCGCTTGCCAGCATCGGGCGGCGTAGGACACTTGGGGACATGACCCGCTACGTTTCCGGTCTCGTTACGCTCTTTCTTCTTTGTGCGGTTAACGCCGCGCCGCGACTGGATCGGTTGAACCTGCTCCAGTTCCGTGATGGCAACGGCAGGGTGCAGGAGGTCAGGACGGCTGCCGACTGGCAAAAGCGCCGCGCGGAAATCATCAAGGGCATGATGGTTGTCATGGGCCGATTGCCCGGAAAGGAGCGGCGGGTGAATTTGGATGTCACAATTGAAGGGGAGGCGGATGCTGGCAAATACGTAAGGCGGCTCATCACCTACCAGTCCGAGCCCGGCTCGCGCACCCCGGCCTATCTCTGTATCCCCAAGGCTGTCCTGAAGAAGGGCAAGGCGCCGGCGGTACTGTGCCTGCATCCCACCGATAACAAGGTGGGGCACAAGGTGGTGCTTGGCCTTGGCGGGCGGGCGGGTCGACAATATGCGGCGGAATTGACTGAGCGCGGTTACGTGACCATCTCGCCCGCCTACCCGCACCTGGCCAACTACTGGCCCAACCTCGGCAAGCTCGGCTACGTGAGCGGCACGATGAAGGCGATTTACGACAACACTCGCGCCTTGGATCTGCTGGAGACACTATCCTGCGTGGATGCCAGGCCCGGCTTCGGAGCCATCGGCCACTCATTGGGTGGGCATAACACAATTTACACAGCCGTCCTCGATCAGCGCATCACGGTGATGGCCAGCAGTTGCGGGTTTGATGCCTACCCGGATTACTATGATGGCGCCGAGCGCAACTGGTTCTTTGGCCGTGGCTGGTGCCAGATTCGTTACATACCCCGCCTCTCCGACTACCGCGGGAGACAAATGGACATCCCCTTCGACTTCCCTGAGTTACTCGGCGCACTGGCCCCGCGCCCGTTTTTTGTTCACGCGCCCCTGCGCGACTCCAATTTCCGCTGGAAAAGCGTCGATGTCTGTGCGAAGGCCGCCCGCCCCATCTACAAGTTGCTTGGCAACGAGACCGATCTCATCATCAAGCACCCTGATTATCCGCACGATTTCCCCGACGAGATGCGCGAGGCCGCTTACAGGACCATCGACTCGATTCTGAAGAAATAAGTGTTGCTGGGAAATTCCATTTGGGGATCGCTCTGGATGACAGTCAGGAAGGCTGACTTGGAAAAACAGACACAGGGCAGGGAAAAGCGTTTGGAGCAAGATCGAAATCACTTCCGCATCTGGGCGCAGGAAGCAGGGAGCGGGGGATCGTGATGGTGGGTTGGCGGCAATGCCGAGGTGTGTCCGGTAGTGCCGAGATCGAATTTCATGTGGCCGGATCGAGGTTTGATCAGATGGCTTCCGAATACGGGCGCAGTCTGTTACCCACCGATTTCCGGAAACGATTGAGACTGGTAAAACGCCCGGTGTGATGCACAATACTGCTGCGAGATTTATTATTTTTTGGGACATTAAAAATGATCGAGAATTCTTCGGACGTTGTTGTCATTGGAGGAGGGGTGGCCGGCTTGTCAACTGCCATGCAACTGGCCAGGCGCGGGGTGTCGGTGACGGTGCTGGAGCGAGAGCAAATCGGCAATGGTTCCACCGGGCGGGCAGCTGGTCTGCTGGGCCAGTTGCGAGGCACCGCTGAGCACACACGCATGCTCATGGACGGCGTGAAAATCGTCCAGGAACTTGAGGAGCAGGCAGGTACTGAGATTTATGTGCAAACCGGTTCGGTGCGTGTGGCTGAAACAGCCGAGCGTGAGAAGGAGATTGCCGACCTCGTTGAGATGGGCCGCTCTATTGATTTTGACATCGCCCCGATGGCCACCGATGAACTGGCCAAGCGGATGCCCTACATGCGGACCGATGATGTCGCTGCCGCCTGCTGGTGCCCCACTGACGGCCATCTCCAACCGGCCGAACTGGCGGCTGCATATCACAAGGTCGGTCGAGATCACGGGGTGCGCTACGAGACGAGCTGCCCCGTCACCGGCGTGTTGCTGGACGGGAGCAAGGCGCGTGGGGTAGAGACTCCCAGGGGCGAGTTCTACGCTCCCATCCTGGTGAATGCCGCCGGGCCATGGTCGCATCTGGTCGCCGGGCTTACCGGAACCACGCTTCCCACCGCTGCGCTCGGCCATGTTTATCTCACCACACAGCCGGATCCTGATCATCCCGTGGATCGTCTCAGCCCCGGATTCCGCAATCGCCACCATCGCATTTATGGGCGAGCGGAAAACGGCGGACTGCTGGTAGGTATCTACGCTGAGGAGTGTGCCGAATACGACATGGAGACATTGCCGCCTGATTTTGATATGTCCGCAATGAAGGCCCGGCGTGATGATTTCCATCTCGCGATGCTCATCCACGCTGCGCAGCAACGATTCCCGTGGATCAATGAGCGCACGCCCATGCATGTCACCACCGGCATAATGACATTTTCGCCCGACGGTCTGCCATTTTGCGGTCAACTTCCTGACCATGAGGGTCTCTTTTACTGTAGTGGATTTTCCGGCCACGGCATTGTGCAAAGCCCGGTCATCGGGGTCATCATGAGTGAGTTGATTCTCGGCAATCGATCCACCTACGACATCGCTTCAATTGAGGCAGATCGCTATTGGGGCGTGCCCGGCTTTCAGGAGCGTGATGAGATTGAGCAGCGTTGTCATAAGATGCAGGGAAGCTATTACGGCCGACTGGAAGGCAAGAGCGCCGACTCGAAGACGGACACCGCATGAAGATACTCGTCCCCTGCAAACGCGTGCCAGATCCCGATCAGAAGCTGCGTCTCAACGCAGAGGCAACCGATGTTGACTCCACTGCACTGACCTACATCCTGAACCCCTTCGATGCCATCGCCGTGGAGGAGGCCCTGTGTATCCGCGAAACCACGCATCCTGACGCGGAGATTATTGCCGTGAGTGTCGCGCCTGCCGAGGGGGAGGATGACTTGCGCACCGCTCTTGCCATGGGTGCGGACCGCGCGCTGCTTGTCGAGCATGATGCCCAGCTCGATTCATGGAATGTCGCCCGCCTGCTCGCCGCCGTTGTGGAGCGTGAGCAACCCGCCCTGGTGATCATGGGCAAACAGGCCGTGGACGATGACGCCAACCAGACTGGCCAATTCCTTGCCGTCCAGCTTGGCTGGTCCCAGGCCACCTTTGCATCGCAAGTCGAATTTACTGAAACAGGTTTGCGCGTTCATCGCGAGACCGACCTGGGTATTGAGATCATCCACGTTTCCCTTCCCGCCGTGGTGACCGCTGACCTCCGCCTTAATGAACCTCGCTATGCCTCTCTTCCCAGCATCCTGAAGGCGAAGAAAAAACCCACCGAATATACCACCGCCGAGGAACTGGGAGTGAAGCCCGAACCCCGCGTGCGCCTTCTCTCCATGGAACTTGTCCATAGTCAACGCAATTGCGAGATGGTGACCTCAGCCAGGGAGCTCATCCTCAAACTGCGCGAAACGGAAGTGATCAAGGGATGAAGACCCTCGTCTTAATGGAACACGACGGCAGTGCCTTGCGTTCCGGCAATGGTGCCGCGATTGGATTTGCACGTGAATTATCCGATGATGTCTGCGGGTTCCTGCTGGGCGAGGATCTTGACGCCATGAATTGCGAGGCGGCGAAATTTGCCCCGGTAATCACCGTGGATGATCCCGCGTTAGCCGACCCGGTTGCAGACCGCTGGGCGCAGGTCATTGCCGAGGTGGCCCGTGCGCGGGGTGCTGAACGCATTGTGGCCACGTCCACCACCTGGGCGAAGGACATTGTGACCCGTGCCGCGGGTCTGCTTGGTGGAGCTATGGCCAGTGACGTGATTGGACACGAGGTTATTGATGGGGAACTGCGCCTGCGCCGGCCGATGTTCGCCGGGGCAGTCCATGCCACCCTCACACTCGAAGGCCTGCCACAAATCATCACCGTTTGTGCTTCCGCTTACGAGGCACCAGAGCCTGCGGCCACACCGTTTGCCATCGAGCCGGTGGCGGCCAATGTCACCGAGTTACCGGGCTCAACGCAGCTTGAGGAAGTTGAAGGCAAGGTCGGTGCGCGACCGGATGTCACCGAGGCGCGGATCGTGGTATCCGGAGGGCGTGCGTTCAATACTTCGCAGGACTTTGAGCAGCTTGTGGGCGGATTGGCCGACACTCTGGATGCAGCCACAGGCAGTTCGCGCGCATTGGTTGATGCCGGAATAGTCCCCAACTCGCTGCAGGTAGGCCAGACCGGCAAGGTTGTCGCGCCGGAACTTTACCTCGCGCTGGGCATCAGCGGTGCGGTGCAGCACCTGGCTGGAATGAAAAACTCACGAGTCATCGCCGCCATCAACCAGGATCCTGACGCTCCCATCTTTGAGTTTTCTGACTTTGGACTGGCAGGAGACGTTTATGAGGAAGTGCCTCGTCTTATCGCGGAATTGAATGGCAGCTGATGACCGAAGGTCTTTCACGCGAAATTTTCGGTAATCTCGACGGCGGGTCCCGGGCAGTATTCTACTTGCTGGCGTTTGTCTCCTGCGCTGTTTTCCTGTGGGGCATCTGGAGACGTGTGAGACTCTGGCGACGTGGCCGGCCGGATAATGAGTCGATTAACTGGCGCAGGGCCTGCCATAATATCCGCACCCGTGTCCTTGCCCAGCGCAGCCTGCGGGGCTCGAGACCGAGGGCCAGTTGTGCCCATCGAATGCTGTTCTGGGGATTCCTGGCACTGCTCATTGGCACTATTCTGGTGGGTATTGAGCATTACGGTGCGGCGATGGCAGGGAAGGAAGCGGTCAGCCCCCTGTTTCATAAGGGTCTCTATTTTGTCATTTATGAAATCACCATGGAGATCTTTGGTCTGTTGCTCGTTGGCGGAGCTGCCTGGTTCGTCGGGCGTCGATTTCGTGCGGATAGCTCGATGGAACATCGGGCTGCTGACTGGCTGGTTATCTTCTCGCTCGTTGTGCTTGGTGTCACCGGCTACCTTATTGAAGGCCTGCGCATCATTCGTGAGAACACCCCGCTGCCAGGAATCTCTTTTGTAGGTTACGGTTGCTCGAAGGTTTTTGCCTTCGGCGGTGTTGATCAATCCAACGTCAGTTCCATTCACTTTGGCCTGTGGTGGTTCCACTCGATTGTCGCCTTTGGCTTCATTGCAGCACTGCCGTTTTGTCGATTAGCGCATGCCGTTGCCGGTGTTCTGAGCCTGGCCGCCTCGCCACGGCCCCTGGGGCACATGGAGCCAGTTACTATGGCGGAGGTAGAGGAAACCGGCGAGGTGGGAGTGGGTCGTCTGGAACAATTTGAACGACGTGATCTGCTACGACTGGATGCCTGTGTGTCGTGCGGCCGGTGCGAGGATTTGTGTCCGGCACATGAGGCGGGCAAACCGCTCTCACCCCGCGATCTGGTCCAGGATTTGCGCGGTTACATGGAGGCCGTCTCGCCCGGTGCGTTGCATGGTGAGACCATCGGCGCGGAAACGCTATGGGCCTGCACCACCTGTAATTCCTGCGCCGACATCTGTCCGCTTGGCGTGCGCCCGGTCGATTATATCACCGACCTGCGCCGACATCTCATCAGTGAGGGTGAACTGCGTGGTGCGCCTGCCATGTCGCTGCAAAAGATGCAGCGTGCCGGCAACCCGTGGGGTCTTCCTGCGCAGGATCGCCTGGCGTGGGCTGATGGCCTCAAGGTGCCCACCGTGCAGGACAACCCGGGCTTTGACGTGCTCTACTGGGTTGGGTGTTCCGCAGCGTATGATCGTCGGGTAATGAAGGTGGCTCGTGCCGTGGCCCAGCTTCTGCAACGCGCGCAGGTAAGCTTTGCCGTGCTTGGTCCCGAGGAACGTTGTAGCGGAGAATCCGCCCGTCGCATGGGGGATGAGTTTCTCTTTCAGGAACTTGCCACCGCCAACATTCACACGTTTGGCAAGTATGGGGTGAAAAAGATAATTACCCACTGTCCCCATTGCCTGAATTCCCTGCGACAGGACTATCCGCAATTCGACGGCCACTACGAGGTCATGCATCACACCCAATTCCTGGGCGAACTCGTTGCTGCCGGCAAATTGAAGGCGGCCGCCGGAATGAACGGAACGGTGACCTATCATGACCCCTGTTATCTTGCCCGTGTCAACGACATCGCCGAAGCTCCGCGCCAACTGCTGCCCGCCAGCATGAATGAAATGCCCCGGCATGGCTGCCATGCCGGTTGCTGCGGTGCCGGCGGTGGTCGCATGTGGTTCGACGATCCCGTTCAGGAACGGATTGGCACGAACCGAATCACCGAAGCGCTCGATACCGGCGCCAAGACCGTTGCGGTCTCCTGCCCGTTTTGTTTAACAATGATGTCTGACGGTCTCGCGGCAAAGGATGCCGGGGTGCAGGTCTGCGACATCGCTGAGCTGATGGCGGAGGAACAATCCAATCAGCCATGATGGTGATGGAGCAGGTTGCGGAGTCAACTGGTCCGGAGGGTGGGGGGGCGCTGCACCATGAACCGGAGGAAGGGGGTGTTGTTTGACGGCGCGGTGCTCTGCGGAGTGTATTCCGAATTGGATCCGCCAGGTGGCAATGCTCCATATCCACAAGGATCGGAGCATTGCCCGGTCGATAAAATAACGCTCTGAGAGTGGTCAATTCCCCGGTTTTCGAGCTTCCGGGAATCTCGGCCCTGAAAAGGAATCTCCTCGCATTATTGCCGGCAATCGATCAGGAAAGTCGGGAAAGCCGTGCTGGAATCCCCATTTCGAAGCCAGAGCAGAACAAATTCCATGAAACGAGTTCTCGCCCTCCTGCTCAACCTCAGTTCCGCGGTGGGGTTGGCAGCAGTTCCGACGGTGACCGGCATCACGCCTGCTCCCGGTACGGTGAGCGAGCTTTCCCCGATCACGATCACCTTTTCGGAAGCCGTCAGTGGAGTGGATGCGTCCGATCTCATCATGAACGGGGGAGGGGCCAGCATGGTTTCCGGAGGCGGCGACGAGTACACCTTTAGCTTCGCCTCTGTTCCGCTTGGACTAGTGACCGTGACGTGGGCGCCCAATCACGATATCACTGACACAGAATTTCCTGCCAATGCCTTCGATTCTACCGCCGCAGGAGAAATCCGGCATTACACCGTTGTCGATCAGGAGGCGCCCGTCGTTGTCAATCGATCTCCTGTCGCAGGTGGCAGACTGCGCGGCCTGTCAGAAATTTCGGTCACCTTCTCCGAACTCATTACCGGCCTCGGGGCCGAAGACCTTACCGCCAATGGCGCTCCTGCCACCTCTCTCACGGGAGAGGGCGCCGGCCCCTATCTCTTCACCTTCGGTTTCATCAACGATGGCCCAGTCACCCTCTCGTGGGCTGCCGACCACGCCATTGCAGACCTCGCATCCAATCCGCTGATCGGCGAAGAATGGTCCTACACCCTGGTTGCCGATGCGCGCATTCCTAATGTTGTCATCAACGAATTGGTGGCCTCGAATCGCTCTGGTCTGACCGATGAAGACCAGGATTACTCCGACTGGATTGAACTCCTTAACAAGGACAATTTCGCGGTTAACCTGCTTGGGTGGTCCCTCAGCGACGATATTGATGAGCCCGGGAAATTTGTTCTCCCGGACAGGATTCTGCAACCTGGTGCCAGACTCCTTGTCATTGCTTCGGGCAAAGATCGCTCTTCAGGGGGCGTGACCGAGATTCACACCAACTTCAAGCTGGCGGCCTCCGGTGAGTATCTCGGTCTTTTTCCTCCCGAACTTCCCCGGGAAGCTAACGACGAGATCGCTCCGTCCTATCCGGTCCAGCGCAACGACCATTCCTATGGTCGCGAAAACAACGGTGAAATATGGCGCTATTTCGCCAGTCCCACTCCGCGAGTTTCCAACGGCCACCAGTCCCTGATCCGCGGCCTCCTCGATCCACCCCATTTCAGCAGTCCCCGCGGATTTTATGCTCACCCCTTCAACCTGCGTCTCACCTCACCCGATTCCCAGGCCGTTATTCGCTACACCACCGACGGGAGTGAACCAACCGTCAGAAACGGAACGGTCTATTCAGCTCCCATCCCCGTCGAATCGTCCCGTATCATACGGGCTGCCGCCTTCCGCGCGAACTACCTCCCCTCGGAAATCATCACCCACAGCTACTTCTACAATGAATCCAGTGCGATTCGCTCTCTCCCCATCATCTCTGTCAGCACCGATGACTCCAACCTCTGGGGCCCCACCGGCATTCAGACCCCCGGGAATGCCGCCCAGCGTGGCATCGCCTGGGAACGTCCTGCATCCGTCGAGCTGATCCGCAAGGATCAGAGTGGCTTTCAGGAGAACTGCGGGATCCGTGTGCAGGGCGGCGACCACATCCGGGGGCGCTATAATCCCAACAGTAGTCCACCGGCGTCCAAGTACTCGTTCCGCATTTACTTTCGCGGCGACTATGGAGCCACCATGCTCCACTTCCCTTTCTTCGAGGGATCCGAAGTGAAGGATTTTGACCGCTTCACTCTTCGCGCTGGAATGAACGATCACTCCAATCCCTTCGTCGTGGACGAGATGGTTCGTCGCATGCAAATCGCGACCGGTAATATCGGAGCGAGAGGAAATTTTGTGAACCTTTTCATTAACGGCGAATACAAAGGCTACTACAACGCCACGGAACGCATCGATGACGACTTTATGCGATCCTGGCACGGCGGAGAAAACGACTGGGACGTCATCGCACAATTCGGAGAGGTCCGGGAAGGCGACTCCCGGGAATGGCAGCGCATGATGGGAGTCGTCAGGCGCGACCAGAACAATATCAGCAACTATCGCAGATCTTCCCTGCTGCTCGATATGGACAACTTCATCGACTACCTCCTGGTCAATGTCTATTGCGGCACCACGGACTGGCCGCACAACAACTGGCGGGCAGCTCGAGAGCGTGCTTCTCGTGCGAAGTTTCGGTTCTACGTCTGGGACGCCGAACATTCTCTCGGAAGAGGCGGTGGTGTCGAAGGTAACACCCTCACCAGTGTGCTCGCGGGCGGTTCTGAGATCGCGCAAATGTATCAGGCCCTGCTTCAAAGTCCGGAGTTCCGCCTGCGCTGGGCGGACCGCGCCCACAAGCACCTGTTCAATGGCGGCGCCTTGGCAGACCGGACACACAACCTGAATCTCCGGCTCCTCCGACAGGAAATGCGAGGCGTTATTCCCAACATGAACGATTCCATTCTAAGGAACTGGATTCCCAATCGGCGCGCTGCCATCATCGGTCACATGCGAAGCGCCAGGCTCTACAGGTCTGACGAAGCACCGGAAATGCGGCCCTTCGGCGGTCCTCTTGCCCCGACCGATGCGATCGAACTGTCTTCCACCGGCGATCGCATTTACTACACCACCGACGGAAGTGATCCACGCGTGACAGGCAATGCCGAGAACCCGCTGGGCAGCATTTCTCCTCAAGCCGCTCTCTACACCGAGCCCTTCACGCTTAACGGCACGAGCACGATCAAATCCCGCTCACTTTCCGGAACGGACTGGAGTGCGCTCACCGAGGCCGAATTCCTCCAGGAACCACGATTCCCGAACCTCCGCATCACCGAGATCATGTACAATCCGCCCGGAGGCAGCACCTACGAGTTCATCGAACTGCACAATCCAACAGGCAGCACGATCGATCTCGGTCACTTCAGCTTCCAGGGCATCACCTGCGAATTCCCCGGCGACGCGGCTCTCAGGCCCAATCAGCGGATTGTCCTGACTTCCAATGATGATCCGCAGTCATTCGCTCAACGGTATCCGGGCATCAGTTCCTACCGAACCTTCGGCGGCAGCCTCTCCAATGGCGGTGAACGCCTTGCCCTGGTCGACGGATTTGGGAACAACGTCATCTCCGTCCGTTACAGCGATCGCGCTGGCTGGCCCCGCTCTGCGGATGGTGGCGGTTACTCCCTGGTGCTGCGTGACGTCGACGGCGACCCAAACGATCCCACCTCCTGGAGCGCGAGTCCTCAGGTGCATGGCTCGCCAAGCCAGGAAGATTCCGCCGAGATTCGCTCCAGTGTCACCATCAGCGAGGTGCTTGCGCTCAACGAGAGCGCCGTTGCCCACGGCAATGAGTTTCCGCCCTTCGCCGAACTCCGGAACTCCGGTGCGAGCACCGTGGATCTCAGTGGTTGGAGTCTGAGCGACGATGCCGACCTCCCCCATAAGTTCAGTTTTCCGCAAGGCACCTCCATCGACCGCGGTGGACATCTCCTTATCTGGTGCACCGATCCCAAGGGGACGCCCGGCTTGCATTCCGGTTTTGAGTTAAGCCCTGAAGGTGGATTCCTCTTCCTTATGAATCCGTCAGGCGCCCAAGCCGACGCCGCCTCCTACGGACTGCAAGTCGCCGACTTCTCGATCAGCAGGAACGGCAAGAACTGGAACCTCACCGTCCCCACCCCTGGAAACCAGAATGGCCCTTCCGTTCCTCTCGCCTCCCAATCCGAACTCACCATCAACGAGTGGGTGACCAACCGCATTGCTGGCGAAGGAGACTGGCTCGAACTCTACAATCAGGACGCCAGCCATCCTGTCGCTCTGCGCAATCTCTATCTCGCCAGCGATGAAGCTGTCTATCGCTACGGAGCGATCTCGTTCATTGCCCCCCGTGCATTCAAGCGCTTCTGGGCCGATGAAGGATCCGGCCCCGAACACCTCGGATTTCGCCTGCCAGCCACTGGCGGCACCCTCCAACTGATCGAATTGAATGGCGTCCTCATCGAAAATCTCAGACACACCGGGCAAACCGAGAATCTCGCAAGCGGTCGCTTGCCCGATGGTTCGAGCACAGTGCGCCACTTTAGCAACTCTCCCAGCCCCGGTGCCTCCAACTACTCGGACGTAATCTCTGGTCTGAGCCTCTCCGAACTACACGCGGACTCTCAGGGCCAGGGCCTGGGATGGGTTGAAATCTCCAACAGGACGCCCGATCCACTCCCCCTGAGCGGGCACTCCCTCGTGGTGGGAAATCGCGATGGAACGCACTGGACCTTCCCATCCGGCCTCTTCATTCCAGCGAACGGATTTCTTGTGGTCAGCTGCGACGCTGCCCGCGCCCCTTCTTCCGCCCCGGGCGCGCTCAATACAGGACGCTCCCTGCCGGGCATCGGTGGTGAAGTCTACTTCTTCGATGATGCGTCTCAGGAAATTGACCGCGTGCTCTACGGTGCACAGGTTCCCGGTCTCTCCATTGGCTCCATCCCCGATGGCAGCTGGAGATTGCTTTCGTCGCCCACTCCGGGCGAGGTTAATGCCCCAGTCGCTTTGCTTGGATCGCTCAATAGTCTCTCCATCAACGAATGGCTCGCCAAGGCGCCGCCCGGCCTGGAAGACTTTGTGGAACTCCATAACAGTTCGGAACGCCCCGTCGCCTTGCACCTGCTCCGCCTGACGGACGACCTCTCCAGCACCGGGATCGCCCAATTTTCATTCCCTGAACTCAACTACATTGCGCCAGGCGGATTTCTCACTCTCCTCGCTGACGGAGGATCTGGCGTCGGCCATCTTCCCTTCAGTCTGCATGCCATGGGCGAATCTCTCCGTCTCTATCAGGCGGCCGGCACCGTGATCATCGACGAAGTGAGTTGGGGCGTGGAAGAAGAAGGAGTATCCAGCGGACGCCTGACGGACGGAGGTCGCGATCTCGGTCCCCTGCAGTTCCAGTCGCCGGGAGGATCCAATCTCATCAATCCGAATTCCGATCGCGATGGGGACGAAATGCCAGACTCCTGGGAAATCGCCTACGGCCTCGATCCCGACTCGGCGGTCGATGTGAATCTTGATCTCGACGGCGATCACCGAACGAATCTCTACGAATACCGCAGCAACACCGATCCCACCGACCCCGCAAGTTTCCTCCAGTTCTCCACGTTCTCGCACGACGGAACGGAGTTGGCGCTGGAATTCACCGCCCAGCCCGGCATCCGCTACAGGATCGAGCAGAGTAACAACGGAATTGACTGGAGCGCCCTCAGCGTGATCCCGGCCGGGCCCACCATGCGCGTTGAGGGTCTCAGCGATCGCGACGGCGGCGGCAGCGAATTCTATCGCCTCGTTGCCGAACGGAGGCCCTAGCACTTATTAAAGACGGTCAGCAGGAGGTGCCGGATGGAGTCAAGGAGATCCGCACGGTGGTCCTCGAATCCTCAGGATCGGCGTGGTTTTCTCGTTCAGCGGGCCGGGGCAAATTCCTGTAGCTCGCCGGCTGATTCCCGGGATCATCGATATACGGGAAGTCAGCCCTGCCAGATTGCCGCGGGCAGGAGTAGCAGAAGTTTGCGCATCTCTACGCTCCCGTATCAGGGTGCGGAGCGGTTTGACTTTGCCCCTTGCGCCTGCGGGATGGTAGGAATCACGGCGCTATGAAGAAAATCGTTCTGCTGCTGAGCTCACCCATCAAGTTGGCTAAGCTCCCCTCAATGAGGGTTCAAGACGGTATTTCAACCTCTTCCGTCCCCGTCTCCCGGTTCGCCGTCATTCAGGGCTGTTCCAAAAGGAATTTCCTGGCAATAGCAATCAATTGGATGCGATCCGCCTTTTTGAGAAGAGCAAGATATTGCGACAGGACTGGCGATGGCCTGGTGGACGGCTACGCCAGGCTGAAGCGTCAGGACCGGCGCAGTTACAGCGCCTCGATCAGTTCGTGGGCGCAGGTTCGCACACTGAACTGTTGAGCGATATTGCATAGCGAGATTCGAGCCATGAATATCCTGGTTTTTCAGCACATCGCTTGCGAGCATCCCGGCGTTTTTCGTCAGTTTTTCCGGGAGACTGGCATCGACTGGCAGGTGGTAGAGCTCGATACCGGGGATGCGATACCAGATCTAGAACGGTTTGATGCGCTCTGGGTCATGGGCGGGCCGATGGACGTGTGGGATATTGATACCTGTCCCTGGTTGGTGGCCGAGAAGGAAGCCATCCGTCACTGGGTGTGTGAACTCAATCGGCCATACCTCGGACTTTGCCTGGGCCACCAGCTGCTGGCCGACGCGCTCGGGGGGCTGTGCGAGGCGCAACATGCCCCTGAGATTGGAATCATGGAGGTCAGCCTCACCGATGCTGCGCGCGACGACCTGTTGCTTCAGGGGATTGCGCCGAAGATCAAATGCCTGCAGTGGCACTCCGTGGCTGTGACTACGCCGCCCGAGGACGCCGTCCTTCTGGCCAGTTCACCAGAATGTGCCTGGCAGGCCATGCGGGTTGGATCCCATGCCTGGGGCGCACAGTTTCATGTCGAACTGCAGGAAACCACCATCAGCGAATGGAGCAAAGTGCCGGCTTATGCGCAGGCGCTGGATCAGGTCAAAGGCCCGGGCGCGCTGAAAGAGATGGAAGATCAGGCCGCCCAGCATATGATCCAGTTCAAGAGTAATGCCCGGATTCTCTTCGATAACTTCTGCCGGGTAGTGGGCTGATCTAACGATAAGCATCACTCCTGTCTTCCTGGATCGGCAAAACCCTGTCAGCACGAAGCTGAAAATCTGCATCCCCGTCAACTCCGCCTCCCGAATCGCCATTCAAGGTGCCCTCAAAAAGGAATTTCCCAGCAATTCAGGGTGCAGGAACCAGGGTGCGGGGTGGTTTGGCTTTGCCGTCCGCGGGTGGGGGGTGGTATGGGTGGGGCGAGATGAAAAGGCTCGTCCTGGTTTTTGCAGCGCTGCTCGTCGCGGGTTTTTGTGAGGAATTGTCCGGTGAAATACAGCGGGTTTGGACCAGCGCCGACGGCAAGACGCTCACAGGAACACTGGAGGGTCAGGGAGAGGATTGGGTAAAGCTCAAGGTAAAGGATAAGATCTACAAGCTGAAGCTCGATATACTCAGCCAAGCCGATCAAGACTACCTGAAGACCCAAGCCGGCAGTAAGCAAGTCGTGAAGAGGAAGCCGGATGCTGGTGAGCAATATTCCTGGAAGATCGTCCCAATAGACAGCGAAGGAGTTATCGGCGCCTCCTCCTCGCTGGCCTTCAGTCCGTCGGGTCGACCAGCGATCTCGTATTATGACAGATCCGACCAGGCCCTGAGATACGCTTCGTTTGACGGCTTTAATTGGATCACTGAAACGATCGACAGCAAAAGGGATGTCGGCACCTCCACCTCGCTGGCCTTCAGTCCCTCGGGTCAACCAGCGATCTCGTATTATGACTTGACCAGCAAGGACCTGAAATGCGCGATGCATGACGGGCGGAAGTGGACGATCCAGACAATCGACAGGGAAGGGGATGTCGGCAAGTACACCTCGCTGGCCTACAGTCCCTCGGGACAACCAGCGATTTCGTATTATGACTTAACGAACGGGGACTTGAAATACGCGTCGTTTGACGGGCGGAAGTGGACGACCCAGACAATCGACAGGGAAGGGCGGGTCGGTTGGTTTAATTCCCTGAGCTTTAGTCCTTCGGGTCACCCTGCGATCTCGTACCACAAATACCCAAATCACCTGAGATATGCCTCGTTTGACGGTGTCAACTGGACCACAGAAGAAATCGACAGCGAAGGCGGAAACCTCGGGACAGACACCTCCCTGAGCCATGGCCCTGATGGTCATCCAGCCATCTCGTATTCTGACGACACCAACAAGGACCTGAAATACGCATCTCATGACGGGCGCAAGTGGACGACCCAGACAATCGACAGGGAAGGGCGGATCGGCAGTTTTACCTCGCTGGCCTTCAGTCCCTCCGGTCCACCAGCGATCTCCTATTGTGACCTCAGAGTCCTGAAATACGCGTCATATGACGGGCAGGAGTGGGCGACCCAGACAATCGACAGGGAAGGGCATATCGGCGGGTATGCCTCGCTGGCCTTCAGTCCCTCCGGTCATCCTGGTATCGCATACGTTGACAAATCCAACGGGGGCCTGAAATACGCCCACAGGGTGATCGTGAAGAAAGGGAACTCGGCTTTGAAGAGCGCACCCGGGAAGGCGGAGAAGTAATCCCCGTGCCCCCGTATCAGGAGGCAGGATGAACAGGGTGTGGGGCAGGGGAATCGCTGTAAGTTGGGCTCATCTGAGCAGGTCCCGCGTCTTCGGGGAAACCACTTCCCTTATTAGTCAGTTTCCCTGGTTGATGCGAATGAGTTTCCCGATCATTTGATCGCAAATTTCATGGGAGCGCTCGTCACGAGAATTCGTCGCTACAAGAAAGGATCGGTCCAGCTTGGGAGCCACCCAGACGGTGGCATGCCACATCGTGTTGCTGCCGCTGTGGGTCAGGACAGTCCCTTTCCCCCACGGTCGCTTGGCAAGAATCCATCCTCCCGCATACGTTCCGGTGGGTGTGATCAATCGGCCCAGGGTTTTACGATCCAGGTCAAGTTTCCTGCCATAGGGGAGCTGCATGGACAGGAATCTGGCCCAATCCGTTGCCGAGCAATGCACGCGACCGGCCGGACCAAGGGCTTCCGCATTATCGAATTGGCGAGGGCGCCATCCCTCTCCTGATCGAACGTGACCCCATGGCTGATCCGTATTGCCTGGGGCCCCAGGGGCTCCAAAACCGGCCGAGTCCATACCAAGCGGGTTGAAAATGCGCCTTTTCATCAAGGATTCCCAACTCGAGCCGGTGACTCTCTCCGCCATGCATCCGGCGATCATATATCCCAGGTTGGAATAGTGGTATGCCCCTTGCTTGAGGGATGGTGCCTTCTTGAGGTTTTCCCTTAAAATCGCCAGGCGCCTTTTCTTCAGCTCCATCTTCCCATGAACCCACCAGTTCTCCGCATTGGCCGCCACCCTCGCCCGATGGGTGAGCAATTCCCAGACGGTGGTGGGATAATATTCGGGATGTATGTTGCCCTTGAGTTCAGGCAGGGCTTCGATCAGCGAGGTTTCCCAAGTGATTTTGCCTTCGGTCACCAAGGTGGCCAGCAAAGTTGAAGTCATGGCCTTGGTGCAGGAACCCAGGTGAATGAGATCCCCATCGGTCAGTTTTTTGTTGCTACCGATTTTTCGGATCCCTGCGGCACCCACCGCCAATACTCCCTTTGACGAAGTGATCGCGGCCACCATCCCCGGAACCTTCTCCCGGGTCACTGTTTCCGCGAGAGCCTCCTTGATTTTCTCAGATTTCCCAGGTTCCTTCACCGGCGCCGCATAAGCTGTTGTGATCAGCAATAACAGGGGAAGTCGCGCCGCCAGTTTCATCCTGCCAGGGTAGGGCCAACCCGTCAGTCCGCCTATTCAAAAAGACGCAGCGCGGCAAGGGGATCACGCTCCCCCACACCCCCGGATCAGGATGTAGAAAACAGGGTGGGGGACTACTGCAGTCTGAACCGGCAGAAGGCGGCATCGTCAGCAGGTGCAAACTCGAAGCCAATGCGACAGTCGGTCACCGATTCCGATTCAGGGCCTCGGGGAAGAGGAGAACGCATCAAGGTCCCTGGACTCGAATATGTTGACCTGCATTTGCACGCTTCCTGCAGAGTTCAACCCGATGGTGAGATCCGCCGACAGGGCGGGGATCTGGTCTTCGGTGATGCAGGGAATCGCGTTTGACGGTGGCTGGCGCCAGATCATCTTGCCGGTTTTCAATGCGGCAATCCAGGCCTTCCTGCTCGGGAGGTGAACTTGTCTGCATCCTCCCCCTTTCCTGATCGGGATCCGGGGCGGCCCAGAAAGGAATCTTCTAGCAATCAGGATCGGGTCATGATTTGTCCTAGTTCGTCCACTTCACCGACGCCTTGCCATGCAAAAAATCCCGACATACGTCCTGACTGCCCTTTTTCTCAGCCTGGTGGCTTGCGGAGATGATCCGAGCGAGGATCCACCGGGAGGGGGGACTGTCGAGACGCCTCCGGGAGAGGTCGACGGATCCGAGGCGGGAGCAAAGGCGTTGCTCAGCGAGTTTCTCGCCCCGGGAGCAAACCACGCCAAGCTGTCGGCCGATCTGGCCCCAGCCTCCGGCAACTACGCTGCCGCATTTGAAGGTGACGCTGCGGCCAAGGCCGCGGCGGGTTACAAGCAGGCCTGGGAGGGCGGCCTGATCGTCGTGAAGCCCAATGCTGGTCAGACCGAACTCCTTCTCTGGAAGGCAACCGCCGAGGAACTGAAAGCCTGGACCGGTGACGCCAAGGATCAATTCCCCGGTGGTTATCGCGAAATCGCCAAGCACCTGAAGCCGGGCGTGACCTGGTACAGATTCAAGTTCGTTGAGCCTGGCAGCACTTCGGGAATGGCTTATGACGGACTCGTTTGCGTCAACGGGCGCTGGACCATCTTTCCCAAGCCCTGGCGCGTGCTTAGATAGCGGCGACTCCGTCAGCAAACGGCCTTGATTTCGCTGTGACGGAACGCGCCGATCATCGTCGCGGCAGATGACGGTTCCGGTTATTCCAGAAAACGGGCAGCCACTTGGAGGATCAGGAGAACCGGTTGCGACAGGGTTCGCCTGGATGCTCGACTGATACTTCTCCTGCACGCATGGTCTTATTTAGAATCGAAGTGGACGACTTGGAGAAAGCCTATCAGGCCCTGTTCACGCAGGTCTGCCGGTTTGTTCCGCTGTCCTGGGTTCGTCGCCCGTAAGCAGGTCGCAAATGTAGTCTCGCGCAGCCAGGTCAATCCACCTGGGAATGTTCCGGATCCATCTGCGTCCAGTCGTGCGTGAGGTCGACAACAGGTCACCGTGACCGACAGGATCAACAAATGATTCTCTGGCCGAGGCTCGCCGGAACGGGTTGGGACAGCGCAAATCCGCTATCCTCAGAAGCCTCTCGAAGATTCGCGCTCATTTTCAATTTAATGAAGTCCGCGAAACTCTTTCATTTCTTTTAGTAAACGCGCAATGATTTCCGGATGATCGGCGGCGATGTTCTTTTGCTCTCCAATATCAGTCGACAAATCGTAGAGTAACGGTGGGTCATGTTTAACCACCGGTTCACGCGCGCGGGTGTCGGGGTTGGAGGAACGCTTCTTGGTGCTCAGATGGATCTTATATTTACCTGAGCGAAAGGCGATGGATCCGCTGGAGTAAAACCACTTTTTGCGCGGGCTGGGTTCGCCCTGCAACAAAACCCCTGAGATATCCTTCGAGATGAATCCCGGCAATCCCCTGGGTTGTTCCCCTCCACTCAAGGTTGCAAAGGTGGCATATAGATCAAGATTCGCCGCCAGTCCGTCCACCTCGCCCGGTTTGATCTTACCCGGCCAGTTGAAGATGCCCGGTACCCGGTAGCCGCCCTCCCAGGAGGTTCCCTTTTCTCCGCGCAAAGGCTTTGCCGTGCCCCCATGCGGTCCAAACATCGTCCACGGCCCATTGTCGCTGGTGAAGACAACCAATGTCTTTGCATCCACCTTTGCTTCCTTGATGGCCTTCATCACCTGCCCTACTGACCAGTCAATCTCCTCAATGGTGTCACCGTAACGTCCCCCTTTGCTTCTGCCCTGAAAATCCCCTGAGGCAAAGACCGGCGCGTGCGGCATGTTGTGGGCCAGATAGAGAAAAAAGGGTTTATCCCTGTTGGTTCCAATCCACTTCACCGCTTCCTGCGTATAACGTTTGGTGAGGAGCTCCTGATCAGTTGGAGCCTCAATCAGTTTGCGTCCGCGGATAAGTGGCACCCTGAAGGTAAACTTATCACACTCATCAAAGAGACTGCGCGTCTGGCGCCGGCCCGGAGGAGCCGGAACATCATTACTGCCCGGTGTGCCGAAATGATAATCAAACCCGCACTCCAGGGGATGCATTGGGCTCTTGGTGAAGTCCTGCGGGTATCCCGCCAGGTGCCATTTGCCCAGGATCGCTGTCACATATCCCTGTTTCTTGAGCATGGCGGCCATCAGCTTGTCTCGACCTCGGGCCAGATTATTCCTCCCCGCGCCAAACAGGGCCGGATGCCGCCCGCTCATCAGTCCTGTGCGACTGGGGACACACACTGATCCTGAGGAATAGAAGCTTGTCCAGCGCTGACCTCCGGCTGCCAACCGGTCGATATTTGGCGTCTTGTTCCTTTTGTTGCCATAGCAACCCAGGTCGCCGTAACCCATGTCATCGACAAAGATGAGGACGATATTGGGCTGCGTGGCAGCAGCGGGAAGTGAGATGCCCAGAATGACCAACACCAGGGCAAGCAGGATTGGAATATCTTTCTCACCGCTTGGATATTCCTTTGTGAGGCGACCTCCCGGGATGGTGATCCGGGAGGAGGGGGCGGAAGGGATTGAAATACCGTCTTGAACCCTCACTCTGGGAAGCTTGGCCGGGCGTGATGGCCGGGGTCAAGGCGGAAGGAGAAGAATGGGGGTTCCGGACCGCAGTATTACCAGGAAATTTCTTTTGGGGATCGCCCTCAATGATGGGCCGGCAGGCAGGGGTGAGTGGAGGGCCGTCTCACCCATTTCTCACCGTCCGCTCTTCTCACCACTTCCAACCACCCGACCAGGGCGGAATGCCATGCTGGCCTGGATCGGATAGCTGCAGATACACCCGGAACTACCCTCCGGTATGAGAAGGAGGCCGCTCGCCGGGATCATGTTGATCCAGCAGCCCGGCCGCGAAACGTTGGCGATCTTTTGCTGTTTCCGATCCTGCAGGTCGAAGGTGGTGGGGTGCGAGGCGCGATAGTAGAGTCGGCTTGCCGAGGCCGAAAGTGCGCCGCATCCCCCCCCTCCACTGCGCCGGAAGGTGAAGAGGGGCTTGCCGGTCGCGAGTTCGTAGACCTGCGGTTCCACGATGAGCATTTCACCGGTGATGACGGGATGCAGATCCTGTTCGCCGTGCGTGAGGTCCTTGCCGCGGCCGGTGTCAAAGGTGTGCTGCCACCGCCGTTGGCCGTTGGCTGGGTCGTAGACCTGGGTGTCGTAGTGCAGGGTGACGCGTCCATCCTTCCCGCTGACAGGTCCATTGCGGGAGTCCACAACCACGAGTTGGTCTGCCGCACAGGAAAGGAAGAGCGTTTGGATTCCGGATTGCATTTCGAGTGGTTTGCGCCAGAGCGGCCTGCCGGAGTCCAGAGCGAGGGCGACGATGGTGGCGCCCTTGGATTCGATCAAATCGGAGTAGTGCCACCGTCCTGCCACCCGTCTTGCCTTGCCGCTCGCGACCGTGTCGCTTCGGTCTCCGTCGTGTGACCCGGGCGCAACCAGCGTTTGTGGATCGTTGCTCTCGAGAAAGAAAATGCGCCCGGAGTGGATACAGAGCGAGGGATTGAAGATCATCCCGCGCGGACGGTAGTCCCACTGACGGGTTCCTGACTTTCGAGCGAGGGCGAAGAGGCTTTC
This sequence comes from Akkermansiaceae bacterium UBA7890, assembly GCA_002501065.1. Classification (GTDB taxonomy): domain Bacteria; phylum Verrucomicrobiota; class Verrucomicrobiia; order Verrucomicrobiales; family Akkermansiaceae; genus Roseibacillus_B. Next base: position 32,954 of record DLRK01000017.1, read on the forward strand.
GCTGCACACGATCCGCTGTCGGTCGCCGTAGGCACCACTGAAGATACTGACCGTGGCAAGCTTGCGGCGAATTGCCCCTGTGGGCGAAGCGGATCCGATCAGCAACTCGTCGTTCACTCCGCCGATCGCAAGATAGCCCCACTCCTGCGACTCCGAATCGACGGAGAACTTGCGTAGGCGGTTTCCGGTGTTGGCGTCGATTTCAAGACAATCCGGACCGGCGGCGGCATAGAGCGAGTTGTCCTTCGCGAGCGCAAGGTTCCCGCCGTCCCGCAATACGGCCACCCTGGTGAAATTCTCGATCTGCTGTTCCCAGAGAATGGTTCCGTTGAAGGCATCTATTCCAAAGAGGTATTCGCGACCGGGAACGAAGAGGAAGCCGTTTGCTGCGAGTGGGGGTGGAGCACGGAGATGACGGTCGACCATGTGGTGGGGACCCGGCGCGCCGAACCACTGCGGGCGGAGCGGACCATCGGGGAGGCGATCGCCTCCGCTCGAGGCACTGTTTCCCGGATCGCCGTAAATGTGCGTCCAGCCCCCGGCTGCGGGCACCTCCCTGGCGCGGTGGATCTGGTTGTTCAGGGCCGCGATCCCGTCGTAGGGCCGGAGGAGGCGTTGTAATTCCGCCCCGGGAAGGCGCAGGGAGCGGTGCTCACTGGTCACCAGGTTGAAAATGCCGTCGACATAGGGCAGCTTCTCGTAATCGTTCACGTGTTGGATCGAGGGTCGCGTGAGGTTGCGCCAGTTCTTCGTCTCCATCTTCCTCCGAAGCGCTGCCACTCTCGATGTATCGCGATCAACCCCCACCACCTTCATCGCAGTGGAGAGGGCCAACTCGTTGATCAGCGCGCCATCCTTGATCCCGACTACGAGGATATAGCCGCGATTACGTGGCAGGATCTTCACCAGGTACTGGCCGACCTTGGTCGATTTCGTGGTGGGGGGCGCCGGGACCGGGCTGACCTCCGCTCTCGAATGGCTCTCACTCGAAAAGGAATAGATGCGACCGCTCTCGGTGCTCACGAAGAGACGGCCTGCGGCTGCCGCCAGGCTCCGGGCGGGGCCATCGACCTCGGTTTCCCAGATCTTCTTTCCCGTCTCGTCAAAACCAGCGACCGATCGACTGCCCCCGGCGTAGGTCACCCCGCCCGCCACCACTGAGGCGTGAGGATAGCCCTTGATCGGAACGGCCCGGGCGGAGGCATCCGACTTTTGCTGGCGGTGCTTGGAGATCGTTGCGAACGCCCCGCCACCCGGTGCGCGGCCCGTCGAGGCAACCACCTTGCCGTCACGTTCGGTCAGGTATCCCTGCGGGCTGATGCTCACTGGTTTCTCGGAGAGAATTCTTCCGGTGCGAATGTCGACCGCACATTGCCAGCAGCCTTCCGCGGGGAACAGCCCTGCGCCGAAGTATGCTGCGTCATCCTTCACCAGGACGCCGGTGCGCACGGGCCAGAGGCTGATCAATCTCCCATTTCCCGGCAGGCGTTCGTCGCGTGCAGAGGGCGGACGGGCCTTCCATCGGAGTGCTCCGCTCCTGGCATCGAGACAATAGACTGCCCCGTCGTCGCATCCGAACAGGACGGTATTTTTCATCACCGTGGGAGCAAGTCGAATAGGTCCTCCCGCGATGAAACTCCACTGTTCCTTGCCAGTGGTCGCATCGAGACAGCGCAGCGAATCATCCGCCGACGATCCATAGAAGAGACGCCCATCTGACACCACCACGCTGTGAATCCAATCGAAGGTCACGCGCGGCACTTCGGGGGTGAGGCGATTGCGCCAGTAGTCGCTGAGAGCGGTTTCCGGCCAGGCCGGTGCCGGCTTGCGTGATGGAATGTGCACCCACGAAGCCTCCTGAGAAAGGGCGGGAAGCGCTTCGCCGGCCCGCCCGCTGCGTGCGTTGTCGCCCATCCAGGTAGTCCAGTCCGAGGGGCCGCCCGTTCGTGCGACGACTGTCTCTTCGATTCCAGGAAACTCATTCTTGCGTTTCGCAAAGCGTTTAGCCAGTTCCTCCGCTGGGAGCGCACGATGCCAGAGCGTGATCCTCTCGAGCTTTCCCGAGAAGGGATAGTAATCGTTGTCGTCGCGATAGGCGCCGATCGTAAAGAATGGAGATTCGGGTTGGAGAATGCGTCCGCTTTGTCCGGTGTGCTGCGAACTCAATTGTCCGTCGACATAAAGGCGCATCTCGTTGCCGTCGTAGCTTGCCGCCACGTGGTACCATGCTCCCGTGACAAAATTCCCGGATGCCCGCAGGTAAGTGATGCGCGCCGGCTTCTCCGCCACCAGGCCGAAATAGAATTGGTTGTCCCCGTAACCGAGAATCCAACCGCGCTCATGGCTGCCGGTGTCGTGCACCGCGCCCAGGATGCCGCCCCACTCGATGGATCGATCGATCTGAACCCACGCCTCCACCGTCATCGCCTTGGTCGGCAGTTGCGTCTCCTCGATGTCCTGCGAGAGAAGGATACCACCGACCTTCAGATTCCGAGCAGAGGGAAGAAGCCGCATGAACTGGAGTTCGCCCTCCCGCTCGAGTCGATACTCTCCGATCATCTCACCACGGAGGTTCCCGACCGCAGCGCGCAGTTTTCCGCCCTGTACGCTGCCGGGCGCGAACCGCCACTCATGGATGGGGCCCTCTTGCCCAAGTGCGCCCAGGGAGGTCGCAAGAAACAGCCCAAGAATCCGCGGGCATCTTGCGAAGAGGAGTGGAGGATTCATATTATCAGGCGGGGGATCTCCCTCGCTTCTTACCCGCTCTTAACAGATTTCCTTCCGTTTCGCACGGAAATGGAGCGTTTCTTCCCTCGTGACTGAAAGGTAATTCGCTTTTCCGACAAGGATCCGGAACGGATCGACAGGCCGAGGTGAGCGGGGACTGATGGATTAGCGTGCATGGCAGTTGAAACGGATCGAGTTGGCGTGGAATCGCGATCCAGTTCGGGTCTCTTCAGGACCGGGTTTGCAGGGTTGCTAAGATCTCTGTCCCTGATCATCAGGCAGAATGAGGATGAGATTGGGTGACCGGCCCTGAAGCGAAATGACAGAATCACCAGACAAATGTGAATCCAGCTCAGCGTAGACAGGCGGCCCATCCGCTCCAAGGGTTGGTCATTTTGAATAAGTCGTATTTTCGGCCTTGGCAGCCGGACAACAATCATGAATACGATTCTGCCGAATACTTGAAAAGAATGCCGCAACATTTCCCCGTGCTCATCCTCCTGGCCTTCCTGACTCTTGCGCAGGAACTCACGCATGCACAGGAAGCGGAAGAGCAGAAACCACTTAGAGTCCTCACCAAGTCGGCTCCCCCATTTGTCTTTGATGACGAGATCCTTCGAGGATTCTCAGTTGAGTTCTGGAGGGAAATTGAAACCAAACTGGATTTGACAAGTGATTACGAGATCGCCGAAACCGTGCCAGAGATGCTGTCGTCGGTAGCGGATGGACAATACGACGTCGGAATCGGTGCTATCAGCGTTCTTCCGAGTCGCTACGACCTGGTCGAATTTTCGCATCCCATATTCAATTCGGGACTCCAACTAATGGTTGTATCGAACAGCCAAAACTCCGGCTTGAACCGGGATGCCGGATGGCGAACCCTCGCCAAGGTAATCAACTGGAAAATCATTAGGACCGCCCTCGTCGTTCTCGTTCTGCTCCTCGCCGCCTCCCATTTGATCTGGCTTTGTGAAAGAAAGATCAATCGCGATGATTTTCCCGGCGGCTACCGGCACGGAATCAGCGAAGCGATCTGGTGGTCGCTCGCCACCCTCATAAGCGGCGGTTGTGAAAACAAGGCCCCCGTTGGAATTGCCGGGCGCCTCATTGCCATTCTCTGGATGCTGGCCGGCATCGGAATTATCGCTGTCATCACTGCCGTTCTTACATCCTCTCTGACCGTCAGTTCATTAAACGCCGAAGTTAGCGACTTGAGCGAATTGCGTTCGGAGCAGGTGGGAGTGATCAGCGGCACGGCTGGTGAAAAGGTTCTCCTGAAAATGGGGTACCGTATCCGTGGATACCGAAATCTCGATGAAGCTGCTGCTGCTCTTGCAGAAGGACAGGTTCGCGGGGTTGTTCATGACAGCCCCCTGCTGAAGTTCTATGCCCAGAATAACGCCGCCACTTCCTTCGCCGTTGTGGGTTCCCTTTTTGCGCCGGACGACTACGCCTTCATCTTTCCGCGCCAAAGCAATCTGCGTGTGGATGTAAACAAGACCATCATCGAACTGATGAGATCGGGGCGACTTGAGAGAATTAAGGAAACCTGGTTCGGTATTGATCTCGGGACAAACTGAATTTGGTTCATCGCAATACCAGCAGCCAGCAACCGGATCCTGCCATTGAAAGGAATTCGATTTTTTGCCAAGGATCCGGAACGGATCGACAGGCCGGGGTGAGCGGTATTTTCATTGCGCACCTCCTGATTCGTCCGGATTTCACAGAGAGATAGCAGGAAGCAAATGCAACCGCCGCGAAGCCGTTTCAACACTCGGGTTTCGCCTGGGGCAACGGGCTCAATGGCCTGCGCTCCGATCTGCATGAGACTGTAGGAAGACGGGATGCCTGTCGTGACCGGATTGCGCCAGAACGATGAGAGGCCGCTTGCCTTTTGCGCGTGAGTGACAGATCAAACGTGATCACAAACGGTTTGAGCCATGCTTCGACATGAATAAAATCACCACGCTAATCCTGGGTTCCGCCGGGAGCATCGCCTTATCTGTCTCTGCTTCTGCCACGGCGATCCCGGTGCCGGATACTGTCGTCCCGAAAAGGATCGAGGGAGGCAAGCCTCGGAATGTAGTTTTCATCCTCTCAGACGATCATCGATACGACGCGATGAGTTTCATGGGGCATCCTTTCGCGAAGACCCCGCATATGGATGCGATGGCGCGTAACGGGATTCATCTTAAGAACGCCTTCGTCAGCACGTCGCTCTGTTCGCCCAGTCGCGCTTCGATCCTCACCGGGCTCTACACCTTTCGTCACCGTGTGATCGACAACCAGCGACCCGTTCCTGGGGGGACCATCTTCTTCCCACAGTATCTCCAGAAGGCAGGCTACTCCACTGCGTTCGTCGGTAAGTGGCACATGGGACATGCCTGCGATGATCCGCGTCCTGGTTTCGATCATTGGGTGAGCTTCAAAGGCCAGGGAAGATACTATCCGCCCAACGAAAGCTATACCATCAATGTGAACGGCACACGGGTGAAGCAGGACGGTTACATCACGACTTTGCTCACGCGTTACGCAATCGAGTTTCTCAAGCAGCAGACCGATCGCAAAAAGCCGTTCTTTCTCTTCCTCTCCCACAAGGCGGTGCATGGGCCCTTCACACCTGAGCCCAAATACAAAGGCTCCCTGGACAGGGAACCCTTCACTCTCCCGGTTTCCAGCGTTCTGCAGACCAATAATCACGCCAACCGCCCCCGCTGGTTGCTTGACCAACGCAACAGTTGGCACGGCATGGATTTTCCTCTGCACACCGGACGTGGTGTCGAGGCGTTCTACAAGAGTTACTGTGAGGCCTTGCGTTCGGTCGATGACAGTATCGGTGCTGTCACGGAGCAACTGAAGAAAATGGGCATTCACGACGAGACCGTGATCATCTACATGGGAGACAACGGTTACATGTTCGGCGAGCACGGCCTGATCGACAAGCGCGTTGCCTACGAGACGTCCAGTCGTGTGCCCATGCTGATGCAGTGCCCCGATCTGATCAGAGCGGGTTCGGTCGTTGACGAAGTGGTTGCCAATATCGATATCGCGCCCACGGTAATGGAAGCAATGGGCCTGCAAAAACCGCCACATATGGATGGCCGGAGCTTTCTCCCCCTGACCCGTGGTGAGGCAATGGCCTGGCGCGCCTACTTTCTGTATGCCTACTACTGGGAGCAGAACTATCCCCAGACACCAACCCACTTTTCGCTGCGAGGCGACCAGTATAAATACACCACTTACTACGGCGTCTGGGATACGGATGAATTGTTTGACATCCGGGCCGATCCCATGGAGCAGAAGAACCTGATTCACGATCCGGCCTTCGCGAAAACAAAAATTGAGATGCAGAAGCGACTTTACGAAATGATGGAGGAACTGGGGGGGATGCAGATCCCGATGAATCCGCCCCGTGGGCGACAGCAGAACAAGCGACTCCGTGATCGGGGTGGGCGCCAGGCCTCTGATTTTCCAGAAGCGCTCATTGTGGAGGAACCACTGCGAAAGGAACTCAAGTGACGCTGAAAATGGACAGAACCTCCGGGTGGGCTCTTACGGGGAGCAAAACCAGCAGGAAATCTCCGGAGAAGAACGGCGCGCGACCATTTTTCTCCACCTTGCTATATCAGCGTGCGGAAAAATGGTGAGGGGAGGGGGACTGCTCGACCCTGAACCGGCAGGAGGCGGCGTTGCCTGCTGAATGCGAATCTTTAAGGCTCACTTAGATAGAACTTATTATTTAATGAGCCATATCCTCCATCTGGATGCATTGTCTCTCCCTCATCCAGGTAAAATTCCTCGCCATTGCAGTTGAGGGGATCATTGTCACGATCTTCGGCGCTTATTATTACATCTTCTCTGTTTTGTAATCCTCGTGTCTGATAGGCGCTAAACAGGCTGTCGGTCATCACATCGAAATATGAGATCAACCGCTTCCTGGGACTTCCATTATGCAGTGTGAAGATCCTGACAGCGATATCGGAAATAGTTGAATTGCCAGCGTGAGTGCCAATGTGTTCACCAGCGCTGACCTTATATCCTTTCATGATTTTTGGCAGGATGCCCACATGGAAAATAATAAATTGGTACGCAGGATTCTGCGAAGACTGTATCGTGACTCTCGTGCCATTTGAATCACTTAGGTCGATAATTGTTCCGCTGACTGGGGAGTATATGTTTATGCTTGTCCAATTCGAAACGCTTGAATGGGGGTGAAAGTAATGCTTCATGCTTCTGCACTCTTCGTAGTCATCTGAATAGTCATGTCCGGCGCCAGAACGGAATCGTGAAATATATTCGATTTTTTCCAGCTCTATATAATCATGACTGACAAATTGAGGGACAATTTCTGTATAGGGGATCCAGGAGCCAATTATTGACTCAGAAACTTTTGTCCTGAAAAACAGCTTAGGATATTGCTGGCTTAATAGAAGAATGGGAATCTCAAAAGATCCATGTGTTCCAGCTTCATGAACAATCATTCCAGTTGCCTCAGCATCATGCCAGCTATTGGTTTCCAATGCTTCACTGTAATCCAGGCCAACAAAAAGATTAGCTTTTGAATTGGAGTATGAAATATTGCTGTAGTTTATGTCAGTTATATCTGTTCTCAGTTCTTGTGATTCTGAAAATATAGAAGACAAGACGAGAAGCAGGCAAACCGTGAATTTGATTCCCATATTCATCACCTCTTTCTCTTGCTTGGAAATATATTGCACCGTGACGAATCCGGCAAGGATTCTTGGCCCTTCTCAAAGGGGTGGAACTGTTGGTGGCGATTACCGAAATGGAGATTTCCGCCCTGTTGGTGGTCCAACCGAGCCCTGCTCATGAGCTCGTGTGACGAGGCGTGTAACCTCACCGTGCGTCCTGTTCCCCGGTCGCGGGGACAAGGGCAAACCTGCCAGCGAATCGACTGCTGAATTGTCGGATCTCGAGATCACTGCGGAGCCTGCTATGGTCATGTCGCGAGGGCCGCGCCCCTGGATTGCTGTATCATGGTGCGGCAGTCGACAGCAGGGATGCCGCCGGTGGTCGCAGCAGGGGAGAGTGAATCGTCGAAGGAACGTGGATTTGTGGTTATCCCGGATCATGAACGGCCTTGTCTTTCGCAAACCAGAGTCGCGCCAAGGACTCGACATCGTCCAGGAGAGGAGAAGGTTGCAGAATAATTGCCTCAACAGTCTTTCCTTGAAAGCGCTCGATTCAATTGCCTGAAAGAAATCGCTTCTTGAATTCTCTGTTTTCGTAGAGCTTCGGGCCGCCGCCGTCTGGATAGTGCCAACTTGACTCGAAATACTTCCGTTCAAGCGTAAAGACGTCTACTGTGTCGGTCTCGTTGTTGAAAGTCTCGGGCAGGATGCCGTAGCGTTTCATCTCGCGGATGTAGTATGGGTGCGGCTTGAATCCTGGCATGTCCCAGCGTTTGTTATTTTCGAGACACTTCTTCCCTTCCTTGATCCAGGAGTGAATTGCCAGGTAGACGGGGTCGCTCTTGTGCTCAATCGCACCGACACCGTTTTCCTGACAGGTTCCCCAGCCGCCAGCCTCGCGGGAAAGGGGTGCGAGCAGTAGCGCCGACTTTTCAGGAAAGCTCAGGTTTATCGCCATGTGCGAATCCCAGAACTGAGTGTTCTTGTTTTTTCTTCCCGCGATCGAATATGTCGTCATTCCCGGCATGCGGTTCTTGTGGCATTTCGTACAGCTGCGATTGAACGCCGCAGTGGCCTGCTTTTCCGCAGGATGATACTCTTCGGTCAGCGTCGATTTGCGGATCATGCCCGTCCCGAGGGCGGCGTATGTGCCAGGGTAGGGCGCGCCGATATGGATCCAGTTGCGGATCATCTCGGCCTCTGGTGGTGAAAGCCTGGCTTCATGGTGCGAGCCATCAAGCATCCCCATGAGCGGGCTTGCGACGTCTCCGACGGTGCGCGGGGCGGTGTTGCCAGCTCGATTTTCACCCTGCGAGACATAGCCCATGCCGAACAGGGTGACGTAGCTGTGCGAGAAGCATGGACCATGATCGCCGGTGAGGATAATTCGGCCATCAGGTTTGTCCGGGCTGTGACACCTGACGCAGTGCTTGTCGAGGATCGGTTGAACGTGACTGGGGTAGTCGATCATGTATGGGACGTCCGGCACCGGTTCGATCCTGCTGGGCGCTCGCTTCAAAGCCTGGTAGATCATCGGTCGCGTTTGTGGCGTATTGACCCGATCTTCATGACAGCCGATACAGCTGAGGGTCTCGCCCGGCATGACCGACAGGAAGCTGTGCATTCGCTTGACGGTCTCGTTTTTCCCATTGACGGCGATCAGGAAGAGCGGTCGATTGGCAGGAACCTCGAAGTGCGCTGACCCATCTTCCTCGACCGGGACTGTGCCGATGATCCGCTCAAGGGTGAAGGTGCCACCGAGGCTGATCGGGATGAAGTCGTGCAGGCCATTGCCGAAGTTGAGCGGCTTGGGCATGGTCTCGAGAATGAGCAATTTCTTGATGTCACCCTGTTTGACGCCTTTCATATTCCGACCGATATAGACGTTGTTCAAAGTGAGCGTTCCGGTTGCGTTGTTCAGATTGACCCGTGACGGGATGATCCGTTCGCGATCACGCTTGATTACCGGGCGCGGTTCATGGACTTCGACTTTGCCGGTGTAGATCGGCTTGAACTCTCCTTTCCCGGTGACCAGTCCAAAGCGACGGCCTTCGTCTGCCGCAAGAAAGAGCTTGTCGCTCAGGGCATACGGGTCACGGAAGTTGCCTCGCGGAGTGATGATGGTTTTTGACTCCTTCGCATCGGGCCCCATCCTGCCGGTGACGGTGGCGATCCTGCCCATGTGTTCCTTGCGTCCATGGCCGGGCGAATCGATGTAGACCACGCGGTCGCTATCAGGGATCGGTTTCGCGTCGATGTAGAGATCACCGGCATGCATGTTGCCATAGAACACCTTCTGTTCCGTTCCGTCCGGGTTACAGGTCCAAAGGTGATGAAACTGCACCTGTGATCGATCGACGTATTCCCAGCGGGTGAAGGCGACCCGGCCGTCTGGTAGAACCCATGGCGTGTTGTCCTGCTCGATGTTGACCGAGATGACACGGATGTTTCTGCCGTCGCCATCGCAGCGATGAAGGTTGCCGACCTGCACGACCCAGCAGTTGACCCATCGCTTCGAGCGGGTCGAGACGAACATGATCCCGCCGTCCGGCAGGTAAGCAGGTTCGACATCATCATAGATTCCGTCGGTCAACTGCGCTAGCCCTGTGCCATCGAGATTGATCTCATAAAGATGGAACTGGGCCGTGCCCCCTTTGCGATAGGAGAAAAGAACCTTGCGACCGTCGTAATGCACCTGCGGATCGCGAACTGCGCCGGCCTGATCGTCGATGAGTGCGGTTACTTCGCCGGTGGCGACGTTGAGTTTGCAGAGGCGACCTTTCGAACCATAGAGTTTGTTGCCATTCCACTGATAGCCGAAATTGGCATACCAGTGACCATCATGGGCAAACGTTCGCTCGGCAAAGACGATTTCCTTGATGCCATGCCGGGCGAGGGTCTGCGTAGTTGAGTCCGAAGAAAAGGCGATCGCGGTTGCCGCAAGTAGCATTGCGACGGCATGCAACATCGTGGATGAGGGCAACGCTTTCATTTTCTTGCTGAAAGGGATTTAGTTTTCGTCAAGGCGTCGGAACGGCCCGGCAGACCGGGTGAGCGTGGTTTGAGCAGGAGTTGTTTCATTTTTCTTCAGCTTTCAATTCATCACGGATCTGGCCCCCACTTTGGGCAAAGTAGATCTTCCGTAATGCTCTCTCGCATTCGCATTCTTGACGGCAGCGGTGCAATGCATGCGGGCTTTGATGTGTTGAACCATGTCAGTACCGTGAATTGAGATGTCAGACGCTGGGGCCGACTGCGGCGATTTCTCAGAGCCGTGACACCCCGTCAAACCAGGGATCGGCAGAAGCAGAGCCGCAAATCTCATCCCCTCAGCGTAAGGCCAATCCACCCGCCTGCCTATTCCAAAAAGGCGCTAGGGACGCCAAGATCACGAGGTCGTTGGACTGGAAGGAGTTGCCTTCCGCTGGAGGTTGCCTGCCTTGTTCAATACGAGGGTGTAATCCGCGGACATGCCGGGATTTGAGCCTCGGGGAAGCAGGGAACAGGTCAGGAGTCCGAGCCCGTTTCCCAGCCCGGCAAGGATGCATTTCTGATGAGCTTTGAGGAGGAAGGTGGAGTCCTCTGCCGGTCTTCCCAATGGTTGCTAACTGAGCATCAGGTTCAGATAGATAAACAGTGGAGAGGCCGTAGCTAATGAGAATCTGACTGTATCTGCTTTTGGGCAAGAAGACCGTGTTGGATTAGTTTGGGTACCATTCGTCCCCGACTGCATAGCCTCTTTCCTTGAGCCGGTTCTGTTCCTTTTTGTAGTAGGATTCCAGCTTGGTGCGGTCGAACCAACGTTCAACATCTGAGTTAATGACATGCCCAGACCCATCGCTACCCCATTGGCCTCCACTGAGCCACTGGGGGATTTTTGCGAACTGGCCGGTGCGGCATGCGTGCACTGCGAGAAGAGCGAGCGGATCAACGACGTCCAAGGCGACAACCTTGGGGCGATCATATCCAAACTCCTGACGCAAAGTCTGTCGGACCGTACGTTCCTCGTGAGGTTCTTTTGTCTTCTTGTTGTGGCGGATAGTATGGATGCGATCGGGATGAAGTGAGAACAGGCCGGACTTTGGATCCTGGCGGCGTGAGATGATGTTATGACCGAGATGCTCCATTAACCTGAGAACTTCAGGCCGGCGGTGCGCTCGGTAGAGATCGGCGAGTGCCAGAACGTAGACCGGTTCAGCCACCTCGACGTTGAGGTTCAAGACGGGCTTGACGCGGAAATTTGCACCGATATCTCCCAGTCCAACTCCCTTGAAGAGGTCACGTAGAAGGGGCCAGTAGCGCCTGCGCGTTTCTTTGTTGGCAAGTCGGTAGGCGCGGGTCAGGGCCGCATAGAAACCTGGAGCTGCTGGGTGCGCGACAAAGGAGTCGCCCTCTTTAGCGCCCCATCCATGGAGCACCTTGTCTGGTTCGAAGACGTGGTCAGTGACATCCGTTCCGTCGAGGATGATGCTGCGCATGGTGTTAGTATCACGATCGTAGGCAGCTTCCATGTAGCCCAGTATCCAGTCATTGATTCTCTGGTGAGATTCCGTCAGTTCGCCAGCGTGCCCATATGTGTCCGCTGCTTCGATGATGGCAAGTGCGCCCAGAAAGAGTTGAGGCATGCTATAGATCCAACTTGAGATGATGACGCGTGGCTCAGTGACGTCTGCATCGGGAAATGCTTCTCGGTATACCTCCAAGTTGCGCCGGATCGTGGGGGTATAGAGCAGCATGGGCCAAATCAGGGTCTTGGGATCCCGGTGATAGGAAAGAACCTTGAGGTAGCGATCGCCCCATGCCCGCGCTTTGGGGTCCTCCTGCAGGCAACCCAGTGAGTAACCGCCAAAAGCAAGATCCAGGCCCACGGGAGTGAAGCCCAATACTTCCATGTTCGTGGGGAGGTCTTCCACCTTCGCCAAGGGTCGATGCCAGGTCCTAGAAAAATCAATGGTCTTATTAAAGCTCGCGTGCCGATTGTAGTGCATGGTGTGCCAGTCCCTGACGTAGACCTCCCAGCACCCCTTGATAAATCGCTCTGTTTGAATCGGCGCCACGTCATACCAGAAATCGTAAAACGGCAGCACGTTTGCCAACTCGAAGACGTCTCCCGAGCGTCCATCGCTGTAAGATCGATCTTCTGCCAGATCGATAGTCATGTGATTGCCGAAGATAATGAGCCCACTGTGTGGCATGACGTAATTTTCAAACATGTGAGCAGTCGCCGCCATGGCCGCTTCAGCATATTTGGGGTTCCCCGTAGCACTGCTCAGGCCTGCCAGGGTTCGCAGGAGGTTCTGGGTGCGATCAAATTGCGTTTGCACGATTGGCTTGGAAGCGCCGCCTAGCGCAGGGGGCATGGATGCCACCGATGCCGGGGCGCGTAGTTTTTCACGATGCAGAAACCGCACGAACATGGGGCTCTTCACCGGCCCGTAAATATCCCGACCGCGTGTGATTACGGTGTCGCCAAAGCGCACTGCTGCAGAAAGGAATGCATCCCCTGCAATCTCCTCTTCACTCAAGGCCTTCTTTCCCACCCAATTGGCCTGCAGTTGCTTTCTGGCTCGATCAAGGTCAATGCGAGAAGAAGCCTTCTCTGTTTCGGACATTGAACCCGGAGAATTCAGGGTGGTCTTGTGAGTCGGCCTTGCCAGTTGAGCCTTCCTTAACTGCGATTCGCTGCTGATCAGGCGGACACTTGAAATCACGGCATCTTCCTCTGCCCCGTCCGGACACCAGATCCGAATTTTGTAATTACCTTTCCGTTCCCTTTTTGTAATTCCAAATTCAGTTACCGGGATCGTATCCCAGAAAAAAGACTGTTTCCCGTTGCCTCGGGAAGGGTGGCTCCTTGTCAAATGGCGCCCATTGACTTCGATAGTCATGGAGCGAATTGGCCCGTGCTTTGTGATCCACTGGAAAGCCAGTTGGTGGCCAGGTTCTGGTTCCACGGTCATTGTCAGTTCCAGGGGCGTTCCCCGATTAGTGTAGTATATGTAGAATTCGTTGTAGCGGGCGACTTCCCGATCATAGCGGTTGAAGTGAATCCATGCGTGTGGATCCGGTGTGCTGTCACCGAGTCCAAGTCGGGAGAAAACAGGATGCAGGGCATTGGACCAAACTGCATAGCCAGCAGTATTTGGGTGGACGCGATCAGGCAGCAGCTTTGGCAACGAGGCTCCGTCAGTTCCCGCAAAGAGCTCGTAGGTTTTAGCAATGGTCACCTGAGGATCTCTCTCCCAGGCCTTTGTGTAGAGCGCGTTAATCTTTTGAATCTCGGCCACCGGCCGATAGTCGTCTGGCGCGCAGGGAAAGGTCTCGCATACGATGATTGGCATCGTTGGGCTGTGCTCTTTCAGCCGTTTCACAATGAGTTTTACATTGCTGAATACCGTTTCGCCTTTCGCTTTTTCAGCGAGATCATTGGCGCCAATCATGATCACCACCGCCTTCGGATTGAGCGCAAGAACATCCTCTGGCAATCGCAGGAGGAGTCCACGGCTCGTGTCACCGCTGATGCCACGGTTGATTGCCTTGAGGTCACCAAAGAAGCCGCGGAAGTCGTCGCTCCAGCCCTGTGTGATTGAGTCTCCCAGAAAAACAATTGAGTTTTTTTGCGCCTCCGTTTGGCTTAGCCAGGAACTGCGTCGACTGCGCCAGACCCCGCGGAACCATTCCGTTCGCCTTAGTGGTCCGACCCCGGGAAGGCCTTCATCGGTATCGGGAATCCTAAGGGGATCCCGATCTGGAGCTGCGCTGAGAGGGAGCAGGAAAAGGAGAGCGAAAAAGGCAAGCGTGCTGGCCGGATACTTGGCTGTCATTATGGAAAATAGTGAGGCCCGGGCCCTCACGTGGTCAAGTCTCTCACCCGTGAAACTGCCAGTGTCTGAAAGGGCTTCATGCAGGAATACGAGAACGCAGGAAGGGACTGGAAGAACCGACGAAGACTGGCGTAACCGAGAAAAATGGCGGCAGTACAAGATGGCGTGGTAGATATGCTGCAGAAGACGAGTAATACCCACGCTCCCTGGACGTTGCTGGAAGCGAACTGCAAGCGCCACGCTCGAATCAAAGTCCTCCGCACCGTCGCCGACGCGATCGAAGCCGCTTTCTGAAAGAAATTTGGTTTTTCGCCAAGGCGCCGGAAAGGACCGGAGAGTCTGGGGGGCACTGCTGACCATTTATCGCAAACAAAAGTTAGAATCATGATCCGAATCACTCATTTGTTTTTGCTCATCTTCGCCATCGACGCCCACGCCGGACAACAGGTCATCTGGCAGGAAGCCGAATCCTTGACCAACACCGGCGGCTGGTCGAATGATTCCCAGCACGTCGACATCATGGGATCTCCCTACCTGCTGGCGACCGGAGTCGGCCGCCCGGTGGAGGATGCGGTGACCCGGGTGAAGGTGACTGATGCGGACCGCTACCGTCTGTGGGTCCGCTGTCGCGACTGGTTTCCCTCCCACTCGCCAGGAACTTTTCGGGTGATCGTGGGTGAGACTACGTCGGAGGTCGTTTTCGGCAGGGCGGGCGACGATCAATGGAACTGGGTCGATGGCGGCGAGTTCGAACTGGAGGTCGGCGAGCTTGAACTGCGGCTGCACGACACCGGCGGCTGGTGGGGCCGCTGCGACGTGGTGGTACTGGCAGCCGGCGAGTTCAAACCCGCGAAAGATCCCGAGGCCCTGGCCCGGCAGCGCGCGCGCCACGCCGGGGTGAGCCCTGAGATCGAGGACATACCGGACAGTGACGTGGTTGT
>DLRK01000042.1 GCA_002501065.1 Akkermansiaceae bacterium UBA7890
ACCCGCTCCCCATCGGTCACGGAGGAGGTCACCGTCTCCTGGGTGGATCCCTTGACCTCCCATAGAACCTTCCCGCTCAGCGGGTCAATACTCATGACCTTCTCGCAGCCGGAGAGAACCAGTTGATCACGGCCGCCGAGACGATGCACGATCGGGGAGGGGTAGTTGGGGATCCTCGGCCGATCCACCTTCCACACCACCTCGCCGCTCTTGCGATTCAATCCGAAGATCGCACCGGCCTTCTTGTTGTCAGCGCACACCAGCAGGAGAGACTTGTAGACCATGGGGGAGGCTCCGTAGCCCTGGTGCACCACGTAGTCCGTCAGCCTCGTGGTCCAGACTTTCTCGCCCTCCAGGTTCACCGCCGTGGTGTGGGCGGCGCCCCCGTTCACGAAAGAAACGTAAAGTCTCTCCCCGTCAAAGGCCGGGGAGTTGGAAGCATGAGTGGCCTTCCGGTTGATCTTGGGAGGAAATTTTCCGCTGTGAATCACGGTGCTCCAGGCGAGAACTCCGGTCCGGCGCTCATAGGCCAGCAGCGACTGGGTCTGCTTCTTCTCCTCAGCGGTGACCAGGTAGATGCGGTCACCCACCACGATCGGAGAACCGTGTCCGCGTCCCGGGACAGGCGTTTCCCAGAGAGCGTGCTTGCCCGGATCGAGGGCCAGCGGCAGTTTCTGCGTCGGATCAGCATGACCATTGCGGTTCGGTCCTCTCCAGCACGGCCAGTCCTCCTTGCCCGCGACCCACGGTCCAGCCTGCCCCGGCAGGGCACTGCCCAGGGTGAGAACGGAGGCCATCAGGCGGCGGGAGAGCTTCACGAGGCGAAATTTGCCGTGAATCATAACCCGATGCCAGTAAAACGATCCCCCGCTTCCGTCTCGACTCCCTGGCTTTCATCAGGTTATCGATTTGTGCTGGTTGAAACCGCCCTGCAATCCCTATTCTCCCGGGCAACATGAAAATACAATTCTTATTGGCAGGTTCAACCCTCGCGGCACTGGGCATCTCCCTGATGACCATCAGCTGTGACAACAAGAGTGAAAACGCCGACAGCGGCAGCGAAACGTCGGATCCGGGCACGGCGGAGGCCGCACCAACCGGGGACCTGGAAAGCCATGTCATCGGTTACTGGGCTGCCGATGCCGAGGCCATGATGAAGGAAATGGAGGAGAAGTTTAAGGATTCCCCCGATGAACTGGCTGCCACCAAGGCCATGATGGGGCCCATGATTGACGCATTGGCGTTCGAGATTCCTGAGAAGGGCAAGATGGTCATGCACATGATGGGGGATTCCCAGAGCATGTCCTACACCGTCCAAACCGTCGATAAGGCAACGAAGACGCTCACCGTGGAAATCACCGACCCCGATGGGAAAACAGAATCGGGGTCTATCATCATCGGGGAAGACAAGCTCAGGCTCTCGAGTGGGGATGATGAGGATGGTCTCTCCCTGGTCCGCATCGACGAGGCCGCCTTCAAGAAGCGCCAGGTGGTCCTGCCCAACATCCTCGGCCTGCCCGAGGGCCTCGACCCGGGCGCTCCGGAGGAAGCCCCTGCCACGGAGGAAGCCCCCGCCCCGGAGGAAACCCCTGCCCCGGAGGAAGCTCCCGCCCCGGAAGAAGCCCCCGCCCCGGTGGAGGAGAAATCCGAGCCTGCACCTGAAAACTAGGCTGGCCCCCTCTGATCCTTCCAAGGGTGATCCGGTGCTTCCGGATCGCCCTTTTTTGTCAACAGGCCCCCGCCTCCTTTTTCATTTCCTCCCGCTCCTTTTGGAGCATCTTCCCTGACATGATGAAAATGCGGCGTTACATCCTGGCCGGCCTCCTCACCATCATCCCCCTCTGGATCACCTGGCTGGTCCTGCGTTTTCTCTTCACCCTGCTGACCAGGGCAGGTGCACCCGTTATCGAGTGGGTGGCCGCCAGGTGCCCCGAGCCGCTCAAGGCCATCCTCGAGAACCCTCTCTTCACCAGCCTCCTGGCTATCCTTCTGGTGATCGCGGTCCTCTATGGGATCGGCCGACTCACCACCGTGGTGGTGGGGCGCCGCATCCTCGGGTTCTTTGAGGCTGTGCTCGCCAGAATTCCCATCGTGAACGTCATCTACGGCGCGGTGAAGAAACTCGTCACCGTCCTGCAGGAAAAGCCCGGGAGCGGACTTCAGCGCGTGGTCCTCATCGACTTCCCTTCCCCCGAGATGAAGACCGTGGGCCTCGTCACCCGCGTGCTCACCGACACCAACACCGGGCGGGAACTCGCCGCAGTCTATGTTCCGACCACTCCGAATCCCACCTCCGGTTACCTTGAGATCGTCCCCCTCGAACGCGTGACCTCCACCGACTGGACCCTCGACGAGGCCATGGCCTTCATCATGTCAGGAGGTGCGGTGGCCCCCGATTCCATGAATTACGACCACCCCACGACCCCCGACAAGGGGTAGGGAATCATTAAACAGGTGGGATTCCCGGGGTCCCCACCCCCAAAGGCCTTTTTCTTTCTGGTCCGGCCCTTGCAGAAGTTAAGTTAATTTGCTTAAATAAAGGCAAATCCTAACTAAATAGCAGGCCGCTGTTCACCCGCCGCCGGATAGCTCCCGCCAAACTGCTGATGGGCTCATGTTCATCCGCGGGGAACGCAACAACCCCCCTTCAACATGACTCCCAGCGCCAGTGCCCACCCCCAGGCCTCGGTGAAGCTCTCCCAAGGGCTCGGAATTGGATACCGTTCTCTTCTGGCCGAGGTCACCGAGGATATCCCGCTCGAAAACGGCACCCACTATCTTCTCGCTCGCAACGGACGTGGTAAGACCACCCTGCTCAAAACCGTCGCCGGACTCATCCGGAAGCTTTCCGGAAGCTTTGAAACCCATGGGCACTGCCAGTTCATCGGCGATGAATTCTTCTTCGACCGCGAGTTGAAATCACAGGCCATCTTCAGGGCCCTCATTCCCGCCGCGCGACGCAAGGATGCCTTCCGTCTCGCCGACAAACTCGAACTCGATGTGGGCAGGGAATTCGGCAAGCTTTCCTTCGGCAACCGTAAGAAGGTCGGCCTGGTGGTGGCCGAGTTCCGGCTCCGCGAGAACGAACCCAATCTCCTGTTCTACGACGAGCCCTTCACCGGGCTTGATACTCCCGCCCGGGAGGCCATCAGCGAGCGCTGGAAGGCCACCGGGGACCAGGCTGTGCGGATTGTCTCCTGCCACCCCGATTTCGATTCCATGGCCATGCCCAGCGCCCTCCTCATTACCGATGGGAAGATCTTCCGCGGCGGCGATGGCAACCTCACCTGGGCCGACTTCAAGGAACGCCTCAACTGAGCCACCTCCCGCTGATCATGGACCTCTTCCGACTCACGATCTCCACTCTCATGGCCCGCAGGATGTGGGTCGTGGTTCTTCTTGTGGCCGTCATCACTCCCATCGTCTTCCCGCTCTTCACCCCCCACGAAACCAACACCTCCCTCCTGGAACCGGCCCGGGCCCAGAGCGCCTGGACCTGCACCTGGCTCATCGGAATTCTCTGGACCCTCTCCCAGGCCGCCCGTTTCGGGGAGAGCAACTCCCGCAGCGGCATCGGATCCTATTTCCGGGCCCAGGGCGTGGGTTCCCTGCGCCAGATCTTTGCCATCTGGAGCGCCATCATGCTCTTCCTGCTCCCCGTGGTCCTGGTCGCGGTGGGCACCTGCCTCCTCTTCGCCATGCCCGCCCACCCCCAGGAGGCCTCCATGTGGGTATGGACCAACCTGCAATTCGCGACCCTCTTCCTGCTCGCCATCGGCCCCCTCGCCCTCCTTGGGGTGGGACTGGCCAGTCGCTTCGGAACCCTGATCGGCTACGTCGTGCCCACCGGGCTGTGCCTCTATGGACTCTACGGGGTCACCTACCTCGGCATGACCATCCGCCTGCGTGACGACAACCAGGTCCTGGAGTGGCTCTACGCAATCTCTCCACAGTATCACCTCGCGGATCTCACCCCCCGCCTCATCTTCAAGATGGGGCACCTGCCCTGGGCCGACTTCACCAGCTTCCTCCTCTACTTTCTGGCCATCACCCTGGTCCTCGGCTGCTCTGCCACCCTGCTGTTCCGGACCGATCCCCTGCGCAACTGAACTGATCCTCCATGAACCGGATCCATTGCCTCCAGATTCTTCTCCTCGCCGTCGGCCTGACGGCCTGGGGGCTGCAGACAAGCAGGCTCTACCGGGGCGGCAGGTTTGCCAAGGAGCACAACGTGCTCCATCTCAAGCAAAGTCCTTTCGGGCGGACCCTGTCACTCGCCATGCGCGGACCGGTGGATGTCTACTGGCATCGCGGCGAACCTCATGAGCACCCTCCGGGGGAGGAACACAGCCACGATCACAGC
>DLRK01000172.1 GCA_002501065.1 Akkermansiaceae bacterium UBA7890
CCCGAGGACAAGCCCGAGGACAAATTGACTGATCAGGAAAAGAAAGAGGCTGTTTTTGACCTCGCCATGCAGTTCGACGAACTTCTCGAGAAGATCGATGCCGGAGCCCCCCTGGCCAAAGCCGCTTCCGACCTCGGCTTCGAGGTCAAGTCAACCGGTCTGGTGGAGCAGGACAAACTCCCCGGTGATTTCAGCAGCACCTTCCGCAACGCGCCGGGCACTGTTGCCGAGGCCGTATTCAGCGGGAGCGCCGGCACTACCAAGGTTCACGGAATCGGGAAAGATCAGTGGATCTACTTCCAGATTGAAGAAGTTGTGGAGGAATCCAAACTCAGCTACGAGGACGCCAGGGAACTGGTCAAGAAGGACCTCGTCAGGGAGTCGGCGATAAAGGTGATGGAGGAGGAAGCCAACAGCCACCGAACCGCGATCACTGAAGCCATGGCCACGGGCAAGAGTTTTACCGAAGCCGCCGAGGAACTCAAACTCAACCCGGTGGTGCGCAAGGAGATCACCGGGGATGGACGGATGGGAGCAGTGCGCCGGGAATACGAGAAGGCCTCCCGGGTGAATCCCGGCGTCCTCTCGGAAACGATAACCGATAACGACGAGGCGCTTGGACTCACGCGTTCCTTCTTCATCTTCGTGGAGAAACGCGAAGTGTATGAGGATCCCAATCTCGCCACCATGATCGACATTCTGCTCGAACGCCGCGCCAGTGACAACCGGCGCATAGCAGCAGCAAACTGGTTCGCTCAGCAACGTGCTTTATCCGGGTTCGAGCGCCTTGCAACTCACTGACCTGACCACCGGCACCATGGCGGATGCACACTCCGAGTCATCGGAGTGCCTTGTGAGCTGTTGCGGGGTGGACGGCTGTTTTTACCTGCGGCGGAGTCCAGTTCGCCGTGAACCATCTTTCACCCGGATCGGGGCGCCTGAGAAACGGCCCGATTTCCCTCTCCCGGGAGAGGAATCCCTCACGAGGAAGAGTGGACATCGATCTGGTGCAACGCTGGTCAATCTCCTCCTGATCGGCTATCAGACCTCTGCGCTGCCGGAACCAAAGCATGAGTAAGTTCTTCATCACCACCGCCATCGACTACCCGAACGGGCTTCCCCATATCGGACACGCCTACGAAAAAGTCCTCGCAGATGTCATTGCCCGCTACCGCCGCCTGTGTGGCGATGAGGTGTTCTTCCTCACCGGAGTCGACCAGCACGGGCAGAAAATGCAGCAAACCGCGGATCGGGAAGGCGTCAATGTGGCCACCCTTGCGCAACGCAACACCAGGAAGTTCCTCGCTCTCTGGGAAAAACTGGGAGTGCACTACGACGGCTGGGCCGCAACGACCGACCAAAATCACAAAAGGTGTGTCCAGAAGATCCTCACGACCCTTCACCAGGAGGGACAACTCTACAAGAAGGCTTACAGGGGATTCTATTCGGTCCGGCAGGAGCAATACCTCACCGAGAAGGATCGTAACGAGAAGGGTGATTTTGGCGAAGAATGGGGCGAGGTGATCGAACTGGAGGAGGAAAACTGGTATTTCAAGCTCTCTGAGCACGCCGACTGGCTCAAGGAGGCGGTAAGCTCCGGAGATTTTGGGATCTTCCCTGAATTCAGGCGGGCCGAGGTGCTGAACGCCATCGATCGCGCGGGGGAAACCGATCTCTGCATCTCCCGGCCCAGGGAACGCCTGCATTGGGGTATCGAGTTTCCCTTCGATCCCGACTTTGTCACCTACGTCTGGTTCGATGCCCTCATCAACTACGTCTCCTTCGCTGGCTATCGGAAGGAGGAGGGAAGTGACCTGCCGGAATTTGGGAACCTCTGGCCGGCCAACACCCAGATCATCGGCAAGGACATCCTCGTCCCGGCTCACTCGATTTACTGGCCCTGCATGCTCCACGCGATGGGTCTTGGCGACCAGGAGATGCCCGCCCTCCTTGTTCACGGCTGGTGGAACATCAGGAAAGCCAGCGGAAATTCTGACGAAGGGAGTGATACCGAAGAGAAAATGTCCAAGTCCCTTGGCAATGTCGTTGATCCCGGCGAACTGGCCGATCGTTTCGGAGTGGACGCGGTCCGCTACTATCTTGTGCGTGACATCGTGACAGGAAAGGACAGCGCCTTTGACGTGGCGCGCCTTATTACTCTCTTCAATTCCGAACTGGCCAACGACCTTGGCAACCTCCTCAACCGGTCGCTTAACATGACGAAACGCTTCCTCGGCGGGGAACTGGTCAGCAACAACTACGATGATGAACCCTGTGCGGGAGTTCGCGAATCCCTCTCCTCAGCGACCACCGCCTATCTTGCAGCGATGGATGAGCATGATCTTCCAGGCGCTCTCAAAGCCATCAACGGCCACGTGGTGCATTGCAACCAGTTCATCGAGAAAAACCCACCGTTTGAACTACGCAAGGATGAGACTCAGGGCGAACGGGTGGCCGCAATCCTGTCCCACCTCTGCGAATCCTGCGCTCATCTCGCCGTCCTGCTCTCACCCTTCCTTCCTGCCGCCGCCACAAAAATCCTTGGTCAGCTCCGGGCCGGGGACATTGCACCCCGCACCCTCGACAGTCTCCACTGGGGTCTGCTCCCTTCCGGACACCAGATCGGAAAGGCCAAGCCGGTCTTTCCACGGATCGTGCTGGAGGATGGGCAATAACGGCATCCTGCCAGCACGCGTTCACCTTCCACTCAGGCTGTTGATGGTCTGGAAGATCGCGGTGATCATCAGATAAGCCATCGTTCCGATGAGAAGAGCCATGATGATCAGCACCGCCGGCATGATCAGAGCCATGATCCGCTGCAGGGAGTTGTTCAACTCCTTGTCGTAACGAATCGCGGC
>DLRK01000195.1:0-23011 GCA_002501065.1 Akkermansiaceae bacterium UBA7890
ACCCTACGATGCGTGGGTCTGGGGGGACCGTCGGGCGGTTCAGTTGCCCAAGATCGCTGGTGGTGGGTCCGGGGAAGCTATTCGGATGGGGATGAGCCTGCCGGAGGAGACCCTCAGCGTGAAAGGAGACAACAAGGAGTCATTGACCTTCAATCTCTACCTCGGTCCCAAGAATAACCTCCTGCTGCGTAAGACCGGTGAGGACTACGGGGAGGTGATGAATTACGGCATGTTCGGCGGAATCAGCTATGTTCTCAACTGGCTCCTGAATGTGCTCTTCTCAGGGATCTTCTCCAGGATGTTCGACGCCTGGGGGTGGGGTTTTGCCATCGTGACGCTCACCATCATCATCCGGGCTGCGATGTGGCCTCTGCAGAACAAGTCGACTCGCGCCATGAAGCGCATGTCCAAGCTGCAGCCGGAGATGAAGGAACTTCGGGAGAAGTATGCCGACGATCCTGGGCGCGTGAATCAGGAGATGATGAAGATGTACCGGGAGTATGGGATCAATCCGCTTGGCGGATGCCTGCCCCTGCTGGTGCAGATCCCCATCTTTTTCGGTTTCTACATCATGCTGCAGTATGCCGTGGAGCTTCGCCAGCAACCCTTCCTCTGGGTTGAGGACCTGGCCCTTCCGGACACGGTGGCAACCTTGCCCTTTTCACTGCCCTTTCTCGGGGATGGGGTGAACCTCCTCCCCACCGTGATGGCTGTCACGATGGTGCTGCAGATGGCCCTCACGCCCAAGACGGGTGATAAGATGCAACGGCGTCTCTTCATGATGATGCCGGTTATCTTTTTCTTCTTCTGCTACAATTTTGCCTCTGCCCTGGCGCTCTACTGGACCACCTCCAATATCTTCGCGATCGTGCAGATGTTGATCACCCGGCGCCTGCCGGAACCGGATCTCAAGAAGAAGAAGGGAGCCCAGAAGAAGGGATTCTTCCAGCGTCTTCAGGAGCGCGCCGAGGTGGCTCAGAAGACACAGAAGGAGATGCGTGCGAAGCAGATGGGTGGATCCGGACCCAAGAAGCCCAAGAAACGCGGCCCACGGACGGGCGGATAAGCGTGCCCCGCGTGCAGGGCCTGGTGGGCCTGGTCGAGAGAACGCGACACCCGGCTTGACCGGGCCGTCCCTCCTCCTAAGCTGTCCCTATGGAAGCTCTCTCCGAAGCTCACCAGATTCTCGAAGCAATGGTCACTCATCTTGGATACGAGGTGACCATCGAGGAAGAAGAAAGCCAGGAAGGAGCCTGCCTTCAGATTCTTACCGAGGAGAGTGGTCTTCTCATCGGCAAGCACGGAGACCGCCTCGACGACCTGCAGTATCTCGTCAATCGCATCCTGCAGAAGAAGATGCAGGACCCGCCGCGCATCCGGATCGACTGCGATCATTTTCGCGTGCGCCAGGAGGAAAAACTCATCACCACTGCGCGGGAACTGGCCGACAAGGCCAAGGACAGCGGAAAACCCATGAAGATGCGTCCCCTCAATGCCTACCATCGCCGAATCGTGCATAATGCCCTGGTCGATGACGATGAGGTGGAGACCGTTTCGCCGAGGAGCGACGAGCGACTCAAGCGCATCCTCATCCGGCCAGTCTCCTGAAGCATCGAAGTCGCCTTTCCGTGGCGGAGCAAGGACGGAAAGGTTGTAGCCTCTCCTAACCGAATGGAAACTCACCGTCTTGTCCTTCCCGAGGATCTCAACCATTATGGGTTTCTCTTCGGTGGGCGTCTGTTGCGCTGGGTCGATGAGGCGAGCTGGATCGCCGCCAGTCTCGACTTTCCGGCCTGTCGCTTTGTCACCATCGGGATGGACGAGGTGATCTTCCGCCACAGCGTGCGCGAGGGAACGATTCTCTCCATCCGCTCCGAGCAACAACAGGTGGGATCGACCTCGGTCACCTATGAAGTGACGGTGTGCCTCGGCAAGTCAGGCGATGGCGACCCCATCTTCACCACCCGGATCACCTTCGTGAACGTGGATGAGCACGGGGAGAAGGTGGTGATCGGGAGGTGAGGCGATGGGTGACTCGTGCGAAGTTGATATCACCCTCGCTGTCGACAAGAGGGACGATCAGGAGGCCTGGCGCCGGGCGGTGGCCCGGAGGTTGAATCTTCCACCCGCCCGGGTGGCGAGCGTGGAACTGCTCAAGAGATCCGTCGATGCCCGCAAGGCACCTGTTCGTTTTCGCCTGCGCCTGTTGGTGGGAATCGATTCTCCTTTGCCACCGGAGAAACCGGTTTCCCCTTCTTTTTCGATCCTTTCCCCGCAGGCCAGACGGGTTGTGATTGTGGGTTGCGGACCCGCAGGGATCTTTGCGGCCCTCCGCTGTATTCAACTGGGCCTGTGCCCGGTCATTCTGGAACGGGGCAAGGATGTTTCCGCCCGGCGCTTTGATCTCGCCCCTGTCCTGCGCGAGGGTCGCGTGATAGAGGATTCGAATTATTGCTTTGGAGAGGGTGGAGCGGGCACCTTTTCTGACGGGAAGCTCTATACCCGCGCAACCAAGCGTGGGCCAGTGCGCGAGATCTACGAGACCCTGGTTGCTCATGGGGCTCCCGCAGGGATTCTCACCGAGGCTCATCCCCACATTGGCTCGAATCTTCTCCCGAAAGTGGTGATGGCATTGCGGGAGACCATCCTGACCGCCGGGGGTGAGGTGCATTTCCAGAGCAGAGTGGAGGAACTTCTTCTCGACGAGGCCGGATCGCGGCTGGGAGGGGTGGCCACGGCGGACGGGCGTGAGTTTCGTGGCGAAGGTGTGATTCTCGCGACTGGACATTCGGCCCGGGACATCTACCTCCTCCTGCTGCGACACGACGTGTCCCTGGAACAGAAGTCCTTCGCGATGGGAGTGCGCATTGAGCATCCTCAACCGCTCATCGACAGCATCCAGTATCATTTCGACCCCGGCAGGGAACGCCCCGGGATGCTTCCCGCTGCTCGCTACCGGCTTGCCACCACAGTGGAGGGTCGCAGCGTGCACTCGTTCTGCATGTGCCCCGGAGGCTTCATCGTGCCCTGTGCCACTGCCAACGACGAGGTGGTGGTGAACGGCATGTCGCTCTCGCGACGGGACTCGCCCTACGCCAACAGCGGGATCGTGGTCGGTATCGAGCCTGAAGACACCGTTCCCTGGCAAGTCGAACACGGAGTGCTGGCTGGCATGGCTCTGCAACGGGAAGTGGAAAAATCCGCCAAGAAGGCCGGGGGGGGAGGGCAGATCGCGCCCGCGCAGCGGTTGGTGGATTTCCTCAAGAAGCGCGAATCTCAGAATCTGCCCGGGACGAGTTACTTTCCCGGGGTGCATTCTGCCCGGCTGGAAAAACTTCTGCCGGAATTCATCGATCTTCGATTGCGGAAGGGGTTGCGTCGCTTCGGTAAATCGATGAAGGGCTATCTCAGTGAGGAGGCCCTCCTGGTGGGTTTCGAGACGCGAAGCAGTTCTCCCGTGCGTATTCCGCGGGACGCCTCAAGCCTGCAACACCCGGGCGTGACCGGACTCTTTCCCTGCGGCGAAGGTGCGGGTTACGCCGGAGGGATCGTGTCGGCTGCCCTGGACGGACGAAAGTGTGCCGAGGCGGTTGAGAAACTCGTGCGGTAGATTCCGGCATCTCCTTCCCGGTCAGGACTGAACCAGGCTCTCGACGTGGGTCTGAGCGACCTTGATGCAGTTGCGGAAGAAGGTCATGCGCTGGGTCACCTTTCCCACGCTGGCGCTGCCCGCCATGATGGAGACGAGGAAGGAGGCTTCCGCAGTCGGGTCGATATCCGATCGGACCACTGCAGTTGCCTGGCCACGTTCCAGGGCCTCGGAAATGGCACAATGCCAGGTGTCGTAGATGGTGCCAAGACGCTCGCGGAATCCTTCATCGAGGGGAGACATCTCCACCGCAAAATTGCAGATCGGGCAACCGTTGAAAAGAAAGCCAGTCTTCGGATCCTCCTCCTCGATTCGTTTGAGAAATCGCTTGAGGATCTTGCGCAGTGCCTGAATCGGATCCCCGGTGTCCTGCAGGGGTTCCACCCACCAGTTCTTGACGGCAGGGGTGAGAAATTCGTCCAGAACAGCATAGCCCAGCTCATTCTTGCCCGCAAAGTGATGGAACAGGGCGCCCTTGGTGATTCCGGCCGCCGTCACGATACGATTGATACTCCCGCCCTGGAATCCGTGCCGGTAAAACTCGCGGTAGCTGGCTTCCAGCACCTTGCGTCGGGTCCGTTTGGGATCACGCACGCGGGGCATGGCCGAAAAACTTACATACCTCGCGGAATGTTGCAAGCGAGGCCTCAATCCGATCTGTCGTCTGTCGGCCTGGAGAAGGGCGGGATGGAAAGGCAGTGGTGCTGTGACTCAGCGTGGTCCCGGGGGCATCTTTTCGTGCAGGAAACGCGTCATGGTCTCGTAAACGTGGCGGCCTGCATTCTTGCCTTCCTTGATTGAGTGAGTGCCACGTGGATAGGTCATCATGGCAAAGGGCTTGTTGTGCTCGATGAGCTTGTCTACCAGTTTCAGGTAGGTCTGGTAGTGGCAGTTGTCGTCAGCGGCTCCGTGAATGAGGAGAAGGTTTCCCTCCAGGTTCTGCGCGAAGTTGATCGGGGAACCATCGTGGAACGCCTTCCTGTTTTCAGCGGGCAGGCCCATGTAGCGTTCCTGATAGATGGTGTCGTAGTGCCGCTGGTCCGGGACCGAGGCCACCGCGATGGCGGTCTGGTAAAGGTCGGGGAACTTGAAGATGGCATTGAGGCTCATTGAGCCGCCACCGCTCCATCCCCAGGACCCCACCCGTTCGGGGTCAAGCCAGGGGCGTTCCCTGAGGACGCT
Organism: Akkermansiaceae bacterium UBA7890; assembly: GCA_002501065.1. GTDB lineage: Bacteria > Verrucomicrobiota > Verrucomicrobiia > Verrucomicrobiales > Akkermansiaceae > Roseibacillus_B. Next base: position 4,832 of record DLRK01000195.1, read on the forward strand.
CCGCACTGCGGCAGCCTGATCACGGGGAGGGAGGATTCCGATCTTGCGGAAGGCCTCGCGACGCCAGGTGCGCCCGAGGGGAGAGCGGCTGCCCCGGTTGTCGAAACTCATGATGACGTAGCCCTGCTGGGCCAGCATGTGATGCCAGAGTCCCCCCCAGCTGTCGCGTACCACCTGTCCGGCCGGTTCTCCGTAAACGTAGACGAGGAGGGGATACTTGCGCTTGCGGTCGAGGTCGGGCGGCCTGATGCATCGGGCAGGAAGGCGAATGCCCTCCGCGATCTCGACCTGGAAGAACTCGACGGGAGCAAGTTTGAGAGCGTCCACCCTGCGGTGGAGATCGGCGTTGTCCTCCAGGACCTTGATCACCCTGTGATCAGGCAGGCTGATGAGGCGGGTTACCGATGGAGTGTCGGCATCAGAACGGGTCCAGACTGCGTAAGCGCCGGTGGGTGAAATTCGATAAGAGTGCGTGCCGCGCTTCTCCTCCCCGGGAGTCAGCCGGGTCAACCCCTGGCCGTCGAGGCCGACCCGGTAGAGATAACGCTGCGCCGGATTGTCCGGAGAGGCGAGAAAGTAGGCCCAGCGTCCGGCCCGGTCGACCTGCTGGAGATCGACATCGAATGCGCCCGGAGTGAGCTTGGTGATCTCCTTTCCGTCCCGGGAGACGCGGTAGAGCTGCTCCCAGTCGTCCCGCTCGCTTGTCCAGGTGAAGCTCGCCCCCTTCGAGTCCCAGTGGAGGTTGTTGTTCATGACAACCCAGGCAGGGTCGTGCTCCTTGAGGATGGTTCTCACTGATCCATCCCGCCGTTGCGCGAGCATGACGAGTTTTGTGTCCTGGGCCCGGTTCAATTGCTGGAGGATCAGCTCGGTGGAGTCGTCCGGTCCGGCCCATTCCATCCGTGCAAGGTAATGTTCGCGGGGATCCCCGGGGATCTGGAGCCAGGTGGTCTCTCCACTGTCGATCTCAACCACACCCCCGCGACAGGCAGCGTTCTTCTGTCCCACCTTGGGATAGCCGAATCTGGTCACCCCGGGGTAGCGGCCGGAGATGTGGTCCAGGATGGTGTGCCGGCGGACACCGCTCTCGTCAAACTGCCAGTAGGCGATGGCGCGGCTGTCGGGACTCCAGCGGAAGCCATCCCGGATTCCCAGTTCTTCCTCATAGACCCAGTCGAAGCGCCCGTTAAAGACCTGGCTGGAGTTGCTGGTGGTGAGGGTGCGGATCGTGTGATCTGACAGTGACTCCAGGCGAATGTCGGGACCACGGACATAGGCCACGTGCTTTCCGTCCGGGCTGAGCTTGGCAAACATGAGGGAGGAAGGATCAGAGTCCTCGCCGCCCAGTTGATGCAGGCTCTTGCTGGTGCGGTTGAGAACCCAGTAATCACCACGGGATTTGTGGCGCCAGACCCGTTTCGAATTGGTGTAGAGCAGGAGCAGGGAAAGATCGGAAGAAAAGGAGTATCCATCGATGGTCAGCGGTTGCTCAGCACCCTCGGGCACCAGGTCCCCGGTGGAGACGAGGAGTTGGGATTGATCATCCTTTCCGGCGGTTGCGAGCCGGATCTCCCTGCTTCCCTCGTGATCACCCTCCTTGATCTTCCTGAGGAAGGTGTAGCGTTCGCCATCCTCCAGCCAACGCAGTTCAAATCCTTTCCCCTTGAATTCCTCGGTGCCGTGGATCCGTTCAAGGGTGAGGCGGGAGGCAGGAGGAAGTCGATCCGCCTCGGTTCGGACCGGGTTGGCGAGCAGCAAGGTCAGGAGCAGCAGTTTCAGTCGAAAAACCCGGGGGTGCATGGCGAATGGAAGCAGGGGAGAGAGTCGTGCGCGCTTCCGTTGGGACGGGGCGGGGATTTCACGGAAACGGGATCCTGTGCTGTCCTTTGCCGACGGTTGCTCTGGTTGAACAGTTTTCTTCATGGCCGTTTCAGGAGATGCTTGAGTCCAGATGATCCCATGGACGATGGGTTCCATTTCAGTTACGCCATCATGGGCACTCGATCCTTTCTCTGAACTTTCCTGAGTCAGGGTGGGAGCTTATAGTTCCCCGGAACAATAAAAGCAGAGATTCAAATGTCACGAGCTACCCTTTCGAGGTGGATGAAATTTCTCGTTTCATCAGGCGTATCCCTCGGATTCGTTGTGCTGGGCAGTCTGGCCCAGGGCCGGTTCATTCACCCCGGCCTGCTTCACGCCAGGTCGGACCTTGAACGTATTCGGACGGCGGTAGCGGCGAAGAAGGGACCCATATATGGGGGATTCAAGATTCTGGAGGAGAGCCCATACGCCAGGGCGGATTACAGGATGCGGGGTCCCTTTCCCGAGTGGGGACGGGCTCCCAACATTCGCAAGGGCGAAACGGAAAGCGATGCTCTCGCCGTCTATCAAAATGCACTGATGTGGGCCATTACCGGGAAAAAAGCCCATGCCGAGAGATCGATCCACATCCTGAACTCGTGGGCAGGTTCCCTCAAGAAGGTCTCCGGGATTGATGGAGTGCTGGCCTCCGGCCTGCAGGGGTTCATGTTCGTCAACGCGGCCGAACTCCTGCGCCATACCGACTCGGGCTGGCCCGAGTCGGAAGCGAAACGCTGTGGTCAGTGGTTTCTCGATGTCTGGGATCCGACCATTGAGCACTATGCATATTTCGCCAATGGAAACTGGGAAACCGCTGCCCTGCAGACCCGCATGGCTATTGCGGTGTACTGTAATGAGAGGCAGATGTTCGAGGAGACGGTTCGGTATGCTGTTGCCGGGGCCGGAAACGGCAGTATCCCGCATATGATTGTTTATCCGAGTGGCCAGTGTCAGGAGACGACCCGGGCCCAGCACTACGTGCAGCTGGGGATTGGTCTGCTGGGTTGTGCCGCGGAGGTTGCCTGGAACCAGGGTGTCGACCTGTACGGCTGGGGAGACAACCGAATCCTGAGAGGCTACGAGTACACCGCGAGGTATGGACTGGGCGAGGAGGTTCCCTTCCGGCACTACCTCGATCGAACCGGCAAGTATGGCCGTGGCGGGAGATATCATGACTATATCGAAATCTCCCCCATCAGCCGCGGCAGCTTCGGGCCCATTTTCGAGCGGATTCTCAATCATTATTCCAACCGTCGTGGCGTCCCGGCACCGTATTCGGCCCGGGTGGCGGCCATGAAGGAACCGGAGGGCTTCAATAATGACCATATCGGGCTCGGAACCCTCACCCATCGGCGTGAAGTGGGGGGAAGTCCGGTGGCGGTTGGCCCCCCGGGTGTGCCGTCCGGTTTCGTTGCCAGAAGTCAGAAGGGAGCCACCCGGCTTTCCTGGGCGGGCTCCGTTGATCCGATCGGTTGCAGTGATGCGACCAGTTATGAGGTGAGTCGGGCGATCAAGACCGGGGGGCCATATGAAAAGATCGCCTCCGGCCTCGAGGCTTCCGATTTTCTCGATACGAACACGAAAACGGGAGAGCTCTATTATTACACCGTTACGGCCGGGAATGAAATCGGCTCGAGTGCACCGTCCGCCGAGATCGCCGCCAATGCGGGGTTGCCGGGTCCCTGGCGGACTGCGGATATCGGCAAGGTCTCCATTCCCGGCTATAGCGGGTATGACGGAAAGGTGTTCACTCTGGAGGGTGAGGGACACGACATCGGTGGCAAGACCGACGAGTTTCACTATCTCCATGCGCGCATTTCCGGTGAGGGATCCATCACGGCGCGCATCAGGCGTCCGATGAGTTCGCAGTGGACAAAGCCCGGTGTGATGATGCGGAAAACCCTCGATGCGGATTCCCCGCACGTCTCGGTCTTACTGCAGCCACATTGGAGCGGAGTCCTGGTCTCGCGGAGCGAAAGGGGCGGCGAGACCGCCACCGGCAAACCGCAGCCGCTTGGCGAGGCCCACGTCATCAAGAAGAACAGGCTCAGTGCTCCCTGCTGGGTGAGGTTGGTCCGTGTGCAGGATATCTTCACCGGTTACATGTCGCATGATGGGCTCAACTGGAAAAAGCTAGGGTCTGTTGAAATCGACCTGGGTCAGGTCGTCTACGCCGGCCTGCCGGCCTGCTCCCAGCTGGAAGACGTGACCACCACGGTCACTTATGACCGGGTTGGTATTCCGGGGTGGCGCATGCCGGACAGGTGAGACGGTTTCCGGGTTGGGTTCCGGCGAGCTGGAACAGGCAGGGTGACACTCTGCAAGGAACAGGGACAGGCCCTGGAATTCCTGATCGAATAGTTCGCGGTGGTTCCGGTGGTAAGGATCAGTCGTGCCTGAACTGCTCGGCGAAACGCCAGTGGGTGGTGTAGTCACGGGTGAGCGGAACATCGGAAATTTCAGCGCGGACCATTTCCACCGGAATGCGATTGCCCCGCAGGATGCGGTCGTGGAATTCGCGGGCAGTCATCTTGCCGGAGGCAACCAGTTCCTGGTGGAGAACATGGAACTGCATTCCCCCCAGCATGTAGGCGCACTGGTAAAGCACGGGTGTGCCCGGGGCCAGAGAGCGGCGCACCTCTCCTTCGGCATGGGATCGTTCATGACCGACGGTTTCGACGAGGAGATCCACGCACTCCTGGGGAGTGAACTCGCCGAGGTGGTAACCGAGGGAGAAGATGATGCGGACGCAGCGGTGCATGCGCCAGAAGAGAAAACCCATCCTGTCCTCGGGAGTCCTGGGGAAGCCGCGATCCCAGAGCAGCATTTCCCAGTAGAGAGCCCAGCCCTCGGTCCAGAAGACGGTGTTGTACATTCTCCGGTGAGTGTTGTAGCGCGAAGTCATGAAGTCCTGCAGGTGGTGTCCGGGGATGAGTTCGTGATGAACGGTCGCTGCCGAGAAGTGCGGATTGTTGCCTCGCATGCTCATGAGCTTGTCGGCATGCTCCATGTCCTGGTGAGGATAGGAGACGCTGATGGTGGACCCTCCTGTGAAGAAGGGATTGAAGCGCTGACGGCCCGGCGACATCATGTTCACCCGCCAGCTGTCCTTGGCCAGTTGCGGGATGGTGACCAGGGAGTGTTTCTCGAGGTAGGCAATGGCTTCCAGGGCCAGGCCGCGGATGACGGCTGATTGTTCTCCCGGCGGAACATGCTTTTTCTTCACGTGTTCCAGGGCAGCCGAAACATCGTTTCCGAACCCGAGTTCCGTTGCCACTTTCTTCTGTTCCTCGACGCACCAGGCCAGTTCCCGTTTTCCGAGACGAATCAACTCGGCGGCGGGGTAGGGGATCATTTCCTGCCGCAGCAACGTGGCAAGCTGTTCCTCGCCGACCGGGGAGGCATGATTTTCACCGTTGAATCCTTCCTTCTTCGGTTTCCGGACCGGCTTGGGTTTGTGTTTGGGGTCGGGCTTGAAGGCGTCGGCGTAAGTGCCGAGCGAAGTGGACAGCTTCTTGCTTGGAGCGGCGATCCACCAGGTGAGGAGGGGATCGTAGCCACGGTAGTAGTTGAACCAGTTCTCAACCACCCGCTGCAGTTCGCGAGACGCGTCCTCGGCAGCCTTGAAGTTCTTCTCGGCCATCTCGTCCTGGCCTTCTTCCTGCTGCCGCTTCCGGCTCCCGGTCACAATCTCTTCCACCTCCTGGCGTTTTTCATCGATGGAGCGGGCCAGTTTTTCGAGTTTCGGTGCGAGCTTCTGCGGGTCGTACTTATCCTGGGATCGCCTCTGGTATTCCAGGGCCGTGATCTCTTCCACGGGGGGAAGGAGGGCAGCAATGGTCCGTAAATGGGCCGCTTCCCTGGCAAACTGCTCCTGGTCCCGCTCCAGGCGATGGCGAAAGAGGATGTAATCGACCTGGCCCGACCGGGTCATCTTATCGAAGTCCATTTCAAGGAGGACGCGGTGCCAGGCCTCAAAGAACTTCCCCAGTCCTGCGATCCGTTTCTCCTCCAACCGGGATGGAAACTCGCGCTGAAAGGTCTCCCGGTCCCGGGGGTAGCGGTCCAGCAGATCGCGAAAGTCGTTGGTGTGGGCGGTGACGATTTCGTGGCCTTTCGGGGGGGTGTAGCGTGGACCGTCGGTGGAAACCTGAGCCTGGAGAAGAGCGGTTCCCAAAAGCGTCAGGGTCACGGAGAGCAGGCAGGATGGATGAGCATTCATGATCGGGAGAAGGGGAGCTTACTTCGAGATATTGTAATTGGGGGGCTCGATTCCAAGGAGGTGCTTGCGGAAGAAATCCTTCCGGCGGCGGTCGCCATGACGACCTCCGCCTCCGTGGCCCCCGTTGGGGACGACAATCAGATCGAAATCCTTGTTGGCGCGAATGAGGGCGTCGGCCAGTCGCAGGGTCGATTCAGGCGGGACATTGCGATCGAGTTCTCCCACAATGAGGAGGAGTCGCCCCTTCAGGCGGTGGGCATTGTCGATATTGGAGGATTCCGCGTAGTGTGGACCAACGGGGTAGCCCATCCACTGCTCGTTCCAGGAAGCCTTGTCCATGCGGTTGTCGTGACAGCCGCAGGACGAGACCGCCACCTTGTAGAAGTCGGGATGGAAGAGAAGAGCGCCGGTGGAACTCTGTCCACCAGCCGAACCGCCATGGATGCCCACCCGTGTGATGTCATACCAGGGATTCTCCTTTGCGTAGGCCTTGTGCCACAGGATGCGATCGGGGAATCCGGCGTCCTTCAGATTCTTCCAGCACACGTCGTGAAAGGCCTTGGAGCGATTGGCAGTTCCCATCCCGTCCACCTTGATCACGACGAATCCCATGTCGGTCCATCCCGAGTAGCGCCGACCGGGGTTCCAGCGCTTGGGAACGTAGGAGTCGTGAGGACCGGCATACATGTCCTCAAGGACCGGATATTTCCTGGAGGGATCGAAATCGGCGGGCTTGCACACGATTCCCCAGATGTCGGTCGTTCCATCGCGGCCCTTGGCGGAGAAGACCTCAGGTGGTTCCCATCCGGTGGCCACCAGTTCGCTGATATCGGTTTCCTCCAGTTTGCAGACGAGCTTGCCGTCGGAAACGCGGCGCAACTCGTGGATGGGGGCACGGTCGATCCGGGAATAGGTGTCGATGATGAACTTCCGGTCCGGCGAATAATGGATTTCATGATCGCCATCGCTCTCGGTGAGGGCCGTGAAACCGGTCCCGTCGAAATTGACGCGGTAGAAGTGTATGAGGTAGGGATCCTGATCCCTGTGTCTTCCGCTTGCGCGGAACCATATCTGTCGCTTTTTCTCGTCCACCCTGTCCACGTGACGCACCACGAATTCACCCTTGGTGACCGGTTTCATGGTGCCGGAGGCGATATCGACAAGGTAGATGTGCCGGTGGCCGTCCTTCTCGGAAAGATAGAGTATCTCCTTTGTGCGCTGGAGCCAGTTGACCCGTGGCATTCCCAGTCTCAATGCGTGTTCTGTCCAGATAAAGGTCTTGGTCCTCTCATCGATGATGTTCCGATGTTTGCCGGTGAAGATATCCACTTCGATGATGCGGAACCGCTGGTGTCCACGATCGATTTTCTCATAGCGGAAATGTCGGCCGTCCCCGGTCCAGCGAAGATGAGGACCGCGAAAGTCGATGAGGCCGACTTCCGGTTTCCTGTGCTCGCGGCCGGCAAGGTCAAACCAGTTGAGTTCGTGAATGGTGAATTTGTCGCCAGGCAGCGGGTAGCGGCGGGTATGCAATTTGGCCCGGCCCCCTTTCCGGGGAGAGGATTCGACCATGTGAACTTCGCTCACTTTACCCGGTTGGATGCGAAAGGCTGCCAGATTGTTTGAGTTGGGAGCCCAGAAAGGAGCCTGGTAGCTGTTCCCGGCTGCTCCGTCGGTGGAGAGTTGGATCTCTTCGGATTCCTCTTCCCTGGCGCGGACCCAGAGGTTGTGGTCCTTGACGTAGGCCCGCCACCGGCCGTCCGGAGAGACCTCGCGGCTTGCACGGTAGGGTCTGCCTTGAGGGGAGGGCCCTTTCTCCTCCTCCCTGGGCGCAGGGGCTGGAACCTGCGGTTTCTCGATGGATTCAATCCGGTAGTTTCCGAGATCGCACCGGTACCATTTCCCCTGCATGCGGAACGAGGTGGTTCCCTTCTGCAGATCGAAGCTCAGATCCTCAAGGGGCAGTTGAGTGGCCCCGGGTTCACCCGCACCCGCTTCCTTGAGGGCGGTGGCCAACTTGTCGTGATCGAAGGCCTGCTGGCGCAGTCCTTTTTTCAGATCGACCAGGATGAATTCGCGTTCTCCCTTTGCCAGATTGTTGCGATACCACATCCAGGAGCCATCGGGAGCCCAGTGCGGGTCGATGCGAATCTTGTAGATGTCGGCGTGGGTGATCGCGAGGGTGCCGATGAGGAGGGCAAGGAGAGCGCCAGCAGGGTGAATCTTCATGTGCTTCGCAAAGTTACCGCAGAAATCCGGGTCTCTTTCAATCACTCAGTCCCTTCATGGCAAAGCGGGGGCCTGTTTCATGACGCTACCTGATAACGGCGGCATGGGCAGTCGAATCGTGGGACTGTCCCCGGGACTGCCGCAGTTGCCGGAGCAGCCTGCCGGGAGGGGAAATCGCTCCGGATCAGGGCAGCTTGATGGAATGGCAGAGCTCTTCCCCCGAAGATCTTCCGGATCTGCAGGATCACTCTCCCCGCAACCGGGCAAAGAAGATATTGCCCTGAGTGCTCACCGGGTTCTTCAGGCGCACCGTTACAGTGGTGGTGGCGTTTCCATTGTCGACCTGCGTCAGAAGTTCGGTCAGGTCTGGACCGGAGGTCCAGGTGACGAGATCGCTGGAGAGTTCGATGGTGAGAGTGCCCAGGGCGTTGAGGTTCCTCTGGTAGGTGATAACGAGGTAGTCGTCGGTTTCACCATTGATTTCAAGGCTCTGCACGTTGATCTGCAGTTCAGGGGCATCACCGGCTGCATCCGGGCGCGATCCATGGAGAAACTCCATGAAGTTGCTGATGGTGTCGTGGTCATCATCATCGTCGGGTCCGCCCTGAACATTGCTGGTGGTGGCCCAGGAGGCATAGTCCACCCCGGTGGGTTCCGTTGTTCCGGGAGAACCGCCCGGATTACGGCTGGCAGCCCAGCTGGCAGCCTGGCCGTGGTCCGGATCGTCAAAAGGATTGATCAGAACCAGGCTGGGCCCGGTCCCGTCGGCGGCAGTGGACCAGGGGGGCTGGTCGTTGTAGAAAAAATCGAGGATGGGTTCGAGATCGGCGTCCAAGAGGACGATGGCTTCGCCGTCGTTGCTGAGGCGACCGGTGTATTCGAACCACTGGATGCCGGGAAGAGAACCGTAGCGCGCCTCGTAGGCGAGGTGATTGCGGAGGAGAAGCAGTCGGCCGCCGGGAGCAAGGACGGTATTCTCGGGGAAGGTGAAGTTGATACCTTCGTTGAAGCGGGCGCCGGTGAGGTCGATGTTCCTTGATCCGATGTTCAGGAACTCGAGAAACTCGTAGTCGTCACGGTCGGTGCTCACTGCAGACTCAGTGGCTGTGCCCGGGTTGGTGGGATGATAGTGCATTTCGGCAATGACGAGATTGCCAGAAGCTGCCGGTTCCGTGTTGATGGTGAAGAGGGCTTCGTTGAGGGCACTCCACTCCCCCGTGCCGTTGTTATAGGCCCGGGCTCGCAGTTTGGCGGGATCATTGAAGTATATGGGATCAGAGACGTTGTCGCCGCCTCCTCCTCCGGCGGTGGTTTCTCCACGGAGAACCATGTCCATGCGCATGTCCGAACTGGTGCCACTGCCCTGGTGGATCTCAACAGCAAGGTTGTTTGTTCCGGGGTGGAACGAACTGATCGGGATGGTGTAGTCGAACCACGAGTCCTCGCTGTTGGTGGTGCTGGTGGCGTACTGGTTGGAGGTGGCATTGGCCGAGAGATTGGGAGTGCGGATGATCTCGGCCCCGTTGAGGTAGACCGCAGCCGCGTCGTCGTACTTCAACCGGAGCGTGAAACGGAGAAACTTGGAGGGGTCGGGGATGTCCACGTCGGTCCGGAAGTAGGTGGTGGCGTATTTGTTGCTGCTGCTTGGTCCGTAGGAGAGGGTCGTGCCCGATCCCTCTCCATCGGAGCCGTAGCCGAGTTCAGAGGGACCTTGGGACCAGGAGGAGTCATCGAACCCGTTCTGGCGCCAGGCTGTGCCCTGGTTGCTGCCGTCATCGAGGAATTTCCATACGTGCCCGGTGGTGATGAAGGTCTGGGGGGGATCAGCTGGATTTCCGCCACCGAAGGAGGCAAGGGAGGCGATGGGGTTGGGAACTCCGCCGGGGAGGCGTGGATCACTTCCGTCCAGGGTGTAGTAGATCGTGTCGGCATCCGTTGACATGGTGACAGGGGTAGAGGGGAGGATGGATCCACCATGCTGGCTGAACACCGGTGCAATGATGTCGGGATACATTCCCTGAGATCTGAAGCGCCCGATCATGGTGTTGGCCAGTCCCGGAAAGTGGCTGTTCATCAGGTTCTGCTGGTAATTGAGCCAGTCCTGATATTCGCGAAAGCGATTTCCCCAGCGCGCGGACTCGGCAATAAAGCCCGGCCGGGCTTCATCGACACGCTTTTGCAGGCGCTCGATGTTTTGTGACGGTGTCAATGCCCCGTCATTGAAGAAGTGCATGTGGATACGGTCGGCGACCAGCATGGCAAAGTCCGTGTTGCCGTTGCGCAGTCGTGACATCAAATCCAGGGGACCGGCATTGCTTGCTTTGCCGCTGCTGGGGCTGCGCAGGTAGCCATCGGCGTCCTTCATCTGGAAGCGGAAGGGTTGCCCCTGGGCCTTGGACCCGAGCAGTCTGACTTCGCTTTCCGAATCGCCGCTTACCCACAGCAGCATGAAGTCGATGAGGTTGGCGACATCGATGTTGTTATTGTTGTTTACCCATGGATTGGACCCTGATGCCAGTGTCTTTGCCTCATTCCAGAAGACGCCGTCACCGTCGTAGACTTTCTCATCGTTGCGGAACCCGTCATTAAGGTTGACCGCGTCATAGTCCGCCTTGGGACCTCCAAAATAGCTTGAAGCCATGTCGGCATTCCAGCGCTCACGCAGGTGGTATTGTCCCCAGTAACTGCCGTTGAGGTAGACATGCACAAAGCGTCCGTGCGGGGCAAGGTTGCCCATATCCAGCATGGAGTCGTCCGTGAATCGGTTGGACATGTAGGCGCCGCGTGAGCGCATGTCGTGGGAACCGCTGCGCAGGTCCATGATGTCAAAGCGGTCGGTCGGCGGGTAGTGCTTGTATTCGAAGTCGTCGAAGAGGGGATAGTTGACCTTGGTGGCGCCGTATTGCGAGCGGAAGCCGATACGGAAGCTCTTCTTCCGGAAATTGGTGTAGTAACCCCCGAAGTGCTTTAACCCGGCGTTTTCCTGGAAGCCGGGTCTGCCGTCGGGAAAGATCATCTCCACGGACGTCGGCGACTCACTGCGGATATTGCTGCCTCCCTCATTCTGGAACGGACCAGGATTGTCCGTGACGATTGAGACGGCAGGTACTGCCTTCAGGGAGTTGACCATTTGGGGTCCCAGGGTTGCCGACCGGGTAACGGAGGTGCGCATGGCTGGCTGGTTGACAACGTCCTCGGGAAAGAGGTAGGTCTGGGTGTCGACATTGGTCGGTCTTAATCCGGCAAGGTGAGCCATGGCACGCACCACTGTTGTTCCGGTTATCGGGATGGGCCCGGTGTATACCAGTCCGCTTGTGGGGCTTGGAGGGCTCCCGTCCAGCGTGTAACGGATCTCAGCCCTCTCGGTGGAGGAGGTGATTTCAAGGTCAAAGGGTTCCTCGAAGAAGCCGCGGTCAATATTAAATGAAGTATCACGGACAAATCCGTCGAAAGTGTCGCCGTTGAAGGTGCGAGGTGAGGGTATGGCCAGGTAACCGGGACCTCCAAGCGACGGGTCGGTGATCCTTGTGCCGCGGAGTTCTGCAGTGATCAGCATGTCTGAACTGGTGAGGCCGTCATTAAGCCCGTGAATGGCGAGGACATTCGTGCCGGTGGTTAGTCTGTTCACAAAAGAGGTGATATTCCAGTCCTGGAAAACCACGGCTTCGCCATCTGAATGGTTGCCCGTTGCCTCAGAGTCCCAGGCTAATCCTCCGGGTGCATTGGCGTCGGCAACCAGGTTGTCGTTGAGGTAGGCAACAAACCCGTCATCGTATTTCATCTTCAGGGTGAGGTTGGTGATCGTTGACGGGTCGCTGACCTCGAAGGGAACACGGATATAGACCGATGTGTTCACGTCATTGAAATCATTGCCGAGATTGCCATTTGTCCCGAACTCCTGAGCATAGGTGTTGTTCTCGTCGTAGCCGATCCCCATTTGGGCGGCTTGCCACCCGGAGTCATCAAATTCCTGCACGGTCCAGTCTCCTCCGAGTGAGTCATCCGCGGGAATGATGACCCTGGCCTGTTGCGTCGAACCGATGAACACGGTGGGCGTCAGACCGCCTCCCTGCATGAGACCGTAGGAGGAATCCTCAAACTGTTCAGGAATAGGGTTTTCCTCGGTGCCGAATTCCGCAACCACTGAAGTGCCGTCCGGGTTGACAAGGGCCAGGTACTCCCCATCGCTGGAAAGCCTGAAGTTAGTATGGAGTTCTGAGCCGGGGTTACGACGATCCTTTCCCGAGGCAAATACCAGCAGGAAGCCGTTCTCGGCAATCTCGACTGCCGGGAAACTCCACATGGTGAGTGTATCCGCCGCGTCAGTGAGGAAGTAACCCTCAAGGTTTACGGGTTCAGTTCCGGAGTTAAAGATCTCTATCCAGTCAGTGGCATCACCATCCTCATCCTCGATGGTTACCCTGTTGTTTGCCATGAACTCCGTGATGTAGAGTCGAGCAGAGGCTGGCGAAGCCATCAGGAGTCCGATGGCGAGGAGGCAGAGAGTTGGTGCGGAACGACTGAAGAGCGTCATGGGTTTTGTTCGTGCGTTGTAGTGGGAGTCAGGAACTATACCAATTACAAAGGAGGAGGCATCCAAAATATGCCGCTCCAGAACGAGGTTCATGCCCTCTGCCACTGGGTCGGTTCATCCCGATCTACCACAGTTGGGGAGGCAGGGGTGCTGCTGTTCCGGATGGGCGGATCAGGTGATGATCTCCTTGATCACGCGGGACTCCAACACACCGGTGAGGCGTTGGTCCAGCCCCTGGAATGAGAAGTTCAGGCGTCGGTGATCGACTCCAAGGAGGTGCAGCATGGTGGCGTGCAGATCGCGGACATTGACCGGATCTTCCACCACGTTGTAGCTGAAATCGTCGGTCCTGCCGTAGTGCATGCCACCCTTGATGCCGCCGCCGGCAATCCAGCCCGAGAAACAGCGTGGATGGTGATCGCGTCCGTAATTGTCGCGGGTGATGTTACCCTGCCCGTAGACGGTGCGGCCGAACTCCCCGGCGAAGACGACGAGGGTATCATCCAGGAGTCCACGCGTTTTCAGATCGGAGAGCAGGGCGGCGGTGGGTTGATCGACGTCCTGGCACTGGCCGCGCATGTTGGCGGGAAGGCTGGAGTGATGATCCCAGCCCCGGTGGAAAAGTTGAACGAAACGGACATTTCGTTCCGCCATGCGCCGGGCGAGGAGACAGTTGCGCGCGTAGGAGCCGGGCTTGCTCACTTCCGGCCCATACTTTTCGAGAACATCCTTCGGTTCCCCGGAGATGTCGGCCAGCTCCGGGACGGACTTCTGCATGCGGAAGGCCATCTCCTGCTGGGCAATGGTGGTCTGGATCTCAGGATCACCGATTTCCTCATGATGCTTGCCGTTTATCTTGCCAAGGGTGTCGAGCATGCGCCGTCTTACTTCGGTATCGATTCCCCTGGGATTGGAGAGGAAAAGGACAGGATCCCCGGCGGTCTGCAGGGAAGTTCCCTGATGTTTGGACGGAAGGAATGCGCTTCCCCACAGGCGGGAGTAGAGAGCCTGCACGTTCACGCGGCCACTCCAGAATGCGGAGGGGACCACCACGAAGTCCGGAAGGTCCTTGTTGAGCGAGCCCAGTCCGTAGCTGAGCCAGGCGCCCATGCTCGGTTTGCCCGGAATCTCAGAACCGGTGCAGAAGGAGGTCTTTCCGGGGTCGTGATTGATGGCGTTGGTGTTGAAGGAGTGGATGAAGCAGAGGTCATCAGCCGCCTTGGAGAGGTGAGGCAGAAGTTCGCTCATCCAGACTCCGCTCTTTCCCTGCTGCGCAAACTTGAACATGGTGGGGGCCACCAATTGCTGTCGTCCCCGGGTCATGGTGGTGACCCGCTGGCCCTTGGTCACTGACATGGGCAGTTCCGTCCGGAAGAGTTTGTGCAGGTCCGGCTTGTGGTCGAAGAGATCGACCTGGCTGGGAGCACCGGCCATGAAGAGGAAGATGATGCGCTTGGCCCTGGCAGTGTGATGGAGTCCCCTGGGGGCAGCGCCCCCGATCTGCGGAAGGAGCGAGGCCAGGGCGGTTGTTCCCAGTCCCATCCCGGAGTTGAGAAGGAAGGAACGACGGGACTGCAGGTCGGTGGTGGCGGAGAGAAGGTCAGACATGATTGTGAAGTGGTGTGATGTCCCCGCGTGCTGATCGCATCGGGGGAATTCTCTACTGACGGGTCTTGGTGATGTCCATGTTGTAGAGCGTGTTCAAAAGGACGGTCCATGCTGCGAGGGTTGCGCGCTCACCGGCGGTGTTGAGAGTCACTCCGGCGCAAAGCTCCTCGGTCAGCTTGGGATTCTCCAGATAACTCTTTTCGAGGTCCTTCACGAGGAGTTCGAGGAGGGCGCGTTCCTTTGGATCGGGCAGGCGCGAGGTGATTGTCTCGTAAGCCACGGCGAGAGGATCGCCGGTCCGGGGGGTCTCCTGTGTGATCAGTTTCCGGGCCAGGTGGCGCGCGGCCTTGAGATACTCGTTCTCGTTCAGGAGGAGAAGCGCCTGCGAGGGGGTGTTGGTGCGTTCGCGGCGGGCGATGCAGGTATCACGGATGGGAGCATTCAGGATCGTCAATTGAGGGGGTGGCATCCCGCGTTTCCAGTAGGTGTAGATGCTGCGGCGGTAGATGTCCTCGCCGCTGTCGGCCTTGAAACGTTCTCCTATCATGGTGACGGCCTTCCAGAGTCCGTCGGGTTGAGGGGGCTTGACGCTTTTCCCGTACATCTCCCCCGAAAGTAATCCGCTGGTGGCGAGGATCTGGTCACGAATCATTTCGGCATCCAGGCGGAAGCGTGATCCGCGGGACAGGAGTCGGTTTTCCGAGTCCTTCCTGAATTGCCCGGAATCGGCCACCGAGGATTGGCGGTAGGTGCGCGACATGACGATCTGCTTCATGAGGGCCTTGATATCCCAACCCGATTCGAGGAAGGAAACGGTGAGATGCTCAAGGAGTTCCGGGTGGCTGGGAACTTCGCCCTGAGCGCCCAGGTCTTCCGAAGTCTTGACCAGTCCCACTCCGAAAATCTGTTGCCAGAAGCGGTTGACGGCGACACGGGCGGTGAGTGGGTTTTCCCGGGACACGAACCACTCCGCCAGGTCCATGCGGGAGGCTACTTCCCCTTTCTTTTTGAGCGGAGGAAGGAAAGCGGGAGTGTCCCGGGTGACCTCCTCACCCGGATCGTCGTAGCGGCCACGCTTCATGACATGCGTTTTGCGCACCTCCCCCCGCTCCTTCATGACCATGGCCTTGATCATGGTCTTGTCGAGCTGGGTCCGCCTGCGGGTAAGGGGGTTTTTCTGAGCGACAAGTTCACGGGCAGCCTGCATGAGCGGCTTCTTTTTCTCCGGGTCTTTCTCCGCGAGTGCGATTTTCTTGGCCTGCTCTACCTTGGGATTGAGGATGGCCAGCCTGGCATCGATGTCCTTCAGTTCGGCTTGTTCCCCGGGAGTGCCCAGTTGCGTGAAGGGTGGCTGCAGTCCGCCTTTTTCGCCGCCGTTGGTCTCCGACTGGGCATCGATATTGTTGAAGAAGGCGAAGAGGGAATAAAAGTCCTTTTGAGTGAGGGGATCGTATTTGTGCTCGTGGCAGCTGGCACATTGCACGGTCATTCCCATGAAGGCGGTGCCCACGGAAGTCACGCGATCAGTTACGTTCTTGAAGAAACTTTCCTCAGGCAGGGCGGTGCCACGATCGATGATGAGATGGAGGCGATGGAATCCGGTGGCAGCGAGTTGATCGCTGTCGGGCTGGTCATAGAGGTCGCCGGCCAGCTGGTAGCGCACAAAATCGTCGTAACCAAGGTTCCCGTTGAAGGCCCTGATGACCCAGTCGCGATAAGCGATATTGTTCCGGTAGAAGTCCTTGTGCATTCCGTTGGTGTCGGCGAAGCGCACAAGGTCGAGCCAGTAGCGGGCCATGTGTTCGCCGTACTGTTTCCGGGAAAGAAGAAGATCCACAAGTTTCTCGTAAGCTCCGGGGCTCTCGTCGGCGAGGAATGCGCGTAGCTCCATGCGGGTTGGGGGCAGGCCCGTGAGATCGAAGCTGAGACGCCGGATGAGAGTGCGCCTGTCAGCATCGGGTGAAGGAGCAAGCTGCTCGCTTTCGAGACGCCGCATGATATGGAGGTCGATTTCCTGTTGGCTCCAGTTCTTGTCCGTGACTTCCGGGGTGGAGGGGGGGCTTGGCGGCACGAAGGCCCAGAACTGTTCGTAGGGTGCTCCCGCAAGGATCCACTGTCTGATAATTTCCTGCTCCTCCCCGTTGAACGGCTTCTTGTGTGTCTTCTCGGGTGGCATGCGGTCGTCCTCATCAGTGGTGGTAATACGATACCAGAGTTCACTGTCTTCAAGCGAGCCGGGCTTGATGGAGGTGATGTCATCGTGGGTCCGATAGGCACCTTCCGGTCCGTCGGACTGGTCGAGGCGCAGCTTGGCCTTGCGCTCACGTTCATCAGGACCGTGACAGGCGAAGCAACGATCGGAAAGGAGGGGCCGGATATCCTGGTTGAAGGAGATTTCGCGGGCCTGAGCAACCGGCGAGGCGCAGACAACGGCAACAGGGATGATTATGTTCCGCATGGTCATTCTGTGTGAGTAATGGGGAAAAATAGGGCGAGGGTTGCGAGGGGTCACGGAAACAAAGAGGTGAGATCAGGTCATGTGGTCCCGGGTTTTGCCATGTTTTAGTGGATTTTCCCTGATCCGCAGCCAGGCATCACCGATTTTTTGCAGGGCGTGGAGTTATTCAACGCAGAATTCCGTTGTCCTGATGTGTTGTCGATGTCCTCGCCACTACGTGTGCGAGCGGGGTGGTCTGCATTTCGGGAGATGTGCACTGGGGTGAAATCTCCCGCACCCAACCGTTTTGACCGATCTCATCCACGAAGTCACATCGAGCGGGCTCACTGAGACCCGGGGTCAAAGGAAAGGCGGTGAAGCCACAGGGGCCTCACCGCCTTGAGAATCGAATGATCCGGCCTAGGGCGCGGCTGCTTCCACCTTCACGTTGTCGATGGAGAGACCGCTGAAGGCGTCCGCGGTTCCATCGCTCACGAAGTTGAACTCGATACGAACATTCTCGCCAATGACCTCGATCGGGACCGGGACACTGATGCCGGTGTAGGCGGTATCGAAGGCGGTCATGTCCAGGGTATGGTCAGCCCCCAGTTGGACATCGTCACCGACCCGGCGGAAGCGGACAGTCGCGGTGTCTGCGAAGCCGTCGGCATCCCGGAAGGCCTCAAAGGTCAACTCTGCTCCCGGCAGACCGCTGAAGTCGAGGGGTGGTGAGAAGAGCGAGATGTCGGAGTCCATTCCGTAGTCCCCCAGATTGGTGGAGAAGGCGTTGGCCGAGCCGTCGGCTCCCGTGATCGGTCCCGTGCTGCCGGAAGGCGTGCCCAGTTCCCAGAGGGTGTTGTTTCCGGCGTCATTGACAACCGCGACCCAGTCACCCGCACCTGATTCAAAATCCTCCGTGAAGAAGGCGGGGAGGCCCTCCTCGCGGACTGCGATGAAACCTATTCCCGCGTAGGGGGCGGGGAAGTCCACGCTCGCCCGTCCCGAGGGATCGGCCGGAATATCCTGGAACCCGGCCAGTTCCGTCCACGATTCAGGTGCAGAGTTCAGATCGGGGCTGACCAGGAGGTCATACTGTCTCGCGAGCTGGGTGTTGAACTCGGCGCGGATGGTCAGGGGATCGTTGCTGGCGAGGCTGACCGCGAGTCCGAGCGGATCCAGTCCGGGACCGGTGATGAGGTCTCCCAGGCTCTCCCCGTTGGTACCGGCGAGGTAGAGCGCCTGGATCTGCTCCCCGGTCAGGGCGCGTCGCCAGATCGCGACATCGTCGAT
>DLRK01000195.1:23383-23802 GCA_002501065.1 Akkermansiaceae bacterium UBA7890
CGGGTTGTTGCCGATCATCAGGGGGAGATTTGGGTCGGAATTCAGAGGGCCGGAGAGCACGGTGGAAACCGCCTCCTCTCCGTCGATCCAGAGAGCCCGCACATTGGCCACCCCGTTGGAGGTTCCCACGAAGTGGTGCCATTCACCGTCGTCAATATTGAATTCCGCAGCGTTGGCATGGATGTCGTTACTGCCTCCCTGCCAGGCCATGGTCGGGTTGCCGCTCCAGCGGTGGAAGCGCCAGTTACTTCCTTCCCCGCGCCCCACTCCGATCTGCCAGCTGTGATTGAAGGCGTCGACCCGCCCCCACCACGCCACGGTGATTTCCCGGGTGGGTCCGGCGATATCCCCATCGACATCGGGACTGAAGGCGGTCTGGGCATGACCACCTCCCAGGCCCGGTCCGAAATAGCCGCCCC
>DLRK01000033.1 GCA_002501065.1 Akkermansiaceae bacterium UBA7890
CCAGGTCCTGGCCTTCTATGTGAACGAAGAACCCCGCGGGTCGGTCGATCTCACTACCTTCGAGGGCGGAGCCTTTGCCGGCATCCTCAACAACGCCTTTGTTGGCATCGGGGGAGCGGGAGCGGATCGCCTCTGGAGCGACAACTTTCAGGTCGGCGGAGTAATCCCCGAACCGTCCACCGTCCTCCTGGGACTCCTCGGACTCGGTCTCGTGGCCCGTCGCCGGCGCTGATCAGCCCGACCGACTTTGCTCGATCCGCGCGCCCGGCCTCCGAGCGCGCGGTTTTCTTTTTTTGGGAGGGCATTTGCCAAGGCCTGTCTCCCCACTCTATCTTGCAGTTCCCCCTCCATGCAGCTGATTCCCCGAAGCTGGCTCCTCGTCCCCGCCCTCGCCGTTCTGGGCCTCTCAAGTCAGGCTCCCGCCCTCGATGCGGTGGTGAGCTTTAACGAACTCATGTACCACCCGCGCGACGACGAGCTCGAGTGGGTCGAGCTGCACAACATGATGACGGTCGATGTCGACCTGAGCGATTGGCGCATCTCCGGTGGCATCGACTATCAATTCCCAGCCGGGACCGTAATCGCGGGCGGCGGCCACCTGGTGGTGGAAGGTCTCGCGGGCGGAGCAGGCGCAACCCACGGCCCCTTCCAAGGCAGCCTCAATAACAACGGCGAACGTGTCCGCCTTCGCAACAACAGCGATCGCCTCATGGATGAGATCGACTTCGGGGACAGTGGACGCTGGCCGATCTCCCCGGATGGATCGGGGACCAGCCTCGCCAAGCGCCGCCCCCGCCTCGCCAGCGGCCTCCCCGAGAACTGGACTTCCAGCGGGGTGGCGGGAGGCACTCCGGGATCGGAAAACTTTGGGGACACATCGGTGAAGCTGTTAGAGTTCGATTCCACCTGGCGCTACGACGAAAGTGGGATTACTCCCCCCGCGGGTTGGGAAGACAGTGCCCACTTGGTCGGGGTGGACGGTTGGGAAGAAGGGCCGGGTGTCCTGGCAGCCGAACTGAATGCCCTGCCCCTTGCCATCGGCACCAATCTGACACTGCCGGGACTGAATGATCCCTTCGTGCTCACTTACTACTTCGAAACCGAATTCACTCTCAGCGCGTCCCAACTCGCCAACCTGCAAGAGCTCAAGCTCCGCCATCTCATCGACGATGGCGCGGTCTTCTACCTCAACGGCGATGAGGTCTGGCGCTACAAGATGGACCCCGGCCTGATCGCTCCGGATGACACTGCCAATGCCGGAGGTGAGGCTCAGCTCGCCGGGCCGGTCTCCCTTCCCCTGGGCGACCTCGTGGCAGGAAGTAATCGCTTTTCGGTGGAGGTCCACCAGGCCAGCGACACCAGCAGCGACGTGGTCTTCGGTCTGGAACTGGAAGCGCTCATCTCCGGAACGTCGGGAGAATCAGCCGAACTGCTGATCAGCGAAGTCTCCTCCGGTGACTCCCCCCTCTTCTGGGTCGAACTGCACAACCCCAGCGCGGGCCCGGTCGAGCTCAGCGACTTCGCCCTTGAGAATCCTGCCAACCCCGGGGGAGGAGTGCATGTTCTTGCGGCGGGCTCTCTCGCCTCGGGCGCGCGCCTCCTCGTGGACGAGACTTCACTGGGCTTTCGCGTCTCCGATGAGGGACGCCTCTTCCTGGAATCTGCTACCGGAGACCGTGTCCTCGATGCCGTGCGCGTGAAGAACCGGCCTCTCGCCCGCAAGGAGGGCGCCACTGCACAAGATCGCTTTCTCACGCCAAGCGAGACCACTCCGGGCGACTCTAACAGATTCTCGATCGAGGACGCCATCGTGATCAACGAGATCATGTACCATCATCGTCCACAGCCCAAACGCGAGGCCCAGGCCGCCGGAGTATCCCCGGAGGTAGTTTCAGATTGGAACGAACCCTGGCGCTACAACCAGTCTGGCAATGATCCCGGCGCCGACTGGGCCCAAAGCGCTCACCCCGTCGGTGGCGACTGGTCCTCCGGGAGCGGACTGCTGGGTTTTGACCTGGGCGGGATCTTTCCCCACCCCATTCTCACCAATCTTACCTGGCCGGCCCTCAACAATCCCTATGTGGTGACTTACTACTTCGAACGGGAGATCACCCTCACCCAGGATCAGATCAATCGCCTGGAAGAAGTGGAGCTTCGCCATCTCGTCGATGACGGGGCGGTCTTCCATGTCAATGGAGCAGAGGTCGGACGATTCTGCATGCCGGGGGGCGCAATCGACGCAACCACCGTTGCAACCTGTCCCGCCACCAACGATGCCACCCTGAAGGATCCCCTCGTGGTCCCGAGTGGAGTCTTCGTGGTGGGCGCCAACCGGATCTCGGTCGAAGTGCATCAAGCCGAGATCGGAAACGCCGACATCATCTTCGGCCTCGAGGTCACCGCTATGCTGGTCGATGCCGGAGGCATCCCGTCCCAGGACTACGCCGAGATCGGAGAAGAGTGGATCGAGCTCTACCACCGCGGCACGGAACCGGTGAACATGACTGGCTGGTCTCTCGATGGAACGATCGCCTTTCAGTTTCCGGAAGACACCACCATGTCGCCGGGCGACTACCTGGTAGTCGCCCGGGACCCCAGCGCGCTGGCCGCCAAATTCCCCGGCATCGCCATCGCCGGCGAGTTCAACGGACGCCTCAACAACGACCAGGGCTATCTCAAACTCGAGGACGCCGTTCAGAATCCGGTCGATGAAGTGCACTACTACGACGGTGGCCGTTGGCCCGACACCGCCGACGGGAACGGATCCAGCCTCGAATTGCAGGACTCCAACGCCGACAACTTCCTCGCCGAGTCGTGGGCCGCCAGCGACGAATCCGGCCGGGGCAGTTGGCAGAGCTTCACCCATCGCGCCCGCGCCCAGCGTTTTCCCGGGACCGGAGATCCCTCCACCTACCACGAGTTCATCTTCGGTCTCCTCGATGCCGGCGAGATTCTCCTCGATGACCTGAGCGTGATTGAAGACCCGGACGGAACTGCGCGGGAGCTGATCCAGAACGGTGACTTCGAGGGCGATCCCGTGGATACCACCCCGGACCACTGGCGCATGCTCGGCACCCACGGACTACACGGACGCTCGTTGGTGATCGACGATCCCGACGGCGGCGGCAAGGTCCTCCACGTCGTGGCCACCGGACCGATGTGGCATCAACAAAACCAGGCCGAGATCACCCTCAAGTCCGGCAACTCTTTCGTCGCGATCAACTCAAACCGGGACTACCAAATCTCCTTCCGCGCCAAGTGGCTCACCGGCAATCCCCTCCTCAATACCCGGCTCTACTTCGACCGGGTGGCCAAGACCCATGTCCTGCTCCAGCCCGTTCCTTGCGGCACTCCTGGCACGGCCAATTCCACGGCGATTGCCAACCTGGGACCGAGCACCGATCAATTCGGACACGCCCCGCTTCGTCCCTCCAGCGGAGCACCCGTCACCATCCAGGGAATTGTCAGCGACCCGGATGGGGTGGCGGCGGTCACTCTTCACTGGTCCACCAATGGCACCACCTACAACCAGGTCGCCATGGTCGATGCGGGCGGAGGACTCTTCCAGGGCCAAGTTCCGGGGCAGAGTGCAAACACCAAGGTGCAGTTCTACCTCGAAGCGGAGGACAGTCTGGGCGCAATGACCACCTTCCCGGCGGCAGGTCGCGAGTCCCGCGCCCTCTACCGGGTGGGAGCCGAAACCAGCAGTGCCCATCCCGCCCAGCACCTCGAGATCGTCATGCTCAACTCGGACGAGGCGGTCCTGGGCGCCAACACGAACCTGATGTGCAACCACCGCATCGGCGGCACCCTCATCTACGAAGACGAGGTCTTTTACGACGTGCGCGTCCGGCTCAAGGGAAGTCAGCGCGGCCGTCCCGACCTCAACCGGCGCGGGTTCAGCATTGCCTTCAATGCCGACCAAAAATTCCGCGGGGTCCTTGATTCGATCGGACTGGACCGCTCCGGCGGATGGAAGTTCGGTCGCACCTTCGGCCAGGACGAAATCCTGATCTGGCACTACCTGAATCGCGCGGGTGGAATTCCCGCCCTGCACAACGACATCGTCTTCCTCGACGCGCCCGGCGTGAGTAACGGCTCGGCCCAGCTTCAGCTCGCTCGCTTCAGCAATGAATTCCTGGAATCCCAGTTCGCCAATGGAGCCGAAGGGGCCCTTTACAACTACGAGTTGATCTACTACCCGACCACCACCACCGGCGGAGTGGAGGGCCTGAAACGACCCAATCCGGACAGCGTGGTCGGCGTGCCGGTGCGGGATCTCGGCGACAACAACGAGGCGTGGCGTTACTACTTCCAGCTTCGCAACAACCAGGTGAAGGACGACTTTGGCGGGATCATGAGCCTGGGCGAACTCTTCTCCATGGGCAGTAGCGCGATGAATGTAAATGCCGACACTGTGATCGATGTCGACCAGTGGTTGCGTTGCTACGCCGGCGTGAGCCTCTCAGCGGTGGGCGACAGTTACTTCGATAACGGGAACGCCCATAATGCCCGCTTCTACCACCGTCCCTCTGACGGGCGCATACTCCTCTTTCCTTGGGACATGGACTTTTCCTTCGTTCGCGGGTCGACCTCCAGTTTGACGATCAACTCGGATCTCACGCGGCTCCTCCAGGATCCTGTCCACAAGCGGCTCTTCTGGGGCCACATGAACGACATCCTCCGCAAATCGTACAGCTCCGGCTACATGGCGTTCTGGGTCAATCACTACAAAAGCTTCCTGACGGGCCAGGGCAATATCACCACCCTCACCAGCTTCATTCAGCAACGCGCCGCCTACGCCACCCAGCAGATCCGGTCAGCGGTGCCCCCGGTCGGTTTCTCGATCACCACCAACGGAGGAAATGCCTTCAACTCGGCGGTCACTCCGGTGCAAGTCGCCGGAGACGGCTGGATCACAGTTCGGAGCATTCGTCTCGCCGGATCGAACACTCTCCTGCCCGTGACCTGGACCGACCAAAACTCCTGGCAGGTTCAAGTTCCCCTCGGACCTGGACTCAATGCCGTCACCCTCGAAGCACTCGACTTAGATGGGAATGTGGTCAGCAGCGACACCATCGATGTCACCAACACCGGCACGGTAGTGGCCGCCAGCCCCGCGAATTTCGTGCTCACCGAATTGATGTACAACCCCGCCGATCCCAGTGCGGCCGAACTCGCAGCCGGATTTGATGACAAGGATCAGTTTGAGTTTGCGGAGTTCCAGAACATCAGTGCAGGCCCGGTGGATGCCGGCGGAGTCACCTTCGATGCCGGAATTGAATTCACGATTCCGCCGGGCACCCAGGTGGCACCCAGCCAACGGGTGGTGCTCGTGGGCAATGCGGCCGCCTTCCAGGAACGCTACGCCGCCCTCTTCCCCTCCGCCACGGTGGTAGGTAGCTACCAAAGTTCCGGCACCGGCTTCCGCAATCAGGGAGAGCGGATCCACGTCTTGGCCGCCGACGGGCAAACCATCGCGGACTTTTCCTACGATCAGAATGCGCCCTGGCCGGAGTCGGCCGATGGTAAGGGTTACAGCCTGATCCCGATCGCGCCAGAAGAGCCGAGCGTCGACCTGGCCCTTCCGGAGAATTGGCGGAGCAGCGCCGCTCTTGGGGGCAACCCCGGCGAGAGCGATGCGATCGACTATGCAACCTGGAGTACTGCCCACGGAAACGTGCAGCCTCTCGAGGACCCCGAGGGAGATGCCCTGGTGGCGCTCACGGAGTACGTTATCGGAGGAACCCCGCAGGGCCCGGACCCTCACCCCGCCACCGCGATTGATCCCGATGATCTCACCCTCTTCTCCACCACCGTGGCGATCGGCGTAGATGATGCCCAACTCGCCGCCGAGAGCTCCAGTGATCTCTTATCCTGGCACCCAGAGAATGTGGTCTATGCCGGTTCGGTCAACAACGGGGATGGCACCCGAACCATCTGGCTCCGGCTGAGTGGGACGGACCGCTTCGTCCGACTGCGCCTGACGCTTCGCTAGCGCCCGCTCCGCTCCGGTGAGATGCCGGCTGCGGGGAGAGCTGGTCCCCTTGTGGTCCCCTTGT